>CAZATL010000033.1:0-9943 GCA_964488055.1 uncultured Gammaproteobacteria bacterium | reverse complement strand
CTCGCCAAGAGAATGAAAATAAGCCAGGTAGTGATAGGTCTCACAGTTGTGGCATTTGGGACATCTCTCCCAGAACTGGTAGTTAATATGGTGAGCGCAGTCAATGGTAATACTGCGATAGCACTCGGCAATGTAGTCGGATCAAATATTGCAAATATTCTACTCATTCTTGGTATATCCGCCACCATCACGCCACTTGTTGTGAAGCACAATACCGTGTGGAAAGAGATCCCCATGTCATTCCTCGCTGCGATACTACTTCTACTTTTCGCACTTCAACAAAAAATAGATACATCACGCATTTGGGAAATCATTGGTAAGGATGGGAATACGGTCGTGGGGAGTCTCAATATGTCACATGGAATTTTTCTACTATTTATATTTGTCATTTTTCTTTATTACACTTTCGGCATAGCAAAAGATACAGATGCAGTATCACCTGATGTAAGAGATATGTCACTCAAGAAGTCTGGTATATATCTAGTACTTGGACTGCTTGCTGTCGTAGCTGGTGGCAAGATGACAGTAGATGGGGCGCTCGCAATAGCCAGGAGTTTCGGGGTGAGCGAGGCACTTCTTGGTCTCACGGTTGTGGCTGTTGGGACATCGCTCCCAGAGCTTGTCACAAACGTCATGGCAGCCCGTAAAGGCTTCACAGATATAGCTATCGGAAATGTGATTGGGTCGAATATCTTCAATATATTTTTCATAATGGCCACTACCGCAGTCTTGCGACCAATACCTGTAAACATATCAGATGTTATAAACATTGTTTTCTTGCTTTTTGTGACTTTACTTACCTTCATATTCTTATTTGTACTGGATAAGTACAAGGTGGGGAAGATAGAGGGTGTGATCATGTTGTCACTGTATGTCGCATATGTGATATACCTATTTCTACAGTACAGATGAAAGACGAACATTACCTAAAAATCGCAGTGGAGCAGGCACGGAAATCTATAGAAGCTCATGGTTTCCCAGATGGAGCAATAGTTGTGAAGGATGATAGTATTGTGGGTCGAGGGATAAGCATAGGAAATGTGCTACATGATCCGACCGCACACGCCGAGAGCGTCGCCATACGTGACGCCTGCAAGTATAGTAAGACCACGAGTTTGGCTCAAGCGACGCTCTACGCGTCGCTTGAGCCATGCAACATGTGCTTCTGCGCAAGTGCTTGGGCTGGGATAAAAAGAATCGTGTATGCGTATCGCAAAACTCCAGAGATGATTGATAAGAAATATTATGAAGGGTCAGTGAGCAGTGAAGAATTGAATGCGAAAAATAGTCACAAAATCGAAATAGTATTTCTCCCAGATTTCGAAGAGGAGATGAAAGTGCTGATTTCGAAATGGGAATTGTCGAGATAACATGCCTGACAGGTATGCAGGGATCGTTGAATCTCATTCCTCGACGCTCGCGTCGTCATACCGGCGGACGCCGGTATCCAGAGAAAATTTTTTCCACTGGACACCGCTCGTGCTACGGTGTGACAGATATCTCGACCATTAGGTCGAGTAGTGTCATAAAATTGAAAATTTGGAATTGAAAATTGTAAATTGACGTGACGTATGTATTTTGTCTATCTCATCCGCTGCGCAGACAATACACTCTACTGTGGTAAGACTAGTGATCTTGAGAAGAGGGTAGAGGAGCACAATGGGGGCATGAGAGGTGCGAAGTATACGCGCGGTAGAAGGCCAGTGAAACTTGTGTATTTTGAGAAATTCAGACTGCAGAAAAAGGCGCTACAAAGAGAGTTCGAAATCAAAAAACTGAATAAAAAACAAAAACTGCAGCTTATTGATCTTCATAGATAAAACATTATCATTTTTTAGATTGCTTCTCCTTCGACAAGCTCAGGATCGCAATGACAAATAATTGGCACAATTGAGCGCAATTTTTTTCTCACTTGACAGGGTGATCGTAGGGGTATATATTTAGATAGTCATCTAATCATCTAAATAATAGTTAAGCA
The DNA here is from genome assembly GCA_964488055.1 of uncultured Gammaproteobacteria bacterium. Classification (GTDB taxonomy): domain Bacteria; phylum Patescibacteriota; class Microgenomatia; order UBA1406; family GWC2-37-13; genus JAGOLU01. The sequence continues at coordinate 7,965 of CAZATL010000033.1, read as the reverse complement.
AAAAGTATGGACACCATTTTTCAAGCACTTTCTGACAAAAGCAGACGGAAGATACTAGAAATTTTGAAAGAAAAGGACATGACGGTCGGCGAGATAGGCAAGAAGTTCGACTTCACAGCAGCCACTCTTTCACATCACCTAGATATTCTGAAGAGGGCCAATCTCGTAATAACAGAAAGGAAGGGGCAGTTCATCCAGTATTCACTAAATACATCTGTATTTGAAGAAGTTACTAAAATAGTTATTAGTTTTTTTCAGAAAAAATGAAATACTTTAGTGTCGTATTAATAATCCTAGCTTTTGTTTTTACTGCTTTCGTCTTCCCAAGTTTGCCAAGTCAAATGCCCATGCACTGGAATTATCTTGGTAAAGTCGATTCGTATATGACAAAGAGTCTCGCAGCATGGCTCATGCCAGGTCTCGCTATCTTTCTATACTTTTTGTTTCATTTTGCCCCTAAGTTTGATCCCAAGAAGGAAAAATATGCTTTGTTTGCACATGAGTGGGACATCATGAAGACAGGCATCATTTCCTTCATGATATACATACATGGAATAGTCGTCTATGCATCTCTGAAAGGTGACACGAATATCATGTCACCACTATTTTTGGGTCTTGGCACTTTGTTTATCCTTATCGGAAATTACTTATCAAAAGTTCGCCAAAACTATTTCATAGGGATTCGTACACCATGGTCGCTGGAGTCTGAAGAGAATTGGAACAAAACTCATAGATATGCGAGCTGGACGTTTGTCTTTGCTGGACTAATAGTGCTCATTGAAGCTTTTGTGCTTTGGTACGCGCCTGTCATCATTTTTGGTAGTATTATGTTTGCTGCTCTTCTGCCTATTTTGTATTCTTATCTTTTTTACATTAAGAAAGTGAAGCTTATGAAATACGCATATCTTTTGGTAATTGTTCTGATATTTGTGATTTCAATTTTTCGATTTTCGACACCAGAGGATGCTTGGATCTGTGATAACGGGAAGTGGGTAAAACACGGTATGCCATCTGCGCCAATGCCGAAAGAACTCTGCAAGTGACGATAACATCTATTGTTTTATTTCAAAATACGCTTGAGTAATACTGCATCGTTTCCTACAATATAAGACCCTAAAAATTATAAATAATATGAACAAAAACGTAATAATAGCAAGTGTGGCGCTAGTCTTGGTTGTGGCAGCAGTTATCTCCTATCAGCTTTTCCTTGGTTCGTCGACCCAAGTCGAGAAGTCAGAAGGGATGGAGACAGAGGAAGTCGAAAATACTGATATGGATGTAGCTCAACCCGATGTAACGGCAGAGGCGACAGGATCAGCAGAAGCAATGACAGATGCAAAATCATACACACTTGAAGATATAGCAAAGCATAGCAAAGCAGAGGACTGCTGGCTTGCTATAGAAGGGAAAGTATATGATGTGACTCCATATATACAAAAACAAATCCATCCAGGAGGTGCCGCAATACTCTTTGGTTGTGGCAAGGATGCGACCGCTGTGTTCAACTTGAGACCAAAGGACAACAAGCCACATTCGCAAAAAGCCAGAGGATACTTGAGTAATTATTACATAGGAGAACTCGCGAAGTGAGGGTCTAACGGTTTTTAAGGTTTGTAAAGCTAATAAGGTTTATAAAGACAGTCAGGTTGAATAGTTTTCGAATGCATGAATATTAGGTCATTTATCAAATACGACAATATATTGTATGCGATGGCGATTATCGCTATCACATATTTCGTAATCAGTACAAAAAATGTCGCAGATGGGTTACAAAATGGTAAGCTATTAGCTTACACTGCCACATTTTTCCTATACATCTCACTCCTCACTTCTGCACTAAATGCTCACTTTCGTAGCTATCCACTACGTATGTGGCTCATAAAAAGTCGCAAGGCTCACGGCATAGTGGCGCTACTTTTCGCGGAGACACACGGACTCATCATGATATTCAAATACCTTGGTGGGCCACAGGGGCTCATGGAGTCTGACTCTTTTTATCAAACTTCTGTGATAGTAGGGGTTATAGCCTCATATATTTTGATTGCACTCGGTGCGACATCTTTCGCGCTAGCTATGAGGAAATTAGGTATTTGGTGGAAGAGGCTACATAGATTGGTATATATATCAGGGGTTCTCGTCATTGCGCATATAGTTCTAATCCGTGTGTATTACCAAAAGCTATCTGACCCGCTATCTATCGTATCACTCTTCATGTTTGCACTACTTTTGGCTCTTGAGATATCTAGATTTGCGAAGTATCTCTCGAGACGTCGCGCCCTCCCACCAAAACAGAATGTCGAGAAAGTATAATGTCGACTATGGTTCATCACAAAATCATAGGCGCGATATATAGACAGATCGCAAAACCTCTTTTTTTCCTCATACCTCCCGAAGACATACATGACTTTTTTCTCATGGTTGGGCACTTGCTTGGCAAGTGTGTATGTGCGAAGAAATTCCTGTCGATCTTGTTCAGCTATCAAGATAAAAAACTCGAACAAACAATCTTGGGCATCCATTTCAGGAATCCTGTTGGATTGTCTGAAGGATATGACAAAGATGCAAAGCTACTTGAGATCTTGCCTTCTGTCGGATTTGGTTTCACCCAGGTGGGTACTGTGACGCTTCACCCATATGAAGGTAACCCGAAGCCACGCCTAGTCAGACTGCCCCTTTCGAAGGCCATCCTTGTGAACTATGGTCTGAAAAATATTGGAATAGAAAAAATAATTAAACGGATATTGAGTTATAAGAATATAAATATTCCATATAGCATCTCAATAGGTAAGACGAATAGCTGTGAGACGACAGGCATGGAAGATGGGATAAAAGACTATGTAGAGTGTTACCGTAGAGCTGCAGACGCTAGTATTGGCGATTTCTATACCATAAATATCTCTTGTCCGAACACATTTGGTGGTGAGCCATTTGCGACTCCAGAGAAGCTAGAGAGGTTGCTGCCTGAGATGATGAAGGTCCAAGACAAAAAGCCAGTATTTCTGAAGATGCCAATAAATCTTGCTTGGAGCGAATTCAAATTATTACTAGATGTGGCAGTGAAATACAAGATATCTGGTGTGATAATAGGCAATCTGAACAAAGATCACAAAGACCCGAGTGTGATAGAGGGTGAGATGGCAGATGATGCAAAAGGCGGGATAAGTGGTAAACCCACATGGGATCTATCAAATAGTCTCATTTCGCAAACCTACAAAACGTATGGCAAAAGCCTTGTGATAATAGGAGTGGGTGGTATATTTACAGCTAGTGATGCTTACGAAAAGATAAGGCGAGGCGCGAGCCTTATCCAGCTTATCGCAGGACTAATATATGGAGGTCCCCAGACGGTAGCGCAGATAAATGAAGGACTAGCAAAGATGATGGAGAAAGATGGATACAAAAATATTGAAGAGGCTGTGGGAACCTGTAATCAATAATCAATTACCAATGACAACAATCAGGTAATAACCAATCGCCAATATTCAATTCCCAATATTTGTTAGTTGGCATTTGATGGTTGAAAATTACTTGAATCTTGAATTTTGATAATTGACATTTACTTAAGGGTTGTCATTGAATATTGAAAATTTTATTTCTTATGAAACTAGATAAACATGTTGTGTATATGACTCTTGCTATGCTTGTCGGGATAGTCCTTGCAGGACTCGTGGTGCTATATGTACAAGAAAAAGATTCAGCCAGGCGTGCATCAGAGATACAGCCATCTACCACACCCACCCCAGACCCCACATTTCTGCATGTGAAGAATGAGGCGTCAGAATACTGTACTAGCCAAGGCGGAGCTCTCAAGATCGAAAAAAATAGACAAGGAAAAGAATATGGAGTGTGTGTATTCCCGCCGAAGGATGGAGTGGAGGGTGTGTGTGAGGAGTGGGCGCTCTACAAGAACAAATGTCCAAGAGGCGGCCTTCGTATAAAGTCAAAAGTGAGTGATGTAGTGCGCTATTGCGTGATAGCAGGAGGGGAGTATGTGGGGGGTATGATAGACGATCAGGGGAACGACAAGGGTAAGTGTTACTTCTACCCGAAGACTGAATGTGATATATACGACTTCTTCAGCGGAGTATGTAAGCCAGTAGAGTTACAATGAGTTAGAGCAGAGAGCCCTTCGACTACGCTCAGGGTAAACTTCGAGCCTAGAGCCTACGTATCTTGCACTTGCTAGTGCAATGGCAATAGCTTAGTGCAGGTAGTCCCGATAATCATCGGGAGTGCCTAGTGCCTATTGCAGGGACAAACTTCATGCTGATTGAGTTTACGCAGTGTCTGACATTCTTCTTTGTCTGTCTTTCGCCAGAGAAAACGTGACCTAGGTGTGCGCCACAAGTGGTGCACACTATCTCTGTTCTCTCGCCATCCTCATCAGGTATCCTTGTTATGGCGCCTGGCATCTCATCATCAAAGCTTGGCCATCCACATCCACTGTCAAACTTGTCTTCTGACTTGTAAAGTGGAGTATCACATCTTCTGCAGATATATGTACCCTTCCTACTTTCATTTTCGTATTCTCCTGTGAATGGGGCTTCTGTACCTTTGTGAACAATCACTCTTGCTTCATCTGGTGTGAGAGAGTTTAGTTTCATTGGAGAATTATATAGTAGTCAGTTGCCAGTTGCACATTTCGTCTAGTTTGATACCATGTGTTTGCCTTATGACACGCACACTGATACTCGACATAGAAACAATAGGAGAGGCTTGGGAAAGTCTTGATAAGATGTCACAAGACAGTCTCTCAGCATGGATCAGAAACGAATCAAAAAATGATGAGGAACTCGAGAATAACATGAAAAATCTGAAGGAAGGACTCGGCTTCTCGCCACTCACAGGCGAGATAGTAGCTATCGGTATCCACGACTTTGAGAGAGGGAAAAGCGCTGTGTACTATCAGACAGGCGAAAGTGAAGAAAAAAAGTCAGAAGAGAGCGGCGTGCTTTACGAGCCGGTCAACGAGGCCCAAATGCTCAACAAATTCTGGGAAATAGCACAGTCATACGATGTTTTTGTCACTTTCAATGGCTATCAGTTTGATATGCCATATATAATGATAAGATCTGCCGTGCATGGCGTGAAACCGACAGTGAACCTCATGACAAATAGATACGTTTCTATGCAGCGAGGTGGTAAGACGCATCTGGATCTGCAGGATCAGCTGTCTTTCTACGGAGCAATGAGGCGGAAGGGGAGTCTTCATATGTGGACAAGAGTCTTTGGCATCCAGACACCCAAAAGCGAAGAGGTGAATGGCCATGCAGTCGCAGATCTTTATAAGGCAGGAAGGTATCTGGATATAGCTCGTTACAATGCAGCAGACATCAAGGCAACGTCCGAGCTTTATGATAGATGGTTACAATTTCTCAAATTCTGAAATTATGAGATTCATTTTATCTATACTCCTAAATGGTCTGGCGGTATATTTCTCTGCCATGGTACTAAATGTCCTTTTCCCAAGCTACACACCAGTCACGGTCTCAAGCTACGTTGTTGCGATAGGAGTCAGTATTGTCATAGGTTTTGTAAATACTGTGATAAGACCAATCCTGAAGCTCGTAACTTTGCCTATCAATATCATCACACTTGGCCTCTTCAGTATAGTCATAAATGGTCTGTGCATCTTGATAGTGCCAATCATTGTGAATGTATTTGTACCTGGTGGATTTGTGGTGAATGGATTTGTCTGGGCGATAGTGTATGGAGCACTTCTGTCATTTGTACAGTCGACGCTGTCAGTGCTTGTTAAGTGAACGAACAAATTTCCAATAATCAATGACAATTATCAAGTAATAAAAAGTCAATTGCCAACCACAAATAACAATTTACAAGAAAACTGCCATTTGCAAAATGCAATTGACTGTTGCAACTAAATCATTGGAAGTTGAAAGTTAGTGTTGATTGCCATCTCCAATTACTTGGAGATTGAAGATTGATTATTGAGTGTTACTTGTTAGTTGTCATTGTAAGTTGAAAGTTAATTTTTATGAATTTAGTATCTATTGTGGCGTTTCTAATCGGGGCGATAGTGGGCTTTGGAGTGGCATACTTTATCTTGAAGAAAAATCAGAGCAGTGACCTTGCCAAATCTATAGAAGAAACCCTCAACAATCTACTACCCAAGATCACACAATCAGCGGGTGAGCAGACAGCCCTGCTTGCGAAGGAGAAGCTTGAGTCAGCATCGGTCAGCCTCAAGCAAGACTTCCAAAATAAGCAGACTATCATCCAAGATACCATAAAAAGACTGCAGGACGAGCTGAAGCTGGCAAACGACAGACTCGAGAAAGCAGAAAGAGACAGGATCGGGTCATTTGAGGGGCTTCGTCAGCAAATATCACTTCAGACGAAACAAACTGATAGTCTTATTGCGACGACGACTCGCCTGCAGTCTGTCCTCTCAAATAACCAGCAAAGAGGGATATTTGGCGAAAGGGTGGCGAAGGACCTGCTAGATCTCGCAGGATTCTCAAAAGGTGTGGATTATCTCGAGCAAGAGTCACAGGGTGATGGCGCGAGACCAGACTTTACGCTTCTTTTGCCAAACGGTATGAAGATCAACGTGGACGCGAAGTTCCCATATCAGAACCTTCTGAAGCTAGTCGAGACGAAAGATGAGTCGCAAAGAGAGCAGTACAGGAAGGCATTTGAGCAGGACGTGAAGGCAAAGATAAAACAAGTCACAACCAGAGAATATGTAAACACATCAGAGAACACTGTCGACTTTGTAATCATCTTCGTACCGAATGAAAAGATCTTCTCACATATTTATGATGAGATGAACGAGATCCTGACAGAGGGACTCCGCCAGAAGGTGATATTTGCAGGCCCCTTCAGCTTCACGGCCATTCTTCGTATGGTGAGGCAGGCATATGACAACTTCTCAATACAGAAAAATCTCCAAAATATCGTGAAATATATCCAAACATTCCGCGAGGAGTTTGGTAAATATAATGAGGAGTTTGACAAACTTGGCGACAGAATAGAGAGTACTAACAAGCAGTATCAATCAGTCGCCCAGACTCGTACACTGAAACTCTCTAGAATAGTTGACAAGATAGATCTTGAGAGTGGGGTAGAAGATGGCGCCAAGTCCTTGGCAGAAGCTAGTGAATCGAGTGCTAAATTGCTGTAAGATATCAAAAATTAATATGAAGAGACATATACACAAAGCATTTGTAGATTCTGAAGGAGCCATAACATCATTTTTCCAGAAACTACCAGAGATACTGATTCTTCTTGCCATACCTGTGGCACTTTTTGCTTATATCTTTGTGCGACCACAGATGACAAGCGAAAAAAATAACAAAATAGTGAATAAAGAAATAACTAGTGAAGAGGCTGTTGATGACGACTTCCGGGCGCTCATGGGAGATGTGCAGAAAGACATGACAAATGGAAGTAGTAGTGCGACGCTGGAAGGCAAGGTGCCACTTGGGACGCCCGCAGCAATACTTGATCTGCCAAAACTCGATCTTGTCGGACCGTGGAGCTGCGAATCTAGCGACGAGTCTGGGGTATCAAGTAAGCTATATATAGAAAGTAAGCAAATCAAAATGATCACACAAAGTGGCGGCTCATCAGAACACTATCTCATAAAAGACAGCTGTCTCTACACGTGGATTCAGAGCGGTAACGGCAAGAAACAATGTACCGGCATCTCTGATATGTTGTCTATTGCAGAGTTTGCGGCTCAATCAGGGCTAATTGATATATCATCAGTACTTGGTCAGTCTGGCGTCGACGAGTCGGGAAAATTTACGAAACTTATTGCATCTTGTAAGAAATCTCCTGTTGGGTCTTTCATATTTACCTTGCCACAAGGTATAAAGTGGGTAGAGGATAATACGCTGCTTGAAGGGGTCAAGGAGTGAACAGTGAGCAGTGTCAGCCATAGGCTGATCGGCCTCGGGCCGAAACAGTGAACAGATACACTCCTTTGAGTGATTACTTTTT
>CAZATL010000032.1:2620-10032 GCA_964488055.1 uncultured Gammaproteobacteria bacterium | reverse complement strand
TGATTCGCGAGAGTCGGACACAAGCAACTACAAGAATCTAATTAGTCAATGTGGGTCACTTTATGAAAATATAGTGGCCCACATTTCAATTTCTAAACCCTAATTTCTAAGTTCTAAATAAACTCCAAACTCCAATAATTCCAATCGAAACTTAGGCATTGTGAATTTTTTAGAAATTAGAATAATTAGATCAATTAGGTTAATTCTTCCCATATAGATTGACACACCAGCATGCTTTTGTTACAGATTGTCACAATAAGACGATTTTATTTATGCTTGACACGACAGCATATTCGTATTACGATGCATCAGTTCGTTTCTTGTTAGAACTTTCCGTCAATGTAAAAAGGAGGTGAAACAAAAATGACAAAAGCAGATCTAGTAGCACACGTTGCAAAAAAAGCTGGTCTTACCGCAAAAGCTGCAAAGGATGCAGTGCAGGTGGTATTTGACACAGTTGCAGCAGCTCTCAAACGCAATGAAAAAGTTGTGGTAACGGGATTTGGAACATTCCTAGTCCGCAAAAGAGCAGCCAGAAAAGGCCGCAATCCACAAACAGGCGCAGAAATCAAGATTCCTGCCACAAAAACTCCAGGTTTTACAGCAGGCAAGTCCTTGAAAAGAATGGTCAAATAATCGAAAAAGAACATTTTGTTTCGCAGAAGCAAAATGCCATATACACCCGCAACGAAAGTTGCGGGTTTTTGGTTTGTCTGGTATAATGGAAATCAGCCATGAAAATAGCATCAGAAAGCCTCAAAGCAGCATTTTCATTTGTTCTAATTATTACAACTTTCACAGGGAGTGTTGCAGCCATCTCACCGACCGTCAGTCAGTCACTCGCCGACAACCAAAAGACAGTGTATGAACTTCCGGAGACTGGTAGCATATTGCCCAACAACCCACTCTTTCACATAAAGCGCCTGCGCGACGAGGCATCGCTTGTATTTTCACAAGGACAGGACAAGAGTAAGTTTCTGGTCACGCTATCTGATAGATATACTGCCTACGGACAAAAGATGGCAAGAATGAATAAGCCTGAATCCTCTTTTGAGCTTTTCAGACAGTCGATTGAATATCAAGAAAATCTAGTTTCACTCCTCAAGAAACAACACAAAGCAGGCGTCATTCCAAACAGCGGAGAAGATATATGTTACAAAGCTGTGCAGAGCAACATAAAGCAGGCAGAGGTCATGAGAAGTATTCTTGATGATTTGTCGACATCCGACCAGACCGTCCTAGCTAAGATCCTTGAAAAAAATATTGAAATAAGAAAACTACTTGAGATCTGCGACAAGTAGATTTGTGGCGAAATAAGCACAGAGGCGTCATCTCGACTCCATGAACGAAGTGGTTGGGTGGAGAGATCTCTTGTTTGAGTTAAATACTTCGTCAGTAGATCCTGACTTTCGTCAGGAAGTCATAAGCATGTTATTTCGCTACAAGTCTAGTAAAGTTTTGCACTTCGGCTCTGGATCAACACAAAATATACCAACAAGCAGCCATTTTTCATCCTAGAGTAATCATGCGCCAAAAAGAATAAAAGAATATACTCTTTGCTTTGATTTGAACTGACAGCCATAGAAATAGTAGTCGTACAAATTTTTATAAATGCCACACACATTTTTTCTACAAGATATTATTCGGAGGTGCAAAAGACAGATGATATCTTTTGATCCGAAAAGTTACCGTTGCAAACACTATCCATAGTGTCTAATATGATCTCTAGGACACTAGCAATATGAAATGTATTTTTTGCAAAAATCTAGATACCGAAGTGATTGAGACTAGGGTGAGCGAAGATGGCGCCACAGTGAGACGCAGGAGGAGCTGTGGTAAGTGTGAGAAAAGATTCACCACTTACGAGCGCATTGAAGATACACCCGTATTTGTGATAAAGCGCGACAAAAGAAGGGAGCAGTACGAAGCAGCAAAACTAAAAAGCGGCATAATGAAGGCAGTTGGCAAAACAAATGTAACATTTGAGGAGATTGATGGCATCGTTAGCTATGTTGGATCTAAAATCACGGGTTGCGGCACAAACGAAGTTACCTCAACAAAAATAGGCGAACTCGTAGCCGAAAAACTAAAAAAAATTGACAAGGTAGCATATATAAGATTTGCGAGTGTCTTCAAGAGATTTGAGGACATTGATCAATTTACGAGAGAAATAAATAGGCTATAAACTTTTTAATATTTTATTAACCCAAATATACTTATGAAACTCACAGGAGTCTCCGAAAAGGTGTTCGCTGACCGTTACGCAATGAAAGACAGAAAGGGAGATGTAGTCGAGACGACACCAAGCGAGATGTGGAGTAGGATAGCTCGTGCTGTCGCTAAAGTCGAGAAGACCCCTGCGCTCAAGAAGAAGTACGAGGGGATATTTCGAGACATAATGGATGATTTTCAGTTTGTGCCGGGTGGTCGAATACTTGCGGGAGCGGGAACCGGCTATGACGTCACTTACTACAACTGTTTCGTCATACCGTCACCAAAAGACTCGCGCGGAGGCATCATCGAATCTCTGAAGAACATGGTCGAGATAATGGCGCACGGCGGAGGAGTCGGGATCAATCTCTCATCACTTCGCCCAAGAGGAGCTAGAGTCATGAAGGTCAATGGAACGTCATCTGGTCCCATGAACTGGGCGGGACTATTCTCACTAGCCACACGCGACATCATACAACAGGGCGGGACAAGGCGCGGAGCTCTCATGCTCATGCTTTGGGACTGGCACCCAGATATTTACGAGTTTATCACGGTCAAGCAAGACCTCACAAAAATTTTGGGAGCAAATCTCTCAGTCAGTGTGTCTGACGACTTCATGGAAGCTGTGAAGAAGGATCTCGACTGGAACCTTATCTTTCCAGACACAAAAGACAAAGACTACGACAGAGACTGGAATGGCGATATGGTAGAGTGGAAGAAGAAAGGCAAGAAAGTGACAGTCTTCAAGACCGTGAAGGCACGTGAGATGTGGAGGCTCATCTGTGAGGCTGCATGGAGATCTGCCGAGCCAGGGGTCGTCTTTATGGAGCGCTATAACAAACTTCACAACAATTACTACTGGAACAGAATAAACTGTGTCAATCCATGTGGGGAGGAAGGGCTGCCGCCATGGGGAGTCTGCAACTTGGGCTCTATCAACCTGTCTGCACTTGTCAAAGGGGATGGTGTTGATGGGCCTGGCAAGTTCGACTTCGAGAGACTTGCATACATCACAAAATCAGCTGTTCGACTACTTGATAACGTGGTTGACATGGATCCATATATATTTGCTGGTATCAGAAAGACCCAGCTTGAGGGAGAGCGCCGCATAGGACTTGGCACCATGGGACTTGGAGACGCTCTTATCAAGATGCACTTGAGATATGGCTCTGCCGAGTCACTTCGTGTGATTGATCAGATCTACGCGGTCATAAGAGACAATGCCTATGTGTCATCAGCCGAAATTGCAAAGTCGAAGGGGTCATTTGGCAAATACGACAAAAAACTTTTCTTGGCTGGTAAATATGTAGCATCACTGCCAGAAGAGGTAAAAAGCATAATTGCAAAAAACGGCATAAGAAACTCAATCATCACCATGCAGGCACCAACTGGCTCAACCAGTCTCATGGCCAACACAACGTCCGGCATTGAGCCAGTGTTTGAGTTTGAGTTCACGAGACGTGATCGCATAGGTACACATGTCATAAGACATTACTTGTGGGACAAATATCTTGCAGCCCACAAAGAAGAGCTCACAGCCATAAACGATAAAGGAGAAGAGGTGACTACAAAACCAGAGTGGTTTGTATCATCGGCCGATCTGACGCCTGATGAGCATGTGGATGTGCAGGCTGTCATCCAGAGATATGTAGACGCATCAATCTCAAAGACAGTAAATGCCCCAAACGCGTACAGTGTCGAGGACGTTGATCGCCTTTACATGCAGGCCTACGACAAGGGTCTCAAGGGGATCACAATGTTCCGTGATGGATCGCGCGAAGCTGTGCTTGAGAGAGGCGATACAAGCGCCAACAAGACATCAAAAGTCGAAAACGGTCAGGTCAAGACAGCAGCTGATGAGCCACCACCTGCGCAGAGCAATCCCGCCAAATCAAGACCTATGGTTGTGAATGGTTCTACATATCGCATCGATACGCCAGTTGGCAAAGCGTACATAACTGTCAATTCTGACCAGACAGGTGAGCCATTTGAAGTGTTTGTAAACGTTGGCAAGCCAGGAGCCGATGTTTATGCTATGGCAGAGGCGCTTGGTCGGACAATCAGTATGTCTTTGAGATTCAACACCTTCCTAACTCCTATGGAAAGGGTCAAGAAGATTATTGAAGAATTACAAGGCATTGGTGGTAGTCGAACGCTCGGTTTTGGCAAAAACTCTGTAAAGTCCTTGCCTGATGCCGTTGCAAAAGTTTTGGCCACGCACTATAGCCTTCGCCAAGCGCAGCAAGATTCACAGTCTGCCACAAAAAATGGAGTAGACCATAGTGACACAGACAAGTCATCAGGCGCAACAGCTGTTGCGGCAATCGCAGCCATCCAGCAAGTCGAGGCACAGGTGGCGCAGTCTGCAGTCGTGGTAGCAGCAACAACTTATGAAGTAGCTCCAAAGCGCAAAGTCATCTTTGATCTTTGCCCCAAATGTGGCGAGGCATCGCTTGTGCATGAGGAAGGGTGTAAGAAGTGCTATGGATGTGGATACAGCGCATGCTAAAAAGTACAAATTCCTAAATCCAAAATGCTAGTAAAGCACACATGATGCGCTACAAAATTGAATTTTGTCGTTTAGATTTATTTTGGATCTTTAGTTTTGGATTTGGGATTTATTTAGAAACTTAGATCAATTAGGTTAATTAGAAATTTGACTCAACTATGTCCAAGCTTTATACCAAAACCGGCGACACGGGCGAGACGGGTCTCCTATCTGGGAAGAGAGTCCTGAAGTCAGAGCTCCAGATTGAGGCAAATGGAGCACTTGATGAGGCTTCAAGTTTCCTGGGGTGGGTGAGAGAAGAGGTGGAGGATGATAGCGTGCGGAAGCTCCTTCAGACTATCCAACACGATCTATATGAGATCATGGGATTTGTGGCTGGGACAGAGCTCTTAGCAACCGTCGTTGCAAGCAAAACTAAGAAAATTGAGTCCACTATAGACAAAGTCTCAAAGACACTCCCACCACTCACGAGGTTCATCATTCCACAAGGTGGAGAGACGTCAACTAGATTTCATATAGCAAGAACTACGGTGAGGTCAGCGGAGAGGCGCCTTGTGAGATATGTATACGAGAAATACAAGTATCATAGAGAGGAGATAATACACAGCAAGAATACCGATTTTCAGGTGATACAATACCTGAACCGCCTGTCTGATCTGTGCTTTGCTTTTGCGAGAAAGTATGCGCAGGTAGAGAAGACGACATAGAAACAAATAACCAATTATCAAGTTTCAATTCTCAAGTAATTTTCAATGGTCAATACTCAACCATAATGAGTCTGCGCTATTAGAAATTGGTAATTAACGATTGAGGATTACTTGTCAATTGTTATTGAAGATTGGTAGTTAACTTTTGCTTTTTCTGAAGGAATGTAGTGATCAAACCGCTTTTCTGCGTCATCTCGACTCCGTCTCGCGCTTAGCGAGTCGGGTGGAGAGATCTCTTGTGGAGTATGGGTTTGAAATTCTGCAGCTGTGCCGCAACAGTGAAAACTAATGGTTATAAGGTTCATAAGGTTCTTAAAGTTTATAAGGTTTTATCTTTATAAACTTTATAAACCTGTCACTTTATAAACTAAGTCTAGCCTGGTCTACAGAAAAAAGCTCCGTGCCCCGTTGCAGGGTGTGAATGTATGACATTATCCTTATTAGAGGTAGGGCCAAATATCCTATCAGAAAGACCCAAACCACATCATCCTGTCATAGAAGGCCCTGTCTTTCGGGGAAATCACGAAGCTCCACGTGGCAATATCCTAGCATTTGATCTTGAGAGCGAGAGATCTAGATCTCTTGATATGGGTGAGAGATATAGACAGACATTTGTCGATAACTCCCACTTCTATGCAGGAGAAACATACATCAAGGGTCGCGCCACAATGTATGAATACAAAGTGACAGATGATAATAGACTAGTTTATCCAGGCGACGTAAACATTGATGCAATAGAGAGCTTCAGAAAACCCCTTGGAGATATCTCACGACCTGCGTGGTTGAGAGACAGAGATAGAAAAGATCTGGAGGTGATCCAGGCCATTTCAAGTCAAATTCCAGATGCGAAAATTGGTACGACATGGATCGCTGCAAGTCCATCCATCCCAGATTCTGCAGTTGAGTTGACTGATAGGGAAAAATGGGGGTACGGTAGGCACAGCTTCCTATTCCTACATCAGCTACAGATAGATCCTACAACAAGAGACAGGAAACTCGTCTGTCGCGCACTTCGTCACTATCTTCCAAATAGTGTTCAGACAGAGCTCATAAACTCATTGAGCGACAGGGTTATTCCAAGTGACAAAGAGCTTCACGGATTTTTAACAGAGCTTTCCCCCTCTGTCGTGCCAGATGATTTCAGAATACAAGACTCACTTCATATTGCCCATGTTCATTCCGTGGGCAAAAAGGTGGCTGATGAAAACGGAGTAATGTATTGGCAAGACGAAAGGGTGTCAGGTGATAGCAAAGACATTGAAGAGCATGAGAGAGAGATGATGGGGAGGGTGAGAAATATCGATTGGTGGCTAAACGACATTTACACAGACATTCTGAATTTGGGAGATACACCGAAAATATCTGAGCTTCAGGCGATACAAAACAAGTTCAGAGGTTGGGAGAGCGTTGTAAAAAATATAGCAAGCGGAGAAAAACTTGATGAAAGGTTGCTTGAATATCAACCAATAAGACGTGTTGGTAAGATGTGGCAAGAGTCTATAGACTACACTGATCCAAGAGTCGCATATATCCAAATGGCCATGAATATGCAGGGAGGGCTTGGGACATGTGGTATGGGATCTGGCTTTGGCAACGTTGTGTCAGGCACAATTAACCCCGATGCAGTCTCAAGCATAGGTATTCATGGGGTGATGAGTATGTGGGCCGGTGTTGCGGTTGATATCCAGGGAGGAGGGTATAGGAAGGAGACAGCGACTCATTATGAATCATATCAGTGTCCAGGGTGCAAAAGCTGGCTATCTGGAGAGAGAATAAATGACAAAAAAAGCTGGCGTACTAAGTGCGATCATTGCGGCGAGAAACTAAATTGCTAATGAGCAAAAAATGCTATACTAAAAATATGAATCCAAACGACAATCACACACCCATCCCAGATCATATATCAGCTACACAACCTCCCCCGGCCCCCCCCCCGGCGCGCCGCGGGGGGGGGGGGGGGGGGGGGGGGGGGGCGGGGGGGGCGG
>CAZATL010000032.1:0-2610 GCA_964488055.1 uncultured Gammaproteobacteria bacterium | reverse complement strand
TTACCCCCCCCTCCGATATCACCCCCATCCATCACCTCAAGTAGCAAAGAACACGAACCAATCATGGCGAAGACTGAGCATAAGATAAATCAAGAAGACGCAAAAGACAGCGAAAAACAGAGTGAAGATTCGGAATCAGAAAAAGGCAAAAACACCACCAAGTTTACTCCAAAGATACCTTCGATCTCAAAAGAAGCAAAAGACGCAGGGCTTGATGTTGCTCCATCTGCCAAGCCATTCCCAACGATATATGACGTGAAAGTGCCAATATACAATGACGTACAGATTGAGGAAAACCTACACAAAAGCTTTTGGACTGGGGCTAGATGGCTTGCAGAGATTTGTAAATATCTACTTTGGCAGTCACATATCAAGCTCAAGAAGATAGGAGGAAAGATAATAAGACAGCAAACGTAGTTCTACATAGTTGATAAAGTTTGTAAGGCTAATAAAGTTCTTCAAGTTCACAAAGTAAATAGCCTTATGAACCTTAAAAACCTTACCAACTTTATAAACTAATAAAAACCTTCATCTCCCGATGATTTTTTGCTATCATCCACGAACACATGTCAAAGAGTCAGAAATTCTTCATCATAGGCATCACTTTGTCCGCAGGGATTCTTATTCTAGCGCAGGCATTCAAGCTTGTGTATGTGCAGGGGTATAAGTATCAAAGCATGTCAGACGAAAACCGCGTGCGCAAAAAAGCAATCTCAGCCAAAAGGGGAAGTATAAAAGATAGGAATGGAGAAGTGCTTGTGCAGGATGTGCCAGCAAATAATGGCTTTGTCAGATCGTATGCAGTCGGCGAACCCTTTGGACACATACTCGGGTATGTGGGCGAAGAGTCTAGCAATAAGGCCGAGCCAGCGGGAGGAGAATGTAGTGGGAACACGCTGACAGCAGGTGGAGGAAGAGTGGGGTTGGGAGGGATTGAGAAGGCGCTTGAGTGTCTTCTCCGCGGCGCGGCAGGCGTGACTTATGAGGAAGTTGACGCGCACGAGAAGTCGGGTAAGTATCTTGAGAGAGTGCCGCCTAGAGAAGGCGATGAGGTCGTTCTTACAATCGACAAAAATCTACAGGAAAAGGTGTACGAAAGCTTTGATGGCATACCTGGCGCTGCTGTAGTGCTTGATGCGAGGTCTGGTGAGGTCATCGCTCTTGCCTCTTACCCATCATATGACCCTGGCAAGATGGGAACAGATAGCAAGGAGACAGAAAAGTATCTCGCAGACACAGAAAAACCACTCTTTAATAGAGCGACACTTGGTATATATCCGCCAGGGTCGGTATACAAGATGGTTGTAGCAGCCGCAGCCCTAGAAGAGAAGAAAATAAAGCCACAAGACACAGTGCTTGATACAGGTTTTAGGATGGTGGGTGGTAAAAAGTATACCAACTGGTTCTATACAGAGTACGGTGGCAGGACTGATGGGGAAGTGGATATGGTAAAGGCACTGAAGAGATCAAATGACATATATTTCTATGAGATGGGCGAGAGACTGGGTGTGCAAACGATTGCGAAGTACTCCCAACTTTTTGGGTATGGAGCAAGGAGCGGTATAGAGCTAGAGGACGTCGAGGGCGTTGTGCCATCAACTTTTTGGAAGAAAGAGAAGGTGGGTGAGAAGTGGTTCTTGGGGGATACCTACAACTTCTCGATAGGGCAAGGGTATCTACTATCCACCCCACTTCAGGTAGCTGTCATGACCCAGATTATCGCAAATGATGGAACCAGGTGCACACCGACCATCTTGAGCAGCGTCACAAGATCGAAATACGCAGGGAGCACAAGATCATGTACGAAGCTGCAAATTGATAAGGAGGTCTTTGCTGTCATAAAAAAGGGAATGGAGGAGGCATGTGCGATAAAGGGTACTGCGTGGACCTTCTTCGACCTAAACTCACCAAATGAGTCGTCGACTTCAGCAGAGTTTGTTCATTACAAAAATCCTATAAGAGTAGCCTGCAAGACGGGAACGGCAGAACATTTTGTTGAGGGCAACGAGGAACCACACGGCTGGCTGACTCTTTTTGCGCCCTCTCATGACCCGAAGGTGGTGATCACTGTTCTTGCCGAAAAAGGAGGGCAAGGTTCAGATAGTGCAGGGCGCGTGGCTAGACGGATACTTGACGAAGCGATAAAGATGGGGTATGTGAGATGATTTTTAGGGTGTAGGGTGTAGGGTGTAGGGTGTAGGGGCGGACCTATGTGTCCGCCCAATTGAACAAGGCAGAATTATAAACAATACTCGTGATGGTCATTTTTTACATTATCAAACTCGCTTCGCTCAAACAGTGATAATGATAAAAAATGACCATTCACTTCGCAAAACACAAAAGATCAATCTCCAGCAGTTCTCACTCCGCCAGCTGGCGGATCGTTTCGAACCATACTTCAGAAACAACCAGTGCAATATCCTTCGCATCCGCCTCAACCAAAGGTTGACAAGCTTGGCGGAAAGAAGTCTAAACACATAATGTAGTAGTTTTCATGCCCGTGAAGCGGTAGTAGGGTTTCTTTGTCAGACTTGGTGGACCATATCGGATTTGAACCGATGACCTTTCGCATGCCATGCGAACGCTCTAGCCAGCTGAGCTAATGGCCCA
>CAZATL010000031.1:0-10157 GCA_964488055.1 uncultured Gammaproteobacteria bacterium | reverse complement strand
TTCAATTGAGCTGCAGGTAACATCCTGCAGTTTTAGTTTAAGTACCCCTCCGGCTAGGAGGGTATTTTTTTGCCCCGATCTTACGATCGAGACGTTGCCCCGACTACTGTCGAGGACTTTATCTTGACTGACATGTTCTTAAGTCTTAAGCATTTAGCTTGTTCGCATTTAGCTATTAGGTTACTAACAACTAAAAACAAACCTTATCACTTTCTTGATAAAAAGAAAAAAAAGAAAAGGAGGTGATCCAACCGCACCTTCCAGTACGGTTACCTTGTTACGACTTAACCCTCATCGCCGACTACATACTCCCACGGCATAGCGCCGCAGTTCATATATCTCCGACTTTGTTGGTTTGACGGGCGGTGTGTGCAAGAGGCAAGAACGTATTCACCGCGGTATAGCTGACCCGCGATTACTACCAAATCCAAGTTCATGGAGTCGAGTTGCAGACTCCAATCCCCACTGAGAGCTCATTTCAGAGATTTGCTTGCCGTCGCCGGCTCGCAAGACTCGTTGTTAAAGCTCATTGTAACATGTGTGTAGCCCAGGACATAAGGGACGTGCTGACTTGACGTCTGCCCCGCCTTCCTCCCCCTCACTCCTCCTCATAATTATGTATGAAGAAAAGAGAGGGGGCGGTCTCGTCTGACACTTGTAACAGACGACAGGGGTTGCGTTCGTTGTCCCACTTAAGGGCACTCCTCACGGAACGAACTGACGACAGCCATGCATCACCGGCACTACCATCCTTGCGGATCATCCACTGTTTCCAGCGGACTAAAACGGTAGCATGTCAAGCCCTGGTAAGGTTCTTCGTTTCGTATCGAATTAAACCACATGTTCCTCTGGTTGTGTGCCTCCCCGCCAATTCCTTTGAGTTTCAACCTTGCGGCCGTACTCCCCAGGCGGTATGCTTAACGGGTTACCTTCGCCACACGAGATTAGCACAAAAAACACAAATTAACAATTATCAATAACAAGTGTCAAGTAATGGTCAATTAACAATATTCAATTGGCAATTGACTATTGAAAATTACTTGAATCTTGAAATTGAATCTTGAATATTTGTAGCACTTTGTGCTAACCTCATGCAGCCAGCATACATTCGTTTACAGTTAGGACTACGCAGGTCTCTAATCTGCTTCGCTCCCCTAACTTTCGTGTCTCAGTGTCAGGAACTTTCTAGAGAACCGCCTTCGCCACTGGAGTTCTCGTGGGTATCAACGCATTTCACTACTCCTCCCACAATTCCGTTCTCCCTAAAAGATCCTCAAAGACATGCAGTATCGCCCCAAGTTTCTGGGTTGAGCCCAGAGATTTAAAAGGCGACTTACATACCCACCTACACGACTCTTTACGCCCAATGACACCGGATAACGCTCGCAGCCCACGTATTACCGACGCTTCTGGCACGCAGTTAGCGGCTGCTTTCTAGTAGGGTACCATCCTTTCTTTTCCCCTACCACAGTAGTTTACACTCTTGTGAAGCTTCATCCTACACGCGGCGTCGCGCGGTCAGACTTTCGTCCATTGCCGACTATTCCTGATTGCTGCCTCCCGTAGGAGTGGGGGCCGTGTCTCAGTCCCCCTCTGGCTGACCACCCTCATGAGGCCAGCTACCCGTCGTAGGCTTGGTGAGCTTTTACCTCACCAACTACCTGATAGGACGCAAGCTCATCCCAAAGCGCCTTGCGGCTTTACAATCCCGATAAATCGGGACAGACCATCTCAAATTACCCCACCTTTCGATGAGCTATGTGAGACTCTGGGGAAGATTCTTACGTGTTACTCAGCCGTCCGCCGCTGAAACTATCTCCGTCTTGCGACTTCAATAGTTCCCGCTCGACTTGCATATCTCAGGCACGCCGCCAGCGTTCATCCTGAGCCAGGATCAAACTCTTAAAGAAATTTGCAGAAAATCCACTCATTTTTTAGGTGAGTGGCACTTCCTACAGCTCAATTGCTTGGCTTATTGTGCAAAATAAAAAAATTATCTTGATTTGACCCGCTTGAAGGGTCCAAATCAAGTGTAGATGACTTGTATATACGATAAACACATTTATCAAATATACTTCTTCCAAACGCTTTATCAACGTGCGAGCTCATATTTTACACTGATAAACTCATTTATACAAGGCCATATTACGCAAGACCTTATACCCAATACTTTACTTTCTTTTGGATGTATAAATTGATCAAATAATCTTGTCACTTTACATGAAAACTTCGTGCTTTCTACCCATTTGCGTCATCTCGACTCCTCGCGACACGCGAGGGTGGAGAGATCTATGGTAATTTGATTCCAAATGATTTTGAAATTTAAATAGGAGATCTCTCCACCCAATCATCAGCCAGGGGCTGATTCATGGAGTCGAGATGACGAAGTGAAAAAAAGTCAAAGATACAAATGGCATTCGTAGTTAATGAGTTTGATGTCTACAATTTGGCTGTGGCTTTTACACCTTATCTTATTTCTGCTGAATATTTTTTCTTAAGCATATCTGTCAGTTGTGATATTATCTCTGACTTGGAATATTTCAAATCCCGAAATTTTAGCTTAAAAAGTGCATATTTATAACCACTTGGTGCAAGGTCTGCATTTTCAGTCCATGACACGTCTTCAAGAGTTGTCTCTGGCAATTGCAAGTCATAAGATACTTTGACTAAATCTATATCATTCTTCAGGCTTACTGATATATCTATTTCACTGAAATGAGGAATTGATTCGTAGAAGTAGCCTTCGGCATTGCTAGCTGTAGTGGGTACTCTTATGGCTAGCTCGGTGAATGCTGTATGCTCATCAATCTTTCCGATAATGAGCTCTTCAGACACCTCGATACAACCAGTCATACTTTCGATCTTCTTCACAAATCCTAGTAGTTTGGATGCAACTTGCTGAAAAACACTTGTACTATCGTGCGAAAGCACACCAAGAGTTTTTATTTCTAGGTATGGATTTTTCTTTGTGTTAGCTTTGTGGTACACGAGTCCAATCTCAAACACATTTATGGCACTTTTATCAAATTTCCTTTGATATTTGTATGATCCAACAAGTCCAGACTTCAGACTGGTTCGCAGGACTGATTTGTCTGCGTTTAGTGCATTTTGGAGATGAATAGCTATCTTTTCGTCGACATCAAGTGGAGCCACAAGAGGCTCCGTTATGATCTCACTAAGACCGATAGAGACAGCTGCATCTCTTATTTTTTCTTCAGTCAAAAAATACTTGGATGTTATTCGCTTTGGCGGGGCGAAGTTTGGGAGTGACCCAGGGATATTCTCATATCCGTATATTCGGAGAACCTCCTCAACGAGATCTGCTTCCTCTAGAATGTCAGTCCTAACATATGGTACACGGAGCTTTAGTGAAAGGTTATTTTTTTCTAATATTTCGAAGTTGAGATTTTGAAATATTTCTATGACTTCTTTTGCATCTATTTCCACCCCTCCGAGTCTTGCTACTTCAGAAAAGCGTAGCTCAAGCGTCAGAATGTCAGAACGTTTTGCAATATTTTCGTGGAAAGCTACTACTTCGCCACCACAAATTTCCATAATCAGACTTGCAGCTCTATCAAGTGCAGGAATTACGAGATCAGTGTGCATGAACTTCTCATGGCGAGTGGACGCTTCTGTTCTGATGCTATGTCGGATTGAACTTCGTCTTACGACTGCTTGATTGTAAGTCGCAGCCTCGAGTACGATTTCTGTAGAGTCGCTTTTTATTCCACTTGTCGTACCACCAATTAGTCCAGAAAAAGATATTGGTGAGTCATCTTTGTCGGTTACGATGAGATCGTCAGCATCAAGCTCTATACTCTTGTCTCCAAGGACTGTCAGTTTCTCGCCTTTTTTTGCCTGCCTTAGCTTTATTACCCCATTTGGGATACTCCTTGAGTCGAAAGCATGCATTGGCTCGCCAGTCTCTATCATGACAAAGTTTGTGATGTCGACTATAGGTGAGATGGTTTTCATCCCATATGCCTCAAGTCGTGCTTTCATCCAGTCTGGAGTATTTGCCTCGGGATCTATTCCAGCAATCTTGTATGCCGAAAAACGAAAACAATTCTCTGGTGACTCATTGATGATATTGAGAAGTGATGAATTTGTCTTTGCCTTCAAGCCTACCTGCCTACAAGCCTTTATTCTCTTTCCTGTCACTGCTGCCACCTCTTGCGCCACTCCAAGTATACTCAGGCAGTCAGATCTGTTTTGACGAACTTCAAGATCAATGACGGTGTCCCCTGCTACATGTTCTGGCTTTTTGTCTTGCATGTGGCCGATCGCCGTAAGCCTTTTGACAAGCTCATCTTGCGAGATCTCGATATCGACGTAATCCTTTAGCCAATTGAGTGGTATTTTCATATATTTAAACAAATAAACTTGTCATGCTGAACTTGTTTCAGCATCTATTCATAATAGATCCTGAACGAAGCTTCGTCGTATAGGGTGCGACTTCGCAACTTCAGGATGACAATGCATAAAATTTATAGTGTTAAACCATTTTCGATGCCTTCAATATCTTTATCTTTACAAACCCTCGAATAAATCTCGCAATCCCAGGATGACTCATGCGTAACTATTTGTCATCCCGAACTTGTTTCGGGATCTTTCAATAAAACAAATCCTTGAATTCATGATTTGATTCTTTTATTAAATTTATTTTCCAATCTCTATGCCAATTTTTAAGTTGTTTCTCTCTAGCTATTGCCTCACGTACATCACCATATTCTTCAATATGTATTAGTTTTTTGATCCTGTATCGTTGAACAAAACTGTTTGACTTTAGACTGTGTTCTAGTAAACGTCTTTCTATCGAATTTGTAATACCAATATAAAAAACCCTATTCATAAAATTTGTCAAAATATACACGAAATATTTTTTCATAAAGATCCTGAAATGAATTCAGGATGACAATAATAAAAAATGTGCCATGCTGGACTTGCCTGCCCGCCGAAGCGATGCGAAGGCTGGGTTTCAGCATCTTTGTAATGGATTTGTATATGTTTTGCGATCATCGAATATCCTTATACTCCATGACTTTCAAGTCCTTGTCAAATAGAAATTCCATAGCCACATATTCGCCAGATAACACCTTTGGCAACCATACTTTATTGTCGTCCCACATTTTGTCATAAGGAATCCTGTCAAACTTAAAGAAAAACGGTTTTATCTCTTCTGTTTCTGTTGGCTCTCCCGTCCACTCTGATGATGCAAACACATGCACTCTCTGATTCCAACTTTCGTCGATAACCTCTGGGAAATAAAAATCTAGATAACCATGATATTCCAATTTTTGTACTTCAACACCTATCTCTTCTCTCACCTCTCTTGCAACAGCCTCTTCTTTACTTTCTCCTTGCTCCACTTTCCCCCCTATTCCAAGATAGTTGTCTTTCCCAAAACCCCGCTTTTTAAAACCTATAACAACCTCGTCATTCCTTTTCAGAAACATCAACGTTCTGTCCCGAAGAGGTGCTTTTAGCGATTTTTTGTATTCCTCAATATTCATAAGTCAAAAATATTCAAGGCGTGAACAAAAATTACTTTATACTCGGAACTCGGAATTTGGAATTTTATTTCCAAACCAGTTCACCGTTATAGAGCTTTCTTATATCTTTTATTCCATATGTCATCATGACCAGTCGATCCAGTCCCATGCCAAATGCAAATCCACTATATACAGTGGGATCAATTCCACATTTTCGAAGCACTTCTGGATGTACCATGCCAGAGCCCAAGACCTCTATCCATCCTCTATATTTACAGAATGCACATCCCTCACCACTGCAGAGCTTGCAAGCTATATCCATCCCTGCTCCTGGCTCCACAAATGGATAATATTTACATCTAAATCTAGTCTTCACATCATCTCCATACAAGTATCTAGCGAACTGCTCAAGGGTCTCCCTAAGGTGACCCATATGTATGCCTTTGTCTATCACAAGTCCTTCTAGTTGATAAAAAATGGCGTTATTTGAAGCATTCACACTCTCGTTTCTATAACATTTTCCAGGCACAATGATTCTTATTGGCAGGCTCTCTGTCGTCATGCATCTTATTTGGACAGAAGATGTATGTGTGCGAAGTAGATATTCGGGATCCGATATGTACAAAGTGTCTTGTAGATCGCGGGCAGGGTGGTCTGCTGGCACGTTCAGTTTGTCGAAGTTGTATTCATCTGTTTCGATCTCTGGACCCTCATATATGCTGTATCCGAGATATTGGAAATATTCATTTAGTTGTCTGATTGTGGTCGTGGTTGGGTGTAAGTGAGGGGCATCGATGCGAGACGGAAACACATCTTTTGCAGTGACTTGTGCACTAGTAGCTTCTTTTTGATTAAGCTCTATTCTTTTTTCGTTTATTATTCTTTCTATTTCCTTCTTTAGTGTATTTAGCTTTTGTCCAAGCTCTTTTCGCTTTTCGGGTGTGGCAGATTTTATTTCTTTAGCGAGTTCATTGATTTTTCCATTTCTACCGAGGAGCTCTATGTGTAAAGAATCAAGCTCGGCATTGTTTTTGACTTTTGCGATTTGAATTTTGATATTGTCCATATCTATCATGTGTGAGATTATACAAGAAAAATAATCGGATTATTAGTGGAGCACTTATGCAGAATCGTAGCTATCTATACTTGCGTGTGGCCAAATGATATTAGCGATGAGGACACATCATACATCTGTAGACCACTCCACTAGCGTCAACATGTTCTGACATGGCTCTTTTTGCCCTTTCAATTGCGCTTTGCAGTTGACAACCTTGATCGCAGTTTCCACCAAAATCAGCTATCACACTTTTACCGTTGTCATGAGTGGCTACAGTGAACCCACCAGGAAAAAGATACGAAACACCCACTTCTATATTGGTAGGAACATTTATCATGCGTAGACTTTATTTGCCAACACCTTTCACTACGGCAGAGAATACCTGTGGGTGCTCCGAAGCGAGACAGGCTAATATCTTTCTGTCGAGCTCGATATTTTTCTGCTTCATTTGATGAATGAAGACGCTATAGCTAGTTCCTTCACTTCGAAGAGCTGCATTCATACGCGTAATCCAAAGTGATCTAAAGTCTCTTTTGCGGAGCTTGCGACCAGCATATGCATATTGACCAGCATGAAGAACAGCTTCTGTAGCCTTCTTGATCTGCTTGCGCCTAGTCATCCTGTAGCCCTTCGCAAGCTTCAGAACTTTCTTATGATTTTTTCTTGTTTGTATTCCACCTTTTACACGGACCATAATATAAAAATTTCAATAATCAATAACCAAGTTACAAGTAATTTACAATATTCAATTTTCAATTTGCTTTTAATTGATAATTGTTAGTTGACTATTACTTGGCGCTTGCTATTGTCAATTGTTAATTATTGTTAGGCTAGGCCTAACAATTGCTTCACTTTCTTAGCTTGAGAATTTGTGACTGGTTTCATTTGCTTCAGTCTTCTTATCTGTTTCTTGGACTTGGCTGTTCTCAAGTGTCTGATAGTGTGACTTCTGTGCAATATTTTGCCAGTTGCCGTTACTTTGAATCTCTTTTTTGCACCTTTGTGTGTGCGATGTTTATTTTTTTTCATAAGTTCTAGTTTATAAGGTTTATAAGGTTTATAAGGTTTGTAAAGCACAAGTTTTCACCTTATGAACTTTAAAAACTTTATGAACTTTATAACTATTAGTTTATTTCTTTCTCGCCACTACTGCTCTTACCACTCTTGCCTCAAGTCGAGGCTCCTTCGAGACATTTACGTCCCCGAGTGCAACTATGAACTTCTTCGTATGCTCGACTGCCATAGCCACCTTACCCATCTCGCGACCAAATAGCTTCATGTTTATTCTCACTTGATGACCATCTTCAAGAAATTCCTTTGCTTTGTCTACAAATCTCTGCGAATCAGACACGCTCATGAAGAGCGATATCTGGATATCTTTTACGGCACTTTTGCTGACGCCTTTTTTGGCTTCTTTATCCTTCTTTGCCTCCTGATAAAGAAATTTCCTGAAATCGATTATCTTTGCGACAGGTGGCTTGGCGTGTGGTGCAATAAGCACCAGGTCTGCCTGCATCTCTTGAGCCTTGCGTAGAGCATCTTCTTTACGAAGTACACCTATCTGCACACCCTGTGCATCAAGTACTCGCAGCTCAATCGCCTCTATCCTAAAATTCAAGGTATAGTACTTCCTTGTGGGTCTTTGGATATTTCGTCTAGGTATGATTCTCAATGTCAGTTACAAACTTTTTAGTAAGCATATCGATTGTCATCACTCCATGATCTTTACCATCACGTGACCTCACAGAAATGCTCTTTGATTCTATCTCTTTGTCGCCAATTATACCCATATAAGGCACTTTTTGCAATGTATGTTGCCTTATTTTGGCTCCAATTGATTTTGCATTTTCGTCCACCTCCACTCTTATGTCATTTTTGCGAAGCATTGAAGCAGCTTCATTTGCAAACAAGACGTGATCTTCTCCTATTGGCAAGAGTGATATCTGTACAGGTGCGAGCCAAAGGGGAAATGCCCCGCCGTAGTGCTCGATGAGGACAGAAAGAAATCTCTCGATAGAGCCCATTATTGCGGCATGGATCATGACTGGAGTCTCACCTGTTCCTTGAGTATTTGTGTACTCTAAGTCGAATCGCTTTGGCATGTTGCGATCAAGCTGGATAGTCGCCACTTGGTGCTTGCGACCTAGCGCATCAGATCCCATAAAGTCTAGCTTTGGTCCATAAAATGCTGCCTCACCTACTGCCACTTCATATTCAAATCCCTTTTCTTCCGCAATCTCGCGAAGCAGATTCTCTGATCTAATCCATACTTCCTTGTCTCCTAGATACTTGTCTGGACACTTCGGATCGTGGAATGATAGACGAAGTTTAAGATCAAAACCAAATGTACTGTAAAACGAGTGTACGATATCCCATATTTTTAGTATTTCTTCTTTCACTTGGTCTTCTCGGCAGAAGACGTGAGCATCATCTTGTGTGATACATCTTACCCGCGATAGTCCTGACAACTCCCCGCTTTGCTCATCGCGATAAACCATCGTTGTGTTTGCATATCTGTGTGGCATATCTCTATAACTTCGTGGTTTACTTGCAAATATCTGGGTATGGTGTGGGCAGTTCATTGGCTTCATCACAAATATATCGCCCTCTCTTGTCTTCATCTGAAAAAGTTCATCTTTGAATTTCTCCCAGTGGCCACTTTTCTCGTATAGCTCTTTTCTTGTTATATGAGGAATTTCTACTTTATTGTATCCTTTTGCCTTGCGAAGTTGCCAAATATAGTCATCGAGAATCGTTCGAAGTATAGTACCCTTTGGTGTCCATAGAGCTAAACCACTTCCAACAAGCGGGGAAAAAGTAAAAAGATCCAGCTCCACGCCAAGCTTCTTATGATCACGTTTCCTTGCCTCTTCGAGCATTTTGAGATACGCGTCAAGCTCTTCTTTTGTGAAAAATGCTGTGCCATAGATACGTGTGAGCATCTTATTTTTTTCGTTACCTCGCCAATATGCACCAGCCACGGAGAGAAGTTTGAATGACTTGATTGCGCCAGTTGAATCCGCATGAGGACCAGCGCACAGGTCTACCATCGAGCCCTTTTCATTTGGCTTGCCAGTCCAATATATTGATATAGAATCTCCGCGTTTTTCAGCCTCATCTATCCAAACAAGTTTGTAAGGATTGTCCCCAAATAATGATTTGGCTTCTTCTACGCTTATCTCTTCTCTTGTGATTGGCAGATCCTTATTGATTATTTCCTGCATTCTTTTTTCGATTTTGCGGAAATCTGCTTCAGTGATCGATACAGCCTCCTTGCCCTCAGGACTGCTATCAAAGTCAAAATAAAAACCAGTATCTGTAGCTGGGCCCATCGCAAGAAATATCTGTGGGTATAGCTCTTTCACAGCTTGATGTAGTACATGCTCCGCTGAATGGCGCATTTTGAAAAGTTCATCTTTGTTTTGCATAGTGATTAAATCTTAAAATATTTCTGTATGTTATAACTTCATTATCAAATCATAGACCTCTGTCATAGAGCGTGCAAAATACTTTGCACCTTTCACCACCATTTTCCTCTCCACCACTCCTCCATATCCGATAAATAGATGAGCAGATTTACCTGCCTCCATGTCTCCTGCGCTATCGCC
>CAZATL010000030.1:3169-10731 GCA_964488055.1 uncultured Gammaproteobacteria bacterium | reverse complement strand
GCATGTATAGTGAGTCGCGGTGCACCTATTATGACTAATTTACGCAAAATACGTGACATGTTGCCCATGCCCTCAAGCAAACTTCTTCTCCAGTGTCTGGCTTACAAATACATTTCGCCGATCACAAAAACATCATTTAGCGCTAATACCATACTTGGTAAGTCACTCCACAAGCTCGCAAATGTTCTCGGAATCTTCCCAAAAGAGATTACACACGAAGAGAAAAATGGTGAGTTCGCACCCATTTTTGATTGCCAGTTCCCAAGTGCATTATCTGTATTACTCGAAAATGAGCTAAGCAAGTTGCCAAGCGTCATCAAAAGAAGTCGAATGCTCTCATCATATTTTTCGCAGTCGCTTGGTACCACAAACACTTTGCCGCTTGTCAGATATCCATACATATGCCCAAGCGAGACACAAAAAAAGCAAATTCTTGACCTACTAGCATCAAAGAGCATATTCCTTGGCACTTGGTACGAGTCGCCGATTGCGCCACAAGACAGCGACCAAAAGGCGCTTGGCTACACTCCGGGCTCCTGCCCGAAGTGTGAAGAAATCAACAAAAAAATCGTCAATTTACCATTAAACATCGACCAAAAATTAGCAAGTATCATTGCAAATGAAGTGAAAATAACTAATGAACAACCTCGCAGTAGAACTGCGAGTTATCTGTCACATTGAGCTTGCCGAAATGTGACATGTCATGGATTCGGCAGGCTCACCATGACATGCGCGACACAGAACGCATGCAGGGATTAGACCCTGATTGGATTCATTAAGATTTAAATAAGCATGTACCAAATTACCGAAATCACAGACAGACAGATCTGGGAAGACTTTATAGATACACACTGCATCACCACATTCATGCAGTCGTGGGACTTTGGTATTTTTGAGAATAATACAGGTCATAGTGTGAAAAGGATATCAATATCCGATAATAATAATATACTAGCTATTTGTCAGATCGTCATTATTCATGCCAAAAAAGGAAGTTTCCTGTATGTCCCCCATGGTCCTATTTTCGACTCCTCTTTGGTCCCAACCGAAAGTTACAAAAACAAAGATTTCATTTTTTCCGAAAACCAAAAAGAAATAATTAGGAATATTTTCGTGTCAATTTATGAATTCACAAAAACCTTAGCAAAATCAGAAAAATGTCATTTCATACGATTCAATACTAGCCTCCCAGACAATGCATCAATCCGTGATTGTATAAAATACAACAACATAGTTTTTGCGCCAATATATCTCACTTCCGAAAACGGTTGCGTGCTTGATCTGTCATCAAAAGACCCCGAAAAAATCATCCAAAGCATGAGAAAAACCACCAGATACTCCATAAGAAAAGCCGATAAGGATGGCGTCACAGTGACCCAAAAGACAAAAGACGAGTTTTTCCGTGATTTCCTACACCTATACACAGTGACTACAGAGAGAGAGGGTTTCACAGGCTTTTCAGACAGTTATCTTCGCAGTGAGTTTGAGGCTTTCGAAAAAGACAAAGCATCTATCGCTCTTGTCGCCAAGATTGACGACAAACCAGTCGCTGCCGGACTTTTCATAAAAACAAAAAACTGTCTTTTTTACCATCAAGGAGCCTCAAACCACCCACGCATACCGGCACCGTACTTACTTCAGTGGCGAGCTATCCAAATTGCCCTGGAAAATGACTGCAAATACTACAATTTCTGGGGTACTTATATCCCCGGTCGCACCCCAAAGAGCTGGCAAGGCTTGAGTCTTTTCAAGGAAGGATTTGGTACTCTCACATGGTCTTATATCCCCACGTTTGACGTAGTGCTTGACTGGAAACGATACATCTTCACATACCTTATCGAGCTTCTCATCCGCTTCCGTCGCAGAGTTTAATTTCTTCTGTTAGCTGACGACTGACCCCTGTCAACTTATTAGCCTCGCTTTGAGGCTAAAGAAGAGGGGTGGGGGAGAGCTAGATTGATACAAGGCCAAATACCTACAGGCATAAGTATCAGAGAAACCGGAGAAATAGGGACCCTTTGTACCTACAAACAATTCCATAAGTATTATTTATGGAATTAATTAAGCGCAAATGATACACAATGATATATTATGATAGTCTACTCTTCTAGGCTAGACTTCGTAAGAGATACATATTACGACATTAAATGCGGTTATTCCCCAGCCTCTATGGCACCATTAATAATGTCTTTTTTGCAGTTTGAGCTTTGACTGATAAGGGACAACATTCGACGTAAAGGAGAAGCGAATATTTTGGTATATTCTTTTTATTTCTTTAGTTTGATCTGTTCTTCGCTCAATTTTACCTACATTTGAGTCAATGCGGATTACGCAAAATTGCTACTTCCACTCCACCGCAATACTTATCCACAATAACCCTATAGTAATTTAACTATAGGTCAGTAGTTTACTTTGGGTTATTTTATGGCTCCGGAGTGTAATTTTTAGCCTCACTCCTCTATTCTCTAGTGAGCTCGCGCAGGCAACAAATTCGCCTCACTTATATCTGTATGGTGAAGATTACAATAAGTAGAAGTGCGACCATTACTATCAAATATTCCCTACTCTTCTGCTTGAATATCACAAGATCGCGAACGTCAGATATAACATTCGTCATAAGATAGAAAACTCCAGCAAGTATGACAGGTCTTGTTGTCTGTGCTGTGAAGGGTATGAAGTTCATCCCAGCACTAGTCAAAAACATAAAGATAGCTACAAAATGAGTCATACGGAGCTGCCAAACGTCAAACTTTATACGGGGATCAACAGTCCAGAAGTGCTTCATGGCAAGTACCCATGATATGAGCCCAATGAAGACAGACGCAAGAATCCAGTACATTTCAAATGACGAAATCATCTGAAAAGCCAAGTAACAGAGCCCCACAAGAAATATTGTAGAGACAGTGATTGCTGCTTTTTGAAGCTGAATATTCTTCTCTACTCCGACATTGTAGATATTTTCGACGCTCACAAGCACATAGTAAACGATCACAAATATGAGACTAAATAAGAGTCTCGTGAGCCATCTCACAGGCACCATATAGAAAAACACATACCACTCAAGCGTCCATAGTACGGGAAGAACGAAAAGCATAATCCACTCTACCCTATCTATCCTCTCATATATTGCAAACCAAACAAATATGTAGCTTATTATCACAAGCGCAGGCAAGGAGATGTATATATACTGAAAAGGTGTGGTTACTGCCAAAAACATGAATACACCGCATGCCATGCTACTTATGGCAAAGCGTATGTGCTTTGGTATATACCCTATATCCTCTACTAGACTCTTCGGCTTGATTTTTATCGACATATTGGCAATTATAATCCCAAAATATTTGGCTTGACACTAAACTTCCTAAGAGTATACTTTCAACCGTCAATGAATACCAGTAGTACCACCACAAATGACGACACCGACACCAAGGACCTTGAGGCTCTAGCAGTAGACTATGCCATACGTGCCGACTGGGCAAATGCAGTTGAGATTAACAAAAAGATCTTAAACCACCAGGATAGAGATATTCAGGCCTACCTTCGCCTCGGCTTTGCATATCTTCAGCTCCAGAAGCTAAATCAGGCCCTCGACCAATACAAAAAAGTTCTGTCCCTCCAGCCACAGAACATGATAGCGTCAGACTATGCAGAAAAGATCAAACTTCAGAAAACAGACCACAAGAAACCAACGATCAATAAACTTGTTCTAAATCCACAGACCTTTGTCGAACTACCAGGTAAGACCAAGTCCATGAGCCTCAATCAACTAGGACAGAAGAATGTCTTGGCCAATCTAATAGTCGGCGAACAGGTCTATCTCTCCATCCGCAAAAGACATGTCGAGATTCGCACTCAAGATGGTGAATATGCTGGAGTCCTGCCAGACGACGTTGGCACAAGGCTTATGTATTTCATGGAAAATGAAAGTACGTATCATGTCTTCGTTCAGGAGGCTACTCTCAACAATGTGACAGTTTTCGTACGTGAAGTCCTGAAGGGCAAAAAAGTTGAGAAAATGGCATCATTTCCTGTTGATATCCCAGGCAGCCTCTCAAAGGTTATTGCCAAGCAACACCAAGACGATGCCGAAAACAAAAAACATGGTCAAAATGGACAAGATAAATCATCAGAACCGCTTACTCCTGACTCTCCGCTAACCGATGAGGAGGAAGAAGATGAGGAAGATGAGATAGACGACGATCTCATGAAGGATATTGGTGAAGATGACAAAAACGAAGCTGACCTGCTTGGAATAGAAACTGACGAAGACGAGGATGAGGAGGAATAAAGTCAACTTCCAATTGCCAATCTCCAATATCCAAAAAATCTTCCACCTCTAATAGTATGTAGCAACAGTAATTGCCCCATTATTACTTGACAATTGTCATTGGTAGTTGGTAATTATTTGATGTGTTTCACCGAGTCTCTGAAAAATATAATGCTTCCTTTCTGTAGCTTGTTTTTGGACTCTTTTTGACTACCCTCCCCCGTGTCCATGTACCCATCCCTCTTCATACTGACCAGCGTCCATACAAAAGCCAAAATAGCGATGATAATAAGAGCCACAACTATCTGAATCATAATTAGATTGTCCAAAAATTTCTACTTTCTCACTACGCCAACTATCCAAAGATATAACTTCTTTTAGCAAGTGGGCAAGGGTGAAATTTTTTCACGTCACTGTTTGAGTCCCGCCAAGTCTATAGCGACATGTTTTGACTTGCGAGGACGAGTTTGACGGGAAACAAATTTTGCTCTTGCCCACGTACACCACCCCTATTCCCCCCACTCATTCTCAAAAGCATCACCAAAGGTGAGGTGAATATTGTATAGACCAGTATCGCCGGACATCATCTTACACTCAAAGTAGCTTGCAAGAAACTTTGCCGTTTCAGACTGCTTACCTGCAGACTCAACAACGGCACATTTTGCCCCCTTCTCTACTGCGTTTCCACTTGCCTCAACGACGTCAGCTACCCTGATGCCGATGTTTTCGAGGATTGAGGATATTTCATATGCAGTTGTCACAGACGATTTGTACTTGATCTGCACAAGCTTTCGTTCGTTTCTAAATATCTTCTCATAAAGCTTTGCTTCTTGCTTGCCGCTAGATAGTATTATCCTACTTGTTCTATTACTTGTAATATCAGACATATGGAAGAAAAGAAACAACCTCTCAAAGATATTTAGCTCTCCCCCACCGAAGATGTATGAAGTTATTATAGAACCAACAGATCTGTCATCTGAAATATCCCCAAAATCATCAAAATATACCGTATCTGTTGCATCATGAAGTGTTTTATGTATGAGCACCTGCCCGGCCGAACTTAGAGCTTTTTTGTATATTACCTGTTTCTTCTCAAGACTCACAAGTCTGCCTATCGATCCAACAGTGTACCCTCGTAGTCCACCTGGTATCTCGATTTCATAGTTATTAGTGAAGAAGATCAGAGTGTGATCTGGGGAATGTAGATTGTAGGAGAGTATGATAGATCTTTTGCCCCACATTCCAATATTAATGCGTTGGTATGGCTTCAAGAAGAAAGAGTCACCAAATACCCTAGCAAGCCATGTAGTGACTATAAGAAGCAGTAAGACGGAGCCAACAATCAAAATAACTACTGTACTCCCTGCATTTTTTATGCCACCGAAGATATGTCCAAAGCGGCGTAACATTTTCATTTATCTTACTCTACCACAGTTTCTGCCTCCGGCACAAGCAGAAGTCTAGCTTTGGGTATTTTTTTGCCTGTTTTAATACAGACCCCGTAGGTTCCCTTATCAATTCTTTTGAGAGCCGCATTGATGAGCACAAGTCTTTTCTTCAAATCATCTGTCTTTGCCTCAACCGCAAGATGTCCCATCTCTTCTCTTGCATCAGTGTCTGCAGATGCATTGTCTGTCACGTGATCTGGGTCAGAAAAGGGATCTTCATTTTTGAGAGTCGTTAGCTGAAGCTCAATCTTTTCCTTCTCTTCGTTGAGTTTGGTTTTTTGTTTTGATAGAAAGTTTTTATCCATGTTTATGATTTTTTGACTTATTAGGTCGTAATCTGATAATCCCGAAAAAATACGATCGCCAATGATACACCACCATCCCAAACCCTGTCAACAGCAGTAAAATTGAGTAATAAATATCAAAAAGTCGATAGGTGTAGCTCCTCCCATATGTCAGAATATCCTGCACGGGCAATGTCAGCATGTTTGCAAGAGCACAAAGCCATAAGAACGAGCCGGTGATTAGGATAAACGTGGTCTTGCCCTGTCTAGCTATGAGAAGTAGTCTGTAATACACGTATGCAGCTATTGCATAGACTATCGCCAAGTAAAGAGAGGGCACATGTCTTAGACCATCATAAAGCGCGTACTTCACTCGAATTGGGAATTCAGTAACGGTCCCTATTACGGTCCCCGAGAATACTGATCCGAGATTTATGATAGACAGAGCAATGCAAGTCGCCGGTATGAGATAAGCTGCAAGCTCTCCCCCTGTATATTTTTTATTTCTTACGATTATAAGAAGCGCAATGAAAGACACGAGAAGTATGGTCAAACCATGAAATCCAGGATAAAGATGCACAGCGATGGCAGCTAGAGGGCCTTTTTTCATTATTATCTCTGGATTAAATACTAGATATGCTACTCTACCCAAGATCAAGCCTATTCCGAGAGACAAAAAAATCTTGTCGAATAGCTCCTCTTCCTTGTGCGGAGTGATCTTCAGAAGCTTCCAGGCTACGTATAGAAACCAAAAAAGCGCCATCACGAGGAATACCCCGTAAGTATAAAAGACAATATTTCCAAAGCGAAAAATGACTGGCAACATATAAATTAATTACCAATTTTCAATTTACAATTTTCAAGTAATTCCCAATACTCAATTTTTCGTTACAAACTGAAAATTGATAATTACTTGGCAATTGTCATTGGCAATTGAACATTGTATGTATCTCGTTTAGTATACTATTTCCTTATGCATGAAACGACAGATAATAAGGCAAACCCTATACCCGCTCATAAAGCTAGTCAAAGACGGCCGGTGAGAGTGGGATTTGACCTTGACGGTGTACTCTTCTTCAATCCACTCCGCGTTGTCAGAAGACCCATCGAGCTTGTAAAAAAGCATATTCTCAAGAAAAATACCGTCGACTTCTACATCCCACGCACAAAGACAGAGCAACTTATGTGGAAGATAGTCCATATGTCCTCACTCAAGCCCGCAAGTGGCTGGCAAAGGATCAGAGAACTCACGCAAGCAGGTCTCATTGAGCCATATCTCATTACAGCACGCTTTGAATGTCTGAAAAGTGACTTTGGCAGATGTAAGACACGAATATCTGCAGACGAATACTTTGCGGGCACCTACCACAACTCTCAGAACGAACAACCCCACCTCTTCAAAGAGCGCATGGTCAAGGAGCTTGATATTGAGTATTTTGTCGAAGACAACTGGAATATCGTCGATCATCTATCAAGAAATACAACGACCAAAGTGCTCTGGATCTCAAATGTCGTTGACCAAGATATTCCGTTTGAAGAAAGATTTTATGACTTATCAGAAGC
>CAZATL010000030.1:0-3069 GCA_964488055.1 uncultured Gammaproteobacteria bacterium | reverse complement strand
TCGTCATTCTCATCTCTGCATATTTGGTCCGAAGTTTTGGACGAGATTGGGACGGCTTCACCCATATGCACCCTGACGAACGCATGCTTATGATGGTCTCAGAAAGGGTATCGATACCAGATAGACTCTACCCTGACTTTTTCAATTACGGGACATTGCCCATTTATATTCTCAAGGGATTTGTCCAGATATTGAGCACACAGACCGGTGCACTTTCTGTCACGATGTATGGCCCGGGACTACTCTCATCAGCTAGATTTCTCTCAACCATCTTTGATCTGGGTACCATGATTGGTATTTACCTTGTCGTTAAGCTCATATGGCGAAAGAAAGGCGATTTACTCGCTCTTCTAGCCACTCTTTCCTATGGTCTTTTCATGTTCTTTACCATACAAAATAGTCACTTTTTTGTAGTCGATGTGTTTGTGACTTTTTTTCTAACTTTTGCTACTCTTTCCATGCTCCTATATATGAAGAAAGGCAACCTGGTCTTCCTACTTCTTCAGGCAGTGTTTATAGGTTTATCTGTGGCATCGAAATTTACTGCAATACTTTTTGTGCCAGGATGCATTTTGACTATTCTTGCTGCTCAAGTTTTGAGCCAGAAGAGCGATTTGTCAAAGAAACTTATTAATTCTGTGCTCATTGTTACCACATGGTCGATCTTCGCTTTTGGGTCATTTGCACTTACCATGCCATATGCACTCATCCCCCCAAGTGGCATACTCACGAAATTTGCCACAAAAAGCTCAAATCCCACAAACTCCTGGATGACATTCTCTTGGCAGGCAGTCGATGAAACAGTAGATGAATTCAAAATGTTTTTTGACA
Source organism: uncultured Gammaproteobacteria bacterium (assembly GCA_964488055.1). GTDB lineage: Bacteria > Patescibacteriota > Microgenomatia > UBA1406 > GWC2-37-13 > JAGOLU01. The sequence goes on along the minus strand of CAZATL010000030.1, from coordinate 2,238 downwards.
AGGAGACTTTCCCAACTATCAGATTTCTACGCGACATGAAGGAGCAGACGCGCATGAACACAGACCCCTATGTCTTCCCCTATACTCTCCAGTATGCAGGCACTCTCCCCTATCTCTATTACCTCAAGAATATCGTTGTTTGGGGAGTTGGCCCATTTGTAAGTGTTTGGATTGCAATTGGTAGCATATATTTCTTAATGTCTGCGGTAAAGCATCGCAGATCAATTTTGATATTTACCAAAAAGACCGACCCCCAAATACTGCTCATTTCGATTTTCTTCTTTTCTACTTTTTGTCTGTTTTTCTTGATCATAGGCAAATCCGCTGTGAAGTTCATGCGCTATATGCTCCCACTTTACCCAATACTCGCAATTATCGCAGCATATGGCCTTATGAAGATGTTTGAGTACAAGGGTCAAGTGGCAATTACACGCATCAAGGTATTTGACGCTGCAAAGATCGCAACAGTGATCCTGGCAGCTCTTTGGTCAATGGCATTCCTTCAGATATACCAGACTGACAATACCCGTGCCCAAGCTACAGATTGGATACTACAGAATATACCTGCAGGTTCAACACTTGGCGTCGAGCACTGGGATGATAGAGTACCTATCAGGTCTGGTGAGATGTATAAGTATGAAGAAATAAATATGTATGATAGGCCTGATGACAGCTATAAGTGGTCACCCATGAACACAAAACTATCAAGAGTAGACTATTACATCATAGCCTCAAATAGACTCTATGCCCCGCTTCAGCGGCTCACAGACTGCAGTGTACATGGTCATTCATGTTATCCGATAGCTTCGAAGTTTTATGCTGACCTGCTTTCTAATAAGACAAATTTCAAAAAGGTCGCAGAGTTCACAAGCTATCCACGACTTGGACCACTTGTCATTCCTGACGATGGGGCTGATGAATCATTCACAGTCTATGACCACCCGAAGATCATTGTCTTGAAAAATAGTCAGTAGGTATCTGACCGAATATCCCTCTCAAACTCCCCTATCCAAAGCTCGATCAGACCCCCCTCAACGAGTATCTTATCTTTTGGGACAAACGAGAGATCTGGATACATTATCTCCGCTTCCTTTATATCATCAAGTCTGACAGCAAAAAGCTCTTTTTTTGTATTATCGATCTCTATGGGATTGTTCATCACCTTACATTTCTCACAAAGTGATTCTGTTTTGTATGCTCTAAGCAAGGCTTCTCCTGCATTGTATCTGTGAGTGATATAAAGATGGTCATAAAGATCACTTTGCTTGCCAAGCCTCTCCATCGCCTGTCTGTATCCATATTGCCAACCATCATAATCTGAAGAGTACACAGGATATCTCATGAGCGACAGAAAATAATATCCAGTAGACACAATCCAAAAAACTCCAAAGGCTGAGTATACCAAAAACCCAAACCATCTTTTACCACCTCTGCTTCTGGCAATTTCTGCAAGCGCATATATACCATACCCCGTAAAAAATGAGAAAGGTATTACCCCAATTATCGAATGGGTGGCAGATGGGATCATGGTTGTTATTGCCGAGCTAAACGGATATGCAAGAAGTAGCAAGATATATAGCATCAGGTTCCTTTTCTTTTTCTGCTGGACATCTGAAGATAATACTTCCCACAAAGCAAACCCAAATCCCAGAATTATTGGTAAAAACTGAAACTCATGCAACTCCCCATAATCCCTTTGCGACTGTCTCGATATGAAAGATCCACGATACCCATATTCTCCATGTCTAAAAAGGAAACCATAATCAAAATGTGCAAAATATGAAGATACAATAGTCTGTACTCCCCTACCAGGTTCTTTAACAGCATGAAGTCTCGCGAAAAAACTACCATCCTGGAGGTATGGATAAATAGCCATCACCGCCATACCAATGAAAAATACAATTACTGCAATATTGAATTTGCTCATTACAGTCTTTTTTAGGATTTTTGGATCAAATATGAGTACTGCTATCCAAAATACCGGCAAGACAATTTTCATTGGAAAATATGTAAAAATAGCTAAAAATGATGTAGCAATAAATGCAAAAAATGACTTCTTTGAATTACTATCACAGAAGATTGTCCAGAAGTACATCGAGATAGTTACCCAAAATGCAGAAGCTATCAATTGGAAGCCTGTCCTACTATAGTGTATATGCCACGGACAAAGTGCTATCGCCAGTAGCACTAGTATTGCCAAATCCCTTGAGAACTGTTTTTTTATAAGAAAAAAAAGCG
>CAZATL010000029.1:0-11581 GCA_964488055.1 uncultured Gammaproteobacteria bacterium | reverse complement strand
CCGCCAGTCTTGTCTGTGGCGTTCAGATAGAGTATGCTCACTTCACTCCAGAAGGGAAGCCCAAGTATGTATGTCGCAAGAAGTAAGAGAATAGCTATCAGCAAGTAATTCAATCTGCCGAAAAAAACATCTACAGGATCATCTGCAAGCTGCAGGAGTGTGGCATTGATATTTCCCATATGAATCATCACAGTAAGCATTACATACCAACAGATATCTTTACTCTGTTTGAGGCATTTGTGACATTACCCACCTTGCAGTAGACGGGATTTATGACATCCCATGTTCCTGACTTGTCAAATGTGTAGGATGCTGGTCCGTTTGCCTGACTCGGGATGGTCTTGCTACCAAATAGTGATGTGACGATACTGTAGCCTGGCATAGCCATGCCTGTTGTTTTGTCACTTGTGATATTGTTTATGACGAACTTCACCTTCTCACCAAGTGGCAGATTTAGCGCTGACACAGTCGCTCCATTTTCGTTTATGGTCATGTTGCCACACGACACGTTCAGCGTGACTGTACGAATATTTTGTGTTGCCAAGACCTGTAGGATATCTTCATTTGCCATATTTGATGAGTCGACAGTATTCTGCATTGCGAGTCTGTTTGTACGAAGTAGACTTGCACTTATGACAATTAGCGCTGCAAATCCGGCGACTACCGCCAGAACAGCTAGTGAATATTTCAGATTTATACTACCGAGCATATTTTTCATATCAAAGTTATGCGACTTACTTATGTCACCAATATACTTCCTTATGATTGATCTGCGTTTTGCATGATATCTAGCTAGGTATATGCCAGATACGATAAGCGATGCTCCAACTGACAGTGGTATATATAGCGGCAGACCCGTGTCTGCAAGAAGCCCACCTTTAGTCGTACCCTGTACAACTGGCGCATCGACGCTCTCCAGAGTTACCTCGTCATAATCATCCTCATCATTTTTACCATTATTTGGTGTCGAGTCGCGATCTGTACCCTCCATTGCATATATCTCAACCTTATTCACAAGATCTTTCTTGCCGGCCACGCGCACTGTCAAAACAAGCGTGTGTGTGGCGTCGCCATTCATGTTGCCGATATCCCATATACCTGTCTGGCTATTGTATTGTCCATAGCTTGTCTCGTGGGACAAATACTGGAAGACGTCTGGAAGTATGTCTTTTACCTTTACCTGGAGTGCAGTGTTGGCCGTGTCATTTTTGATCGTGATTGTGAACTTTACAATATCACCGACCTTCACCTGTGTCTTGTCAGATGTTTTTGTGATTGAGAGATCAAGTGGTTTGCCAGTCGGAGTGGGTGTGAAGGTATTTGTAGGTATCAGCACTCCCGTGACTACACGTGTCGGGGTGGGTGTATATGTCGGGGTGGCCGTGGCTTTCGGGCCAGCTAATCCCTCGCACTTTGTGACGTCGTCATATGTGACGGTCACTCCTTGATTTGTGGGAAGAGATAGAGTGACCATATTACACATTCTTACGGCAGGTCCTACCTGCAGCCCACTTACCTTAACTGTATAAGCGATCGATGCATATGACTTGTCATGCGTCATCACATCCGCTGGCATTAGAGTGAAGGGAGCCTTGTTGAGACTGTTATTTGTCTTTCCATTGAAGGCTGCATTTGGCTCCACATTCACTCCGACCATTGATCCTTTTATGACTTCTGCCGTGAAGGTGGTCTGTGTGAAATTATCAACTATCTTGTCGACTACGGCCTCGTACATACCAGTATTTCTGACGTTTACTAAATAGCTCAAATTATATGTCCCGTCTTCGTTGAGATTTTTGTTCACGAGTATCTTCTCAATCATGAGCTTGGTGCTCTTTGGTGATGGCGTAATATCTGAACATGTGCCTATGCTGCAGTATCCATATGCATGGTATGCGGGGATGTCAACAACATCGAAATAATTATCACCATATGATGTGCTCGCGACAACTTGCACCAGATCACCAGAACTTGCGACTCTTGCGGTTGCAGTTGCCGGACCATGAGGAATGAGATTGCCATTCACATCTTGCTCAACCAACCAATAATACTGTGTTGTGGCTGGAGCGCCTGCATCTAGATATGTATAGTCTCCACCGCCCGTACCTTGTCCAAATATAAGATTTGAAGTTACCTGCGTTGCTGTCGAATAATTACTGGAGCTATTCCTTTTTATGTGGAAGCCCCATGTATCGAGCTCAACACTCGTACCCCAAGCAACGTTGACAGCTCCGCTACTTTGACGTGTGGCATAGAAATAAGACAGTGTTATTGCTGTTGGTGCTTGAGTCGCTGTAGGCGTCTTTGTCGGAGTGCGTGTTGGCGTCTTCGTTGGCGTCTTTGTCAGAGTGTTTGTAGGAGTAAGTGTGTGTGCACGAGTTGGAGTGTTGGTTGGTCTTTCTGATGATGGTAAGGTCGGCGTTCGTGTTGGCGTATTTGTAGGTGTTCTGGTTGGCGTTCTCGTTGGTGTATTTGTGGGTGTCTTTGTTGGAGTATTTGTCGGAGTTCTAGTTGGTGTACGTGTTGGTGTATTTGTGGGTGTCTTTGTTGGAGTCAGTGTTGGTGTGCGTGTGGGCGTATTTGTCGGGGTAAGTGTATTAGTTAGTGTTCCTGTCGGTGTCTTTGTGACAGTTGGAGTTTTGGTGATTGTTTTGGTTGGAGCTATAGTGTATGTCGCTGACGGACTTGGTGCGCATATCGCATCATCTATATCTATGTCACCGTCTTGATCATTGTCTATACCATCATCGCACACCTCGCGGTCGAACTTGATAGCATCCACTCTGAAGAAAGTATGCATGTCACCACATACAGATGCGGTGCCAAGTGGAAAGTTCTTCGAGAATGTGACTGATTTATTTGGCGGAACTACAATACTCTCCGCATCAGCAGCTGGATCACTTACCAGGGCACAATCTGGGTTATTTGCTACAGCAGACAGCTCTGGCACATTGCCACCGGCTGACTTATTGCCGATGCCTGAAGTACACCTATAAAGTAGTGTCTTGCCCATGAGCTCCACACTGGCTGCAGTATATTCACTGCGCAGGCTTATGACTGATTTGGGATTTGTAGTCTGACAGCCTGTGAGAGTCGCTTTCTTTGTGACATAGATCTTGATCTTAGCCGACGATACATCTCCTGTCTTTATGGACACTTGCACCTCACCTGGCTTTGCAGCAACAGGTAAAAGCTGCGTCACACTACTTGGGGTGACTACAGGTAGATTACTAAAAAGCGAGAGATACCCGACGGTGAGAGCGTATATAGAAATGCAGGTCGTTGCAAGAACCACGAGGACCGAGCTGTCGAGCTCTTTCTTGTGATTTGGTTTGTGCGCTTTGTGGTGCATATACTATTTGATCATGTACTATGACTCCGAAATATTAGCCCAAATACTAGACTTGAGTGAATACTGCAGTATATTTCATTTCATGGGCCGTAGTCAAGTAGACATATTCCTGTCATTATTTATTCATTTTGTGCTACCATTTTCATAGCATCAAAAGATTTCGGGTGAAACCGTTGAGTTGTTGATAATAAATTATCATTTAACAAAATAAGTATTATGGAAATGTCACTAGTTCTACTTGCCGTAGTCGGAGTCATTGCCTTTTATCTAATAGGTATATATAACGGCCTCGCCACAGCAAAACAAAAAATCAAAGAAGCATTTGCTGATATTGACACCATGCTAAAGAAGAGATTTGACCTCATCCCAAATCTTGTCGAAACTGTGAAAGGTTATGCCTCGCACGAAAGTAAGCTATTTGAGGATATTGCAAAGTATCGCGCAGCGTCGATTGGTACAGGCTCAATAGAGGATAAGGCAGAAGCATCAAATATGCTGTCTGGCGCCCTGAAGTCACTATTTGCAGTTGCTGAAAATTACCCAGACCTGAAGGCAAACACAAACTTCCTCGAGCTTCAGACATCACTTAACCAGGTAGAGTCAGACATCCAAAATAGCCGTCGTTACTACAATGGAGCCGTAAGAGAATACAACAACAAGATTGTCATATTCCCAAACAATCTCATAGCAGGAGTGCTTGGGTTCACAGAAGAGAAATACTTTGAGACGAAAGATGAGGAGAGACAGAACGTGAGTGTGAAGTTCTAACGAACAAGGTTGTAGGGTGTAGGGTGTAGGTTGTAGTATTATCGTCATCTAGTCTTCCCGCTAACGGCGGGGGTGGAAGCCTGCCGGCAGGCAGGCAGGGATGTCAGAATATTTTATGAAAAACATATCTGCAGGAAGAATTATCCTAATCATCTTCGTATTTTTTTGGATGGGTGGAGCCGGCATCATGGGCCTCATTGGCCAATCATTTGGTGCTATGTCCTGCGAAACAATGGGTGCGCCTAGTCCCGAATATGGATGGAAAATATCATCAATGGATGTCGCAGCAAGCATCACAGAAAATGGCGACTTAGTCGTACAAGAAAAACTGACTGTAGACTTTGATGTCGCCAAACACGGCATATACCGCACCATACCACTTCTGTTTGAGCCAAAAGGCGAGACGGGGGCCGGGTACAAGACGAGCAACTTCTCGGCTATCGACATCCGAAATGTGCAGGTGACCCAAGATGATGCGCCAGCTATGTTCACAAATACAGTGAGAAATGGCTCACTTTGCACTGACAACTGGCTCGCAAACGAATATAACAAGGAGCAGTTCATAAAAATAGGTGATCCAGATAGCACAATCACCGGTAGACACATCTATGTCATCGCGTACACAGTACAAAATGCACTCCGCGACGACCGTGGAAGCCCCGAGCTTTACTGGAATATGATCGGACACGCATGGGGTGTGAATATTGACAAAGCTTCTATTCGCCTGACAGCAGACAAAAATATTAGCTTTGCGACTGACAAAATATATTGTTACTCTGGCCTTTATGGCTCAACTGACACAACAAGCTGCAACACTTCTGCCCTGGATAAGAGCACTATTGACTTCACTGTCGAGAATCTCTTGCCATATCATGGCACGACCATCCAAGTCGCCATAAGGCCTGAGTCGGCAGAGAAGATCGTATCAAACACGACAGGATCCACAGATCGCACACAAGAGTATATATATCGCAAATGGTATTACTTACTTGGATTCTTGCCGCTTTTGTATTTCCTGTATATCTGGAACAAACATGGTCGTGATCCAGCGTCTCGTGGCATCATAGCCCCACGCTTCGATGCGCCAGATAGTATGTCGCCCGCACAAGCTGGTATGGTACTTGACCAGTCTGTCGACAGTGTCGACATTGCATCTATCATCATAAGCATCGCCCAAAAGGGATGGATGAAGATAATCTACAAAAAGGGTGGATTACTTGGTATTGGAGAAGACTATTTATTTGAAAAGAGCAACAATAATTCAGCCAAAGCGCTTACTGAAGAGGAAAAAATAATATTTGATAATATATTCATCGGTGGCCGTACTAATACACCTTTGAGCACTCTCAAAAACAGCTTCTATTTAGTCGTTGACGAAGCAAAAGCCAAGCTATATGGCTGGGCAGTGAGTAACGGTTACCTGAAGACCACTCCAGGCCCGATCCAGACCATCTTTGTGCCAGGTTATATTTTGATTGTAATATTTTGGTTTGTGGCTATCACAATCTCTTCAGCTACCATGATCGCGATCATGGTATGTTCCACGGTTTTGTCGATAGTAGTTTTGTTTTTCTATAGATTTTATACTGCCAAAGGAAAATCAACTCAAGAGGAACTACTGGGTCTCAAGATGTATATGTCAACAGCCGAGAAAGACAGAATCGTCTTCCACAATGCACCAGAGAGATCTCCAGAGCTTTTTGAGAAGCTTCTGCCATATGCTATGGCACTTGGAGTGGTGAAGATTTGGGCTGACAAATTCGCCAGTCTTGAGATGCAAACACCTACCTGGTACGTAGGTCCATATACCCACTTCAATGCTGCAGTATTTGCAAATGATCTCACGCGTGCTAGCTCTAGCTTTGCGTCTACCATGACTTCTGTCCCATCACGCAGTGGAGGAGGGGGAGGTGGTGGTTTTTCTGGTGGTGGTGGAGGAGGTGGAGGTGGAGGAAGCTGGTAATGCGACAATGTTTTGTCGCAAACTCAAATTTCTAATTGATCTAATTTCTAAATTATGGGAATAATACTTGTGTTTACTCCATTTCAGCTACTTCATCTGCGTCATCTCGATCCGCCAGCTGGCGGAGAGAGATCTCTCGTTAAGTTTGATATCCAACTATCGACTTTGCGCTCTGCTCGGAGTTTATCCTGAGCAAGCCGAAGGACTCTAATTTTTTGTATACTTCTATCTTGATTTATGAACCATACTCCCATCCCAAAAAGACTGCATGTAGTAAAAAAAGTAAGAAGCAAAAATAAAACATTTACCTTTATATCATTACTCATCTTTATTCTTGGAGTAAGCGTTTTCACCTACAGTGCGTCTGAATATGCCGAGGTAATAAGACAAACACCGAAAGAAGTATCCATCCAAAATGTCCCAACACCCACCCCTTACTACCAAAACATCGCGCTTATGGGCTATGGAGGAGGTAATCACGATGGAGGGTCGCTCACAGACTCGATTGTCGTTGCACGCATCGACGACAAAGCAAAGAAAGTATTCCTTGTGTCTGTGCCCCGCGATCTATGGGTGGATCTACCGTTTGATGATAATAATGGAGATCCAGTCGGCACAAAGATTAATGCAGCCTACGCACTGGGACTCGACGACAATTATTACAGTAAGAAACCGGCAGAATACAAAAGCGACAATGGTGGGGGAGGGAAGCTCGCCAAGTATGCACTAAAACAGGTAATAGGTGAAGACATCTCACATTTTGCCGCTGTCAGCTTCAAGGCATTTACCACACTTGTCGATTCACTTGGTGGCATCACTATTGTCCGCAACACAGCATTCACAGACTCATGGTACCCAGTAGAAGGCAAAGAAAAAGACACCTGTGAAAAGTCAGAAGAAGATCTCAAGGCAATAGAGGCTACAATGTCTGGATATCTCAAAGAGCGAGAGTTCAAATGCAGATATGAAACTATCACATTTGAAGCTGGAAGCACCACACTTGACGGAGAAAAAGCCCTCAAATATGTGAGGTCCCGACACTCCGAGACAGAGGGCAATGACTTCTCAAGGAGCCAGAGACAGAGACAGGTCTTACTTGCCATAAAAGACAAGCTGTTGTCTTTTTCTGGAGTCACTGCCATGGCAGATCTGGCAACCAGGATGTACAAATATATTGACACAGACTACGAACTATCAGACATACCATCACTTATATCGCTTTTTATGTCCAAGAAAGATTATGACATAGAGCCCATAGCCCTCACTGACCAAAATGTGCTCAAGAATTGGACAGGTCCAAATGGCGAGTATGCACTCGTTCCACAAAATGGCAAGGGGGACTTCACGCTCATAGAGGAGTACCTGAAGGATAGATACTTTGGGATGAGCGAGGCCTCGGCGACAGCCCGCTTTGACGCTGTCGCAAATCCAACGAGCTCTCCGAGCCAAGCCCCGCAAAAGACGTCCGTACCCTCTCCCAAAGTCTCAAGGTGAGTAAGTGGGTATGGCATTCCAAAGATGATACGATGCCTATTGACAATCCACCCAGACTAAGACTATATTGATATGCGTGAGCTTTTGTTCACAATTAGTTTTTGGAACTAATTACTTTTATTATTTCTCAAATATATTATGGCAGAACCCAAAGATTCAGGGATTCTAGGCAGACATATAAGCCATAAAGAGAGCCTAGGGTTACTAGCTCTTCTTGCATTGGCTGGACTTGGATTAATAGGCTATATGACATATAGCTCATATATGGAAGCCGAGAAGCAGGCGCGTGTAAGCAATCAAAAGATGGTAGAAGTGGCAGCTAGACAAAGAGCCAAGACCCTCACAAACACTGGCATGGTGCAGGTCGCAGCAGCGAGTCCCGTATCATCAGGTGCGAATATTGATAAGATCATCCAGTCTCTACCCGAAGATAAGAGAGAAGAAGCCAGATCACTTCTCAACTCACCACAACCAAAGTTCACAGAAATTAGATATTTCATCGAGGATCAGAAAGAGATCCCCTCTGACAAAAAGTACGTCGACCAGCTCCAGAAGCTTGGTAGAGCTGGGGGCACAGTGGGTGGGAGTGGAGGTATAGGTACCACAGGCCCAGGCACAACAGGTGAAGAAGATGATAGTTCAGAAGGGATAGATGTGTGGCTCCTAAACACCACTCCAAATCCAAGAGATAGTCATTCGGTACGCCTGAATTACAGAACTGTGAACTGGACTAGTAGATCAACAGATATTTACATGGTAATCCGTTACAAATTTTTCAGAACCAAGCTAGAAGCAGAAAATTTCCTGAAGGCTCCCTCAAACTTAGATGGCATTATCCTACTAACGAGTGGTTCAATCAGCCCGATGTCCTTCAGAGATGGTTTTGTGGATTTGCCTTGCTATGGCAACTGTACATATGGCAACAACAACTATCTACTCGCATATACTTCAACATTAAGTAATGATCTGAATCCAAATAACAACTCTATTATCGCCAGAAGAACATTCACGCCAGTGATCAAAGTAAGTGGCAAAATATTCAATGCAAGTACAAAAAGTTACTATTCTGCTGCAGAGATAAGAAGAGATAACCTAAAAGTAAAGTGTCTTACGAGTGTACCAAGTGAAAAAGATGCTATCATCAATACAGATGGCTCGTATACGTGCGCATACAATAGGGATGTATTCGCAGGTGGGCAAACAGTATGTTCTTATCCATATATGTTGCGCAACGACGGTTATGCGGTGGCTGCAGACACTTCTTGCACATCACATAATGGCACAAGTAGCATTGCTAACTCAATAAATTCTGGAAGAATCGGGCATGCTAGGACAGACTATACACTTGATCTAACAATCAAGCCCTAATAGAGAAATCCTTTATTATACAATTCCCCCGGGGGTATACCCGGGGGTTTTTCGTTGAGTCTAGAGCCAATAGCAGCCAGATATTGATTTGACTTACTCTGTCTCATACCATTCCTATTTACTGCATACCGTCATCAGTCGTATAATCTACTTAGAATTCAGCATTTAGAATTTAGAACTTTTCTTATGAAACCTACTCTTCTTTGGAAACTAGTCACAGGTCTTGCTGTATTTGGCATCTCGCTTGCCGTTTATCTCCTTTGGCAGCTATACATGCGCCCTACATGGGCCCCATGCAGTGTAAATGACTGGGTGAATTGCGATGCCCTCACCAAAGGCTCACTATCCTATACCCTAGGTATTCCGACAGCTTATTATGGTCTGGCAGGATATGTACTGATACTGATTGCATCGATCAAGAAATGGAAGAGGGTACTCCTAGGCACTGCAATATTTGGATTACTTTTTTGTCTACGCATTGCATACATCGAGATTGTGGAGCTAAAGGTCTTGTGTCCTGTTTGCATCGGCTGCCAAACTGCGATGATAGGGGTGACCATCCTGGCATTCGTACTATTCCGTCAAAAAGAAAACCATAGTCTGCTTGTGGTGGAGGAGAAGAGAGTCTGAAGAAAATACAATTTCTAATTGTCCTAATTCCTAATTGATCTAAGCAAATACGAATGTCAATGCGGGAGAATGAGGTAATAGCTTATAAGGTTCATAAAGTTCATGGGGGTTCTCCCATTAGAGAGACATCTATCATCAACATCTTTGCTTTGCAAATAACTTAGTAACACAAATAAAACTAACTAAGTATGCGCCTTGTAGCTGCCTGTGTTTCAGTGTCTATTTGTCCAAAAGGTAGGTTTCTAATTAAACCCGGAACAAATACTAAACGACTGCGGTTTTGTGCATGTATAGATACTGATACTGTACGTATTTGATCAAGTATATTGTAATCAGTTTGTTTAGAAACATGTCCACTAGGTATAATTCTTACTCCAGAATCGTAGGCATCAACCAATGCTTTAAGACAATCTACTAATGATTCTGCATCTTTCAACATCTGAACTAATTTGCGTAATTGTCGTTCCTGTTCTTTACCCATCTCTTTATTTATTGTATCTCGCGCTCTTTCAATCCCTTCTTGTTTTTCCATAAAGACTGCAATCGGTGTAGCTGGTTGACCATCAACTCTCTGTTGCGCTGCCCGCGGAGCTTGTAATTTTGCGTGAGGAGCAACAGGCGTCACCTCAACCCCCTGATAAGTGTCAATAACCGTAAAACTTCTATCGTCAACTTTCTTACCAATTAATTCTCTTTTTTCTTCAGGAGTACCTAATTCTCTGTAGTTTGGTCTACTATTATAAGCAGCTAGCAACTTTTGTTGAAATAGATTATTATTAAATTTTCCTTCAGATGTGCATTCGATTACAATTCTTTGTAAATTGTCGTGGGATATATTGTCGGCATATCCATCAGACATCGAAATGAAAATATCACCTGTGACAACGTCATGCGTAGCTATTTCCATGTCAATTTCGTCAAAACCTATCAAACCCCGCACCTCATTCCTTTTATCAAAGTATGCAACTTCAAGACCAGGTAGCATTTTAGTGTCTGAGAATTTGTCCATGTTTGAAACTCTGACCGCAATTTCTCTTGCTCTTGCATGTTCAGGTGTGCCAGTTCTTAACCTACCCACAGCCCTGCCTCCTGTAGCGGCTTTTGTTAAATATTTATTTGCATCAACAGTAAGTAGCTGTAAGTTACCTGTTGATCTTGAGAATCTATAAATTCTCGAATCGCCATTATTTGCATATGAGAATTTCATCTCCCCATTTTGCATCCTATAAACCAACATTGTCGAAGCTGTTGTTCCTATACCATCTAGTTTATAATCGCCTGTTTTTCTGTGTTTTTTTACAACTTTTTTATGAACCCTATCGTATATTGCATACAGTTGCTGTTCGACTTTATCATTATTACTAGTATCAATTCTTTCAATTTCATTTTTTACCCATTCTGAAGTGTCGTTTGCCACATCCACATTCCGCCCATCGCCCAGCTTACCGGACATACCATCACAGAGAACAGTACCTACAAGCTTGTCATTCCCCACATCACGTACAGAATCTTCGCTGTAATCTGGATGTCTTTCAGATGCTTCTACATTCGTATAGCGCCGTACCAATTGATCCATCGGTCTTTCCTTACGTAGTATTACTTCGCTCATATATCGTAATTATTATTTACATCACCTCATTCTCTCCTTTCCCCTTCACAAGTGCTTTGATATTTTCGACGCTGACTTCTGCGATCCTATCCAAGGCCTCACGGCTATTGAATGCATTGTGTGGGGTGACGACCACCTTAGGATGACGTAACAAGACATAATCATACAGAAGAGATTTCAGGTCTTCAACATGAGCTGACTTTGCATCCATTATGACTGCCTCCTCTGTGATATCTTTCTCCGCCTCGAGGACATCCAGCCCCACCCCGGCCAAGATCCCAGTCTGTAGACCATACATGATCGCATCAGTCTGCACAAGACCCCCACGCGCCGTATTCACAAGATACGAGTCTTTTTTCATCATGGAGATATTGCTCATATTTATGATGTGGTGGGT
>CAZATL010000028.1:12344-13812 GCA_964488055.1 uncultured Gammaproteobacteria bacterium | reverse complement strand
TCAATTGGTAGAGCAGTTCCCTTTTAAGGAATTGGTTCTGGGTTCGAGTCCCAGTAGACTCACATTTTTTTGTGACGAGAAGTTTATTCGCCTTGGGCGAAAGTCCCAGTAGACTCACAAGTAATCAAGTGAGGGAATCTTTTTGTAAATGGGTTCGCCAGAAGATATTAGGAATGGTAAAATATTACTAACCAGCCTTAAACAAGAGATCTCTCCGCCCATTCATCCATCAATGGGTTTGGCGGATTCATGGAGTCGAGATGACGCTGCCTACCACCTAGACAATTATATTCACTATCTTTCCCGGCACGTAGATGGTCTTTTTGGGACTAGTAGCGAGGTATTTGGATATATTTTCCTGTTTTTTTGCAAGCTCTATTATGTGGATTTCATCAGATGTGGAGTCGACAGATACTTCGATAGAGCCTCTTACTTTACCATTTACCTGCACTGGAATAGTAATAATATCTTCAACAAGTAATTTCTCATCGAATTGCGGCCACTTCTGCATGTGAATGGAGTCCGCATGACCGAGCATGGACCAAATCTCCTCTGATATATGTGGAGCAAAGGGTGCGATAATTTTTACAAATAGCTCTAGATCACTTTTTGCGAGTTTCTCTGCCCCGACCTTCTCCCATGTATTTATAAACTCCATACACATGGCGATTGCGGTATTAAACTTCAATTCTAGGATATCCTCGCCCACCTTTTTCACGGTTTTGTGAAGTGCCACTTCGATAATTTTGTCGGTCTTGTCACAAGTCGAGCCAATGGCTATGTTTGAGCTTTTCCAAACTCTTGCTAGAAATCTATATACCCCAGCCACACTCTCTACCTTCCATGGCTTCATCTGCTCGAGGGGCCCGAGGAACATCTCATACATCCTAAGGGTATCTGCGCCATACTCTGACACCACATCCAGTGGATTTATCACGTTCCCCCACCTCTTACTCATCTTTCTGTGATCTGGACCCATTATGATCCCTTGATGACGGAGCTTGAGAAATGGCTCGTCGAAGCTCACGTACCCTGCGTCAAATAAGACCTTTGTGAAAAATCTGGCATATAGAAGATGCAGCACTGTGTGCTCTGCCCCACCCACATATAGGTCGACCGGACAAAGCTCATTCATGACTTTTTTTACTTCTTCGTCATCAAATGGACTTTTCTCTGTTCCGTCTTTCTCTGCTTTTCTGACGCTCTCTAGGGTGAGCTGTGCGAAGCGCAGGAAATACCAAGAGGAGTCGACAAATGTATCCATTGTGTCTACCTCGCGGTCCTGGAAATCTGGGTGATCTGCGAGCGGTGACTTGCCAGTCGGAGCGAACCTAGCGTCCATAGGCAACACCACCGGCAACTCATTCTCCTCCACCGGTGTGTACTCATATTTTGCCTCAACTTGGAATTCGGAATTTGGAACTTGGAACTTCTTCATAGGAATGGGTGCTCCCCAGAATCTCTGCCT
>CAZATL010000028.1:0-12244 GCA_964488055.1 uncultured Gammaproteobacteria bacterium | reverse complement strand
GTCTGACACCCATCGCACCAATTCACAGACTGTTTTTTGCGATATGCGAGACCTCGCTTGTACATGAGCAGGAATAGCCACTGCGTCCATTTGTAATACTCTGGAGTATGCGCAGCAAGCACGAGATCCCAGTCGTACGAGAGTCCGATCGCCTTCATCTGCTCCGTGAACATCTCGATAGCTTTTTCTGTCGTGATCTTCGGGTGGGTACCAGTCTTTACGGCGTAGTTCTCGGCAGGCAGTCCGAATGAGTCAAAGCCGATGGGATGAAGCACATCATACCCCTTCATCCGCAAGTATCTGCTGTATATGTCTGTCGCTGTGTAGCCCTCGACATGCCCGACGTGGAGCCCCGCACCTGATGGATATGGGTACATGTCGAGTACGTAGCGTTTGTTACCTTTTTTGGGATTTTTCGGAGTCTTATAGATATTTGACTTCGCCCATTTTTCTCTCCATTTGGATTCAAATGCGCTTGGTTGGTATTTAGTCTTCTCGCTTAACATGTTTTTGCTCAAATTGCTGACTCAATACAAGGCCATATTGTACACAATAGTGCGAATAATTATTACTTCAGAGACTATGTGGCGTATAGGATCTATTCTTCTACATTCGCTTTGTAGACTTGCATACTCAAAGTTTTTATGACAGTGTATAGATCTTCGTAATTACTCCCTTTTGTCATAATGCAGATCAGATATGGTCTTCTCGTATATACGATACCGCAGTCATGAAGCTGCACCTTATTAGATTCATCGTCAGCGTCAATTGTTCTTTCGCCAAACTTATGTGCTATCTCAACGTTTTCTGGGATGGAGGCACGCAAACCATCTCGAAAAGTTGATTTCGAAAGTGTACTTAGCAGCTTTTCAGAGCTAGCTTCTGATAGATAAGTGGCGTTATATAGAATCCTGAAAAATGACGCATAAATCCTTGGCGAAATGGCATATTCGTTGACTGTAGTATAAAGTGGTATATTAAAATCCTCCAATACTTGTTCTATGGCCACAGATCCAGTCTCTTGAACAAGCGCTGCATGTGCGCTATTGTCAGAGTCTATTATCGTTTTGTCTATGAGTTCTAGTATGGTGAAATTTTCACCTACTTTTACGCTTGGAGCCGACTTTATAAATTGCTTTATGTCGGACTCTCCTGTCACGGCAACCCTCTTTATCCCAAAATTCGCATCTTTGTCAATCTTTTTATAGGCAGCAATTGCCGTAGGAAGTTTCATGAGACTTGCTGGTCTGTAGATATTGTCATCACCAATCTGGAAAGATCCACCGTTTGTCAGGTCTCTGAAATATATTGATATAGAGCTTGCACTTTTTTGAGATTTTATATAGTTTTTTATCTCGTTTTCTAGCGTCGTGAGAATATCTACAGGAAGTGGCTTATCACCATAACACTCGAGGAGTGGGCTTGTGTATTTACCATGTGTTCTTAGTTGCTTATTTTCCTCAAGTGCGTTATTTGCATAGGAACTTGTGTTTGTGCTTGCTATAAGTGTGACTAGAATTGCAATGAAAATACCGACCACAAAACCCACGATAGTACTTTGCCAATGAATCATACGTATAATCTTTTTGATTTTGCTCATGAAGAGTTAAAGTATATTGTATTTTTGGAATTTATGCATTACAAGTTGTAAATAATATCTCATCCCTCTTGCGCAGTTTATGATCTGTCTGATATATTTATCATTGTAAATTATGTCAAAGCATACCCTTACCTACACCCCCATCAAGCTGCCAGACAAACCAAAACCATCCCGGAAACAGCTAGGCAAACTCTTTGCTGTGAGCTTTTTGGCTGTACTTGGGATATTTGGGGTCTTGGCATTTGGTTACACTATATTCTACACGTTCAATCAGAACCAGACACTTGCCAAAAAATTAGAATCACTTGAGTCAAAAGGATCTGTCGCAGGTGCAGAGACAACACAAGCCGCAACAGATGAGGTTTTGCGCCAGATCGCAGAGTCGACACGAGCCAGAGTCGAGAGTATGGTGCTTATTCCTCCGAGTGATGAGACACCGAGGTTCGCCCAGATAGACGACATGTCGAAGGTCTCGAAGGAGCCATTTTTCCGTGATGTAAAGCTCGGTGATCATCTTCTCATATATCAGAAGATCGGCATCGCTGTGCTTTTCCGCCCGTCTGTGGGCAAGATCATAACCATGACTTATGTGAACCCAGAAGGCACTACAGGGACACAAACCAGTGCACCAGCTACACAGCCACAGCAAATCGCACAACCACCGGTCGAGGCTGCACCGCCTGTCGATATGACAAATGCCACAGAAGGCGGACTCCCCATCCCACCACCTGGTGAGGCTGATGTCGTGGGTAAGCCTGTTGTTGATGCAGAAGCCACACCCACTCCATCACCCACAGTAAGTGAGTCGCCTACTCCGACAGTGGCGCCAGCACCATAGCTAACCACAAATTTTCAATTTTACGATTTTCACTGAATTCTCAAGTTGCAATTTTCACTTTTTAAGAGAGCTTGTTATTTTTTGGAAGATCAGGGTGAGCTCTTGAGACTCTTTCCAGAGTACTCTTAGTTTTTCCTTTTGTTCGGGAAGTATCACAGACAACATTCTCAGCCAATGTTTTGTTTCTTGAGATTCCTTTTTACAAATATATATCTTATTCCTAAAATCGTTCTTCGAGCTCGCTCCGTTGGCCTCCATATAATTTGCCCCAATACTTGTAGCAGAGCGCACAAGCTGGGTGATGAGTGGCGAGGAAATACCAGTTTTGTGGATGTTTTGGCAAAACCTAAGTATATCTTCCCCGAATTTAGCAGTCCTCTCCTCCAAATCGTAGTTGTTTTTAGTAGGCATACATTAGTTATAAATTTACTAATTTCTAATTTGCAATTCAATAATATCCAAAAATTAGCTTCAATAGTAAATTACTAATTTGAAAATTGATTGTAAATTATAAAATTAAAAATTGAAAATTTGCACCTAATATTTTACTTGAAGCTCACTGCTCCGTTATTGTAAACATCTCTTACCTGTGCACCTGTCATGGCGTAGTTGAAGATGCGGATATCATCCAGTTGCCCGTCGAGCAAGTATGTAGCACTTCCATTGAGTCTTCCAATATCAAGATTATGAGTACTGTTGATATCCCAACCTGCTGTCACACCAGTACTTCCAGCCAATAAGCCATCAACAAAAACATATAACGTATCACCTCCAGCACTTCTCGCGTATGTCCCAACCACATGGTGCCAAACTCCATCGTTTATCAAATTACTTGTGCTACTTGATGCACTGGCTTGAGATGTGCCATTGGCTACTCTGAACGTGGCTCTACCATCTGTGTTTACATTCAGATTGTAGCCAGCGTCGTTTGAGCCTCCAGCTTTTTTGTCTATTATTGGCTGAACTGATGCTGGTGTTTGTGAAGTTTTTATCCAAAGAGCCACAGACATCTCATTTGTGCCAAAATCTAATATTCCACTTGCGGGATCTGTCACAACCACCCTATCATCTGTTCCGTCAAAGTCCATACTTGCATTTATCTTCCCACTTGCTCCGTTGTTCCATGCGCCAGATGTACTACAAGTTCCGGCAGTAGTTACACCGGCTGGAGTGAGCGTGAGCGTGCCGTTATTACCTGCCGCATCGCCATTACCATTTTTGGCAGAATTGTATATGGTCGTCCCCTGACACTCGTCGAACTTATACCACGCAACAGGTGCACCCTGATTGTATTCCCAAGCGATCTGGGCGGGGGTGCGGGCGTAGCCATAGATACGGACATCGTCAATATATCCAGTAAAATTTTGTGTAGTAGGAGTGACGGCATATGTTCCAATTGTTTTTGCCAACCCTGTGGTATCGATATTCCCTATAGATGATGCATCTGATGTGTTGACACGCACCCCATCAACATATATGTAAAGGTTCGCCCCACTTAAGACACATGAGATGCTATGCCACTTGCTATCGTTAATAACACTGGTACCAGTTGCTGACGCGCCAAAACCTGACTGATCCCGCAATGTACAAGAAGGTAACTCTGCCGAAGTAATTGATAGAGCTGCAGCGCTCATACTGTCACTCCCGTAATTTGATACGACGGATGCAGTCGTGGCAAAATTCGTCGAAGTCTTTATACGTGCCGAGATTGAGTAATCTCCTGTGCCTGGTGACAATACTGCATTATCGCTGACCAAAACATAGTCATTATTCCCATCAAAATTCACTGCACTACCAAATTTGCCAGCTATCCAAGTGGGGCCACCAGTAAGCGTGCCAGTACTGGCGTTTCCACTCGTATCCTTGGCACTCGTCCCCGTATTCTCATCCAGTTTCCATTCTGCGATTGGCGCACTACACGCAGTCGTGTCGCCAGGCACGCAGTATTCACGGGCACTGGACCAGTCACCCGTCTTCCCATCACTTGCTGTAGAAAGTGATCCAAGTACCTGCGCCTTGCCTTGGTTGTACTCTACCTTTACTTGATCATCGGAAAAAGCGAAGTTGTAGATTTTAACTTCATCAATATTTCCCTTAAACCAATCTCCCGATGCTGTTGAGTGAGTGCCAAAATTAATGGTGTTTGTTGATTGGGTAAGTGGGGCATAGGCAAAAGTGCCTGTATTTGCCAAAACCCCATTCACAAAAATCTTCATTGCGCTGTTGTCGTAAGTGATGAGCACGTGATCCCAATTACCAGTATATGATATGCCAGAAGACAAAACTCCTGTTCCGCCAGTACTTCTAAAAAGAGCCCTGTAAACTCCGCTACTCACATGGATTCCATACCTGTAGTAGTAACCAAATACATTTCCTACAATTGGCCCTGTAGTATCTGAAGGGTCCACTTTGACCCAAGTGCTTAGAGTCATTTGCTGGAGTCCGCTTACCGGATCTTGTGTGATTGTAGTGTAGCTTGCCGTACCGTCGTACTGCAACGACTTACCCATTCTCCCATCATTTGACCAAGTAGGTAAACTCGTTCCAGCAAGAGTCACGGTCCTATTAGATTGGGAAGAGTCATTGCTGGTGGTTCCGTATCCTTCATCAAACTTCCAGTACGCAACAGCTGATCCGACAGGGCTGCCAGGTGCTGGGTGGCCACCATTCATATCCTCTACTATTTGTCCAGATGTGCGAACATAGTCGTAGACATACACATCATCTATCGCGCCTTTGAAGAACTGTCCTCCATTACCTGTCATTTGTGTTCCATATGTGGAGCCTATGCGAAGTGACTTGCCTTGTTGGGGTAGTGTTGTGATGGACGTTGCGATTGAGTTATTTAGCGTTCCGTTCACATAAATCAGTAGTTTTCCCTGGACAGGATCAAACTGCCCAGTGAGATGGTACCAGGTATTCGCAGTCCAAGATGCAGTGGTTGAGGCTACCTCCTTCACGTTGCTTGTGCCCCACTTGGCAATCATATTACAGTTTGCACATGTACCACCAACGCCTGGACCTGTGAAGAGACCTCCTGCGTAAAGATCATTCTTATATGTCGTAAGCGCCTGCAATTGACTATCAAAGCCATAGTCTATAGAGCTCCAAGCAGACCCATTCCACTTGGCGATAAAATTACAATTAGCACAAGTGCCTCCAGCCCCAGGCCCTGTGAACGAGCCAGCCGCCACGAGCTCGCCATTGATGGTGGTCAACGCATACACAGTGGATCCAAATCCATTTGCCATGGTGCTCCATGCCGATCCATTCCATTTTGCGATTTTATTACAGTTTGCACAAGTCCCACCTGCTCCAGGGCCTGTGAATCCTCCTCCTGCGATTAGATCTCCGTTGTAGACGACAAGTGCATTTACACTCCCGCCCGTGAAGCCATATGCCACCCCGCTCCAACTCTCACCATCCCATTTGGCTATATAGTTGCAATCAGTGCAAGTGCCACCTGATCCAGGCCCAGTCATGATGCCTCCCGCGATAAGCTCACCATCATAGACAGTTAGCGAATACACATTTGAATTGAATCCGTTACCTATGGTGCTCCAGCTTGACCCATCCCATTTGGCGATGTAGTTGCAGTCAGCACAAGTGCCACCTGCCCCAGGACCTGTGAATGTGCCACCTGCCACAAGCTCGCCATTGTAGACAGTGAGCGCATCGACCTCATTACCAAACCCAAAGCCTACGGAACTCCATGCAGAGCCATTCCATTTTGCAATTTTATTACAATTAGCACATGTTCCTCCAGCTCCTGGTCCATTGAACCCTCCCGCTGCAATGAGCTCACCATTGTAAACCGTCATTGCCAACACTTCACCATTTAGTCCAAATGATAGCGAGCTCCAGGCTGATCCATTCCACTTGGCGATGTGATTACAATTAGCACATGTTCCACCGACTCCAGGGCCCGTGAAGTACCCCCCAGCTATTAGCTCGCCGTTGTAAACAGCTAGAGAGAACACGTCTACATCAAAACCATAGTTCAGATGAGATAGGGCAGCTGCTGTTGTGTCGTTTACTACCCATTTGGCTTTGCCGTCAGACTTGTCTAGATAAAATTGGTAGTCAACTTTGTCGACAATACCAAGCGAGTCACTGGCTGACGAGGGGAAAGCCTCATCCATCTTCACCCAACCGCCCACAGTAAATCCCTTAGTCTGTGATAGTGTGGTCGAGGAAGGGATCGTGATGACATCATTTGCTCCGTCGAAGTCTGCTGTAGACCCAAACTTGCCAGGTGTCCATGTCTGACCACTGATGAGCGTGCCAGTGTTTGAGTTGCCACTTATGTCATATACTGTCGACCCTGTGTTTTCATTCATGTTCCAGTAAGCGACTGGTCCTGCAGAATATGAATAAAGCGCACGGACTTCAACCTCTGATAGCGCGCGGTTATAGAGGCGAATCTCGTCCAACCTTCCTGCCCACGGCTGATTCGTACCATCATATGTTGAAATATAATTCACATTAGAACTGGTTCCTAGTGTCGCAGGAGCACTAATACCGCTTTTTGATAAAGACCCATTGATGTAAACAGAGGCTGTTGTGCCATTTTTGACCCAAACTACATGATTCCAACTATTTATGGTTAGTGCTCCACCTGTTGTGTCAGAAGTCAACCAAGAAGCCCCATCTCCCATGTAAAAGGAGACCTGACTTCCGTACTGCCCCACATATAAAACAGTTTGTTCGGTAAATATCCGATAATGGGTCGCTGCTGTTTGGGCTGTTGGGTATACCCATGCACCAACTGTGATATTTGCTGCATTATCTGCTATCGATTGACTGCCGAGCGACACATTTGCTGTACTAGTCATGCTAATCGCATTTCCATATTTACCAGTCGTAGATGTTGGAGAGTTTGCCCAAGTTCCAGAAAGATTGTTACCGCTTGAGTCCAGAGATGGAGACGCTGTCTCCTCCATCTTCCAATACCCCACAAGTCCTTCAGACAGTGTTTCGCTGATATTGCCACCACCAAATGATGCACTAGCACCCTGGACTCCCCCCACTCCTTTGGCGTTGTAATCTTGCTTCACTTGCGCCGCACTCCTAGTGTATGAATAAAATTTCACATCATCCATGAATCCCTGGAGATAGTTCGTGGATATTTTGCCAACTTTTATACTACTTGCCAGAAGAGGTGTAGCTGTCGTGACCTCTACGTGTTGCCATTTGTTAGCCACGAGCGTGGACTTCGGGATACCGTCTACATAGATCGTGGGCGTTGTGAAACCAGTAGCCGATATCGTGCCGCCTGAGGCCTGGATATATGCGCTGCCGTTTAGGTCTACGAAGTACTCGGTGGTCGTGTTTGGCTTTACCCAAAATGAGACAGACTTCACATCTGTCACAGCACCGCTCACAGTCACACTGTCATTGCTCCCATCAAACTTGAGGCATTTGCCACTCACACACATGTCAGACGTTTGCCAAGTGCCCCCATTTATCATGCCGTCTGTGCCAGTGTCACAAGTCGATGTGGATGCGTGGGCTGTGCCATTCCAGACGTGCGAGCCACTACCTGTCACTGATCCGTCACAATATGTCGTACTTGTAGCTTGTAGCTCAAGTTGCATGCCATCTATTAGTATGACCTCACCAGTAGTTGAGTCGTGTCTTACCCACCTATTTACGGATGTGGGCGTGGCATGTGTCAGAGTTCTGGATACAGATATCCTTTGCCAATCTGCTGTGAGCGTGGCGTTTGTGGTCGAGAGATAGCCATTGTCACCATTTTCTCTAAGATTTATGGCCACGTTGTTTCCGACGGAAGCCGCACTACCAGCCTTCACATAAGCAGAGAACGACCACTGCTGGCCAGTGCTCAAGGAGACTGGGGCATCTGTCTTGTATATGTAGGGGTTGGAGCTGGCGCCTGTTGTCATCGAATGACTATAACTCCCTATGACTGCATCTGTTGATTGGGCTGTAGTTGGGCCGTTGTATATACTCCACCCCGTTGTCGCGCTTGTCTCAAAGCTTGGGTTTGTAGCATAGTTTGTGGTACTTCCTGTCTTTTTCCACACAGAATCATTCGCGAAGACCCCCTGCCCTTCGTCAAGCGCGAGCCAAAGATTGGGCTTTCCTCTGACCTCAATATTCGGGCTATCACTACCTACATTTATGAAAGTATTGCTCTCACTCAAATACTGTGCCTTCACCCAGTCGGCACTCCTCGCAGTATTGTCTATCTGCACCTCGTCTATGTAACCTGGGAAATTGTTTAAGCCTCCTACCGACGCAAGATGGTATTGCCCTATAGAGAGGGGTGCAGAGTTTGTGGATGTCAGAGACCCACTAGCTGTTATTGATACGTCATTCCCCACCTCAACTCCATCGACATAGATATTGAGAGAGCTTGTACCATTTTTGACTGCGGTTAGGAGATGCCACTGACCATCGTCATAACTGCCGTTTTCTGTGATAGTCGTAACATTGTCACCAGTATATAGCTTCATGTCTGAAGAATCAGAATATGCAAATACAGGATAACCACTAGCATTGAGCCTCGCCTCTCCGTAAAGATAGTTGTAGCTTGTCGTGCCACGCAGATAAGATACAGTTTCATTGGATCCTGCACAATATTGATCATCGCAAACCGTCAACATTTGCGAGAAAGAGGCATATGAGCTGTGGCTTATGACAGGATAGCCACTTCCATTGAGATTGAGCTGAATTTGGTACAATCCATCTATTGGATCATTGGTGTTTGTAACTTTATTAATTGTTGGTGAGGAGCAGTTCGTATCATTGCAGACTGCAAGTTTGAGGTATATTGATGATCCATAATAATACGCAAGCACTGGATTGCCACTAGCATTTTTTGTCATAGAATAATAATTCCCCACACTGCCCCCAGAATCTATTGTCTTTAGTGTTTCGTCTGCACCATTGCAGTTGACATCATTACAATGAATAAACTCCATATCAATCCCTGTCGCATCGTAATAAGCAACCATAGGATAGTTACTCGCATCAAGCTCTAGACTGTCTGACATAAATGTCACTTGGTCTGTCCCAAGATTAGTAAGTATTCTCGCTGTCTCGTCAGCCCCAATAGTCGACGTATTTGCAGCTCCTGTACAGCTTGCATCATTGCAGTGGATTATCCTGACAGCAGTATTTGTGCTGTCATAGTAGACAATGACCGCATTTCCCTCCGAATCAAGTTTAATCGTTGGGTTGGCACCCTGTACCGCTGTGTCGTCAACCGTGACAGGTGTGTCTGTATTGCAATTTGTGGTCGTACAGCGTATGTACTTGAGGGCAGTGTTTGTCACATCGTAATATGCAATTACGGGGTAGTTATTTCCATCGAGTACAAACGAGAAACTATCTCCTACGTCGCCAGTCGAGTCTATAGACTTGAAGTTTGATGTTGTACATGTAGCATTCGTACAATCAATGAGTTCGAAATCGTCATTGCCAGCATCATCATATAATATTGTTGGATATCCATTTGATTTGAACTGAAATGAAATTGCTTCAAGGGTAGCGACATTACCATTATCCACATTTGAGGTTACTAGATTGTTGCTACTACATGCCCTATCATCAGGTCCAAATGAACTATCATCGTCTATGGATAGACACATCTGACCCGCATAGTTTGTATGTATGGCATATCCTTGATCTGCATTATAACGACTTAGCAGATAGTCATTCCGACTTTGACCATCAGACTTGAACCACATAGACGTTGTGAAGCTGCCTGTGCCAAAGTCAAAATCAGTGTCATATGCTCTTTCCAACTTCTTACGGAGAGTATACAAATGCGCATCATATGTGCTTGTCAATCCATATGAGTAAGATACAACCGCAATATCACCGTTGCTATTTGCTGCGACAGATGGATAATATCCGTTATATTGTTCGTAGAGCGTGATGTAAGAACCTGGTCTTGACGTACAGCTCGTATCCCCACAATGCCAGACATAAGGATATACGCCACTCATGTTCGCCACTATTATTGGGTTACCACTCGCATCTTTGGCCATGTCGACTTGATTTGTTGACGCATTGACTGTCAAAGTGACAGTCGCTTCACCAACTCCGTCACAATTTGGGTCGTTGCACTTGGTGAATTCTAGGTTTGTGTTTGTAGTGTCATAATAAGCAATCATGGGATTCCCGCTACCATCTAGCTCTATGGCTGTACTCTGACCGTGACTAGCTGTTGCTATTGGAGTAGTGATAGATTCTGCACCACCTGGATCACAGTTTGCATCGTTGCAGTGAGCCACTCTCATCGCAGTATTTGTGGTGTTGTAGTAACTGATTACTGGGAAGTAGCTCGCATCAAGCACCATGTCTATGTTACGAAAGCCACTTCCGGCATCTATCGAGGCGCCATCCACCGTATTTATGGTATTTCCACTTGTACAATTAGCATTACCACAGTGTGCGAGTTTGAGATCTTGTGCTGTATTGTCATGATAGGCTATGACTGGGCGCTTCGGAGTATTGTTGTCCATCACGACCACAGAGTGCCACCCTACTTCATTTGCGCTATTATCAACTACAACATTTGACTCATCCCCACCAACACAGTCTACATCATTACAATGAAGTAAATATAGATTGGTGCTAGTTGTATCGAAATATGAGACTACCGGATATCCATTTTCGTCAAGTACGATGGAAGGCTGTGAGCCTGTATCCCCTGTTGTAACAACAGCTGTCACAGACTCATTATCGCCTTTACAGTCTTTGTCGTTACAGTGGACTATGACCAAATCACTGTTTGTATTGTCTCTATAAGCAATAACTGGAAACCCATTCGCGTCAAGTGCTACATCAGCATGAACCTCGGAAATCACTGCACCATTGGGACTTGGTATGACTACTGGTGATCCCGACATGAAGTATGAATTGCCTGTATTGCCAGGCTGGCTCACACCTTCGCTGTCTGTATTTGTTTGGGAAGTTAGGTTGTTTGCATTGCCTGACGAGTCGGCTACGGTGGTGCTTGCTGCGTTGTCGCCTAGGTGCCAAACACCTTTGTAGCTGCTGCCCCATGTGTTGTCGGCGCTCGGCGCATCGACTGCATTTGGATTGCCCCAGTACATATAGATGTGGTCTGTGGAGCTTGTAGCATCTATCTGGGGGACATTTACCCAAAGCACCGCTTCCTTTGCTGCTGCGTCCCACTTCTCTATCTCGTAGTTTAGGGTTGTGGTTCCGTCGCTATCTGTGAATCTCACATCTCGTCCATCTGATTGTGCCTGTGGGAAACTGAAATTACTAGCCGTGAGCTTCACCATGACGGGGAAGTTTGTGAGATTTGTGGACTGGGCGGAGTTGTTGAAGGTGAGTCTCTTACGAAATGCCCATCCAGGATCAAACCAAGATGCTTCAACACCCATTTTTTGGAAGAAAAAAAATGCTGTGATAATGATCGCAATGACTACTACGAGCACAGTCACACTTCGTAGCCACCCAAGGCTCCGAAATGATATCGTCGATCTTGGTCTTCTGAAGATGTGTACTGACATGATGTGCACATTCTACTAAAAAATACATATGGAGTGGGGGGGAAATAGTGGACAGTTGTCAGTGTCCGCCCGAGGCGGATCAGCCTAGGGCTGAGTCAGGGGTCAGTGAAAATGTCATGGTGCCTGCCCGCCTCTGCAGGGAGTCTGCCGAACCATGACAGTATTTTATATCTTGTAATTACTCCCGGGGAGTATATGGGAGGTTGGTAGAGTGAGCCACCAAACACATAACACAATACTCTTTGTCGCGTTTCCCTCCGACGTTGTTCATGGCAAACTCTGGTCTCAGAG
>CAZATL010000027.1:0-15225 GCA_964488055.1 uncultured Gammaproteobacteria bacterium | reverse complement strand
ATCAAGAAGTGCCGCGAGTGATGGAGCAAGACCAGAGTTCAACAAAATGCTAGACAGGATAGAAAAAGGCGAAGCTGATGGTTTACTAGTCGCCCATATAGACAGGATAAGCAGAAATGCACTAGACGCAGCCCTTATCTCCAAACTCATGAAAAGTGGCAAACTAAAGGCAATTAGAACACCTTCACAAACATACGACAACTATTCCAGTATGTTACAACTAGGTATTGAATTTGTATTTGCAGAGGATTATTCACGCAGACTTAGTGTCAGAGTAAAAGAAGGTAATCTCACAAAATTCCTAAAGGGTGAATATATTGGGCAAGCTCCTCTTGGCTATTACAACAAAGACGCAAAGATATATCCAGACCCAAAGTATGCCCCTTTCATGGTCAAGGCGTTTGAGCTGTATAGCACTGGACAATATTCCGTAAAGACTCTAAATGACAAACTATATGAATTGGGATTGCGGACAAAGCTGTCTGGCAGGAAAATAGCAAAAGGAACTTTGCATAGAAGACTCAAAGATATTACTTACTATGGTTATCTCGTAAAAGACGGAGAATTAAGAAAAGGATTACATGAGCCCCTAATCTCAAAAAAATTGTTTGAAAAAGTTCAATATGTACTTTCCGGCAAATTTGTAGGTAGAGCAAAGAAACTAGATTTTCTATATCGTGGGTATATGGTCTGCGGAGCCTGTGGATGTATGTATACAGCAACAATCAAGAAAGATAAGCACAACTATTACTACTGTACAAACAGCAGGCACAAGTGCACAGCTCACAAGAAATACATGACGCAAGCTCGTGTAGAAGGAATGTTCTACAACCACTTCAAAACCTTATCTATTCCATGCAAAGTCGCAGATCTGGCGTTTGAGGCATACGAAACGGGTTTGAGAAACAGTAGAGAGGGTGAGACCGCAAGGCTTGATACTCTACAATCAGAACTAAGCAATACTAACGGCAGAATTTCTAGACTAACTGATCTGCTACTTGAAAGTAAAGTATCGCAAGAAGTGTATGACCAGAAAATTAAAGAACTAAGCAAACAAAAAGAACAGCTTGAACAAGAGTTAAATAGTCCAAAAGTAACTGATGTAGAAACTACCTTGGATCGGGTCTAAGACTTCAGATCAGAGCTTGCCAGTCTTGCGACTATGTTTCATGAAGGGGACGACCTCGTAAAAGAAGATTTGCTGAAATCTGTACTTTGGAACAGCCTTATAATAAATGAAGAGATTGCGTCAGCAAAGTACAAACTACCATTCTCAATCATCGCTGAAGCATCAAAAACTGATGATTTTGAGACATGGCGGAGGCGGTGAGATTCGAACTCACGGTCGGATTGCTCCGAACGGCAGTTTAGTAAACTGCTGCACTAGACCACTATGCGACGCCTCCAATATCTATCAAGCAATGATAACTTTATTCATTTCACAGACCACTTCAGCCCGAGGCTGATGAGCCTAGGGCTCAATGCGACACCTCCTGCATTTTTTCATTTAAGTCACTATTCAGATTCCGATACTATAAACCTAGCCTCCAAACCTTTGTATTATACTCAGCTTTTCTAGATATCCTGCAGGATGTTTTGGTTATGTGATCACAAGGACTTACTCAAGATTCTGAACAACTACCAATCTGCCAACCTTATAAAGCTGCAAATTCCGTTTACTTGCAACTTCATGCAATCTGGACCAATAAATAGTCCATATCATCTGCTATTATTCGAGCAATTGAGATTTGTATTTTTACCATGAAAATTGCCCCAGATTTTTCTTTATCAGACCAGACAGGTCACATCCATACACTTGCAGGCTACGTAGGTAAGTGGTTAATACTTTATTTTTATCCAAAAGATGACACCCCAGGTTGTACTGTAGAAGCGTGTAATTTTCGCGATAACACCGCGACGCTAAATGAAATGGGTGTGTCTGTACTTGGTATAAGTAAGGACTCTATCTCGAGTCATAGTAAATTCCAAGAAAAACACAAACTCAACTTCCCCATTCTATCTGATGAGTCTGGAGTAGTATGCGAAGCGTACGGAGTACTGAAGGAAAAGTCTATGTTTGGAAAGAAATATATGGGAATATCTAGAGATACATTTATTATAAATCCCGAGAGTGAGATTGCCAAAGAGTATCGAAATGTCAATCCATTGATACATGTGAATCAGGTAAAAACAGATTTAGAAACACTTATGAGTGTTAAAGCGAGCCAAAAATAGGGATACGAGAATGATTCGCATTTGTCTTTATGCTCATTTCTTCACTACCACATAACAAACACCCTTTGTGGTGCCGATTTTTCACTTGATTTTATAACTGCAGGAGGACTAGTAAATTTCTTAATGACAATAAGAAAGTGCAATTATTGCACATTGTCATATCTTGTCGGATAGTTGTCAAATAATTGGTAGATTCTTGTCAGATAACTGGCGTTTCGCCTAGGAAAATTACCTTCCACCTGGAAGGTGGAAGGTAAAGTGTATCTACGGAGTAATGGAATCGAAGAATGTCCCTTGGCACTTAGCGGCCGCAAAGTCGCCTCCTTCTACCTTGCAGACATTTCCATCGGGTGACATCTCACACGAAACTTTACCACTATCATAAGTCCCACTCGCCCATCTGCCAAGCGTCGCAGTGAGATCTGATTGTGCAAACTTACACTCGGCATCCCGACCCTCTAGCTTCTTGGATACTTCAATTTGTTTGTCTGCGATATCTTGCGGCACAGATGTCGGGATAGTCAGATCGACCCGCAGTGTCCGAAAGTACAGATTGCAATCTTCGCCGACAAGTCCCTTTATTTCCAGATAGGTGACAGTAGATTGAGTAAGACCGAGCATATCGGCAGTTTGTGTATTTATGACCTTTGCTCTCTGACATCCTACAGATGCTGCTTTGAGACAATCTAGACTTTGCTTGCAGTCTTGCACTGTAGATGATGGCGTTGTCATGTCTGCTGAAGAAGTAGCTGTAATAATCACAGAAGGAACTATGGCGTGAGTGGGCGAGATGGTTGTGTCAGTAACCTGTTTTGACATGGTCGGAGTAATACTTATGACTTGAACTGATTTACCAATTGATTTCGGTTTTCCTTGCACTGCAAATACCACCACTCCAGCAATGACGACAACCAATACTAGCGACACTGAAATTAGTATCTTTTTCATATGCTGTGGCGTCTGTGGGGCACCAGTACTATCTTGTGATCCACCAATAAGCGACGTGCTTAGTCCCTCATCTACGTCAAGAGGTTGCCACCCACTCGAAAGCAGATCATTCCTAATTTTTTCCTTGCTTACTCCTTGCTGGGATTGGCTTTTTATATATTCGAGTAATTCTTTGTTCACCATAATTTTGTGAGAAAGTTACCATCACAAGTTTTCATTATATATGAAGCGACTTGGTAAAAACTATTCTACTTCTGATTGTTGTTGCATCTTTTCAGACACGAACTTCAGACTACGAGAGATTGCAGTCGGCCAGGTGCCATTTTGGAAATTGTGATTCTCACCAGGATATGTGAAGTATTCAACATCTACTTCGTTCTCTTCAAGAGTTTTGGCAAGATTCTCTGACCAGAGAGTGGGCACTGCTTCGTCAGACTGCCCTTGGTGTATTTGGATTGGCGCCTTAATCCAGTCATAATAGTTTGCGAGCGAGTATTTCTCGACGTCATAATTGTCTTCGAAATCTGATAGGACCTTGCGGAGTGCTTTGCCGTTGTCGTCAAACTCATCTGTGTAGTAGAGTATGGAGTAGGGGAAGGGCTTACTGACTGGCGCCCAGACTACAACTGGATTTGTGATGCCTGTGATCTCTGCGACAGACAAAGCTATCTGTCCGCCATTGCTATGCCCCCAAATACCATACTTCTCAAAGTCACTAGATATTCCTAAGATTTCTTTTTCCTCAAGCGCTTTATTAATATTTTTCAGTGACGATATGAGATCTATCACAGTCGTATATGTCATAAATCTATCCTCAAAGACATCGCTGACTGGCTTGTCAGATGACCCATACCCGAGGAAGTCAGGTGATAGTGTAATGAAACCGTTGCTTGCAAAATATTCACCCACCCTCTGTGAGCCGACACCCGTCTCATACATTGTCGGATCGACAAAACCTCTGATGAGAATCATTAGGGGATAGTGGCCCTTAGCTTTTGGCACATTTAGAAGTCCACTCACCTTCTTGCCACTACTTAAGTCGTAGAAAAATAAATAGGAGGTAAAGTCTTCACTCTTTTTTAGTTCTTTATCTATTTTTATCTCCGAACCCTCATAAGAATAACTTTGTAGGTTTTGATATGTATATTTGAGAAGAGGTTTTGTGGTGGGTGTTGGGGTCGGACCTATCGACAGCTTTGGCATTTCTTGGGGTATTTTGCTGTAGAAATAGAATGTCAATAATCCCAATAACAAAATAATGCCGAGAATGAGGAATATCTTTTTCATTATTGTTGATTATATACGCTTCGAAGCGGTCTAGTTGAGAAGTTCATGCGACGACAGCCCTCTCCTGCCTTGGGCACATCGAATCAAATATGTACACATATATGTGTTAATTGTATGGGCTGGGTTCACCCGCCAGCGGGCGCGGGAACCGCGCCCCTACGTAATAAACTATAATACCTTTATGAAACTTATTTGGCTTTACCTACTGGGCGTTGGCATTGGAATAGTATTGTCACAAGGATATTTCATTATTTTGCAAAAACCAATAAGCTCAATACCCACTAGTATTCCAACACAAATTCTTACAAAAACCCCGAAGTATACTTTTTCTATCGGGGCACCACCCTCAGAGTCTCTAATAGGAGAAGTAGCAAGTAAATCTGGGACATTACTATTAGAATCACGAACAGCCACAATGCCAGCAGAAATGAAAGAGGTAAATAAAGTCATGCAAGGTGAGAGAATAATTACAGATGCTAGTAGCAGTGCTCACTTATTATTCAAAAAATTTGGGAGTATCGAAATGTCAGAATACTCTGATATATCGCTCATTCAGACACTTCCTGTAGATTTTGTTGTACTGCAAAGAAAAGGTCAAATTCGATATATAGTTAATAATGAAACTCCACTCTCGATAAGAATGAGAAGTGCAATTATTACTATGAAATCTGGAAAAATAGAGGTGAAAATGGCTGATGGCGACTCTATTATTTTGATATCTCCACAAGATGGCGACGCTAGAATAGGATTCAACGATCTTGATATAGTGAGTCAGGTGTTCACACTTCGAAGTGGTGAAGTATATGAGTACAATAGTGATGAGAGAACAGCGATAAATACTAAGAATAAGTAGGGGGTAGGGTGAAGGGGGTAGGGGGTAGGGGGTAGGGAAAATACAGAATACCCGCAACTCTTAATCTACACCCTATACGCTATACCCTTACTTTACAGCTTTTAGGGGTTCCAAGATGTCTTTCCCTTCATACCCCAGCGCCCAAAGGGCGATGCCTCCTATCTTGTATATTTCCATGAGTTGTATCTTTGCTTCCATCGATTTTTTATCAGGATAAAATATTTGATGATAAGTATCAACCTCCTCATCCTTATAAATGAGATAAGACTCTTTTGTAACCTCGTCAAACACTGCTTCACAAGTTGCACAACCAGACAAAAACTCCTCCACTTTTTGATTGCTCGCTGTGAGACCTGTTCCTGGGATAATGGCTGCACTTCGATGATTTTCGAGCGTTTCCCACTCATATCCGTATAGTGGTGCTCCCATGACTATCTTCTCTGGAGGTAGTGCTGCAAGTGCATTCTTTATCGACGTCTCTACATCATATTCTTCGGTGGCTGGCACACCACCTAGAGGTGATACTGAACCAGACACATACGAGTTTTGGTAGTGGAAATCATATGTCATGAATATTACTTTTTCGACAAATGGTGCGATCGATGGAATATCTATCATAAATGGTTTGATAAGGGCAGTGGGGGAAACATCGATGCTGAGAGTAAGTTCCGAGTTCCTGGTTCCGAGTTCGGAGTGAGTTGTTTTTACAAATTTTGTGAAGTTGAGACGCGCTTCGTCTGATGCTATAGCGAAGCTTTCTATATCGAGATTTAGATCGTCAAAATTATATTTCTTTAGGATTGGTGCGATCTCACTCACCATTGTTTTTGCATTTAGCACTGGATCTGATATCAATAGCCCTATACTTTCTTCATCTGCACTAAATACAACAAGTGACGTCTTCATACCACTTTTCTTGGCATCTGAAAGCATCTGTTTTGTTTTTTCTGATTGGAGCTTTAGCCATCCTGGCTCACTTTCGGTCTCGTCAGGATCTGTGTATTTCACGATTTTCCCTTGGCTATCTATTGTCAGGCCGAAATATGCGATTCTATTCACGTATTTGGAATAGTCCTTGCTCTGTATTTGCCAGTATGGCAAAAAGCCCATGACAATAGGCTTATCATCATTCACCAAAGACACCAAACCATTTGTCACATCACCAGAGGTCGGAATATAAAACTTAATAGCAAAGGCGATTATCACACCGCTCAATATTCCAGCGATCATCAGTAATGAGCTTTTCCACATAGAGCATTATATGCGACTTTTTGCATCAAAGTAGATACAGTGAATATAACTTGAATACTGACAAGTGAAAATGTAAGATACAAATATCTGAGATACTATTCACTGTTTTAGCCAAAAAGAAAATTATCAGATGCTTTCAGGTGGAGTCGCGAAAGTATCATTGCCGCGCCCTGACATTATCGTCAGGGCATTTTTTTAGTTTTACAGATAGCTGTGCAATATGGGCAAAGAAAATAGTTTGGTTAATGTCGTAGCTCGACTATCGCCTCGTGAAGCAGATGAACGTGGTGCAAGATCTGTATTGAACGTAGTAAACGCACTAACGGGAGCTGGCGTAAAAAGATATCTCAGACCTCCTATCGTGCAAGACGTTGAAGTATGTCCACTGAACATGTTTGACGACGAGAATGGAAGGAATATGTGGATACATCTACATCCTCTTGCTGATCTTGGACTAGATTATCTTGCAGGACAAGTAAAAAGCCCAGAGGCAAACTTACGTAGATTCAGAAGGCAACATTTAACTGGCATTGTGCAAACGCAATATGCAAAAGATAGGGGTAGATATAGACTAGTTCTTTTCAATGGTCAGAAACCTAAAGAAGATGTCTTGACGCGATTTGGAGCACAACTTTTTTTGATGACTGATATCACAGACCCATATTCTGATAATGCAAGTCAGTTTTTGTCTAGGTGCATCCACGAAAGTCTGGTGCCTGGTGCACGGGCTAAAGCTATCGAATATTTGAGAAATGTTTATCCTTCAGCTCAATCTGTATCTGGTAGCATATATACTCGTAGATAAATATCTTGCCTGTGTTTGCAAATAAACCAGTATAGTAGGTTATAATTTAGTGCCCAAACACTATGAGAAAAATCCCAAAGATCATGTTCACACAGCATCCAGACAATGCTGGGACTCCCTACTGGCACGATGCCCCCATGATAAAGACCCACCACGAGCCAAAAGAGTGCGTCAGACTCCTTCAGGACTTTGGGCAACACGAGTGTATGTGGGACTGGGAGGGGAAACTTGTTGACGAGTCTGTGATCGAGAGGCTATATGGCAAGTATCATGACTTTTTTAGTAAAAATCAAATAGGTAAAGATGTCTTTCTGACATTTCGAATCCCAAATCCACGCGTAGAGTCTGGATTCCGCTTGGGTCGTGCATTTCTTGTGATCTTGTCTGCCAGGGAAATAGCAAAACGAGCCAAACTTTACTCACCACCACTTTTTGAGGTGATACTCCCACTCACCGAGAGCGCGAAAGATTTGATTGATGTGCACCAAATGTTTGAGAATATGTCTAACACTATGCGCTCACTCAGTGATAAAAATAAAGATAGCTCTATGGATCTTGAGGTAATACCACTTTTTGAAAGTGTAGAAACTATCCTGAATTCTAAAAGAATATTGACCGAATATGTAACTAAGCTAAAAAAGTCAAATGGGGTAACTCCTAAGTACCTTCGACCTTTTGTAGCAAGATCTGACCCATCACTAAACTCTGGGATAGTCGCCACCACCCTAGCTATCAAATGGGCTTTGTCAGAATACAAAAAATTCGAGAAAGAAACGAAAATTAAGACTTTCACGATCATCGGCCCCGGAGTACTCCCGTTCCGAGGAGGTTTGAGACCTGACAAAGCGAATGAATTTATGAAAGAATTTGCAGGGATACGTACCATCTGTATCCAATCATCATTCCGTTACGATTATCCTATGGGTATGGTGAGAGATGGCATAAATGAAATCGAGAAAAAAATCAATAAATACAATACTATTTTGCTACAGAAGAAAGACCACGAGATCATATTGCGTCTTATTGAAGCATTTGAGAAGCCATATCGCGAAACGGTTGAGAGTATCGCGCCCAAAGTCCAATATGTCGCTGCCCACTTCCCCCAAAGACGCGAGCGAGTACAGCACATAGGACTCTTCGGATACTCAAGGACTCTTGGTAAGGTGAAGCTTCCACGTGCCATAAGCTTCACAGGTAGTTGCTATTCACTCGGCATCCCACCTGAGCTATTTGGGGTCGGACAAGGACTCACAAGGGCAAAGAGAGACGGACATCTCCTTGACCTTGAGAAATATTACCCAGGCTTCAGAGGTGCTCTCAAGCAAGCTGGTAGGTATCTTCGCAAAGACAGTATTTCGGAGCTTGGTATCTCAAGTCTTGAGAAAGAGATACCTGCGATAGAGGAGTACCTGGGCGAACCACTCGGCCCAAATACAAAAGAGGAGAAAGAGCATGTCTTGCTATCTGGGCAAATCGTTGATTGCATCCTAAAGGGTCGTGATCCGTCAAAGTATATAGAAAGTGCAGCCAAACTCCGCAAAAGCTTGGGATAAAACTACTTTAATGTATGCGTAGAAGCGCTTTGGATATGATGAAGTCATAAAAATAGCACTTACAATAAATCTTACTTTTATTTTCTATATACTTCTCCCTCTACTGATGTATCACGAACTATTTTCATTATGGCACCTACCACTTCTGTAGAGCTTGGGTTGCGGTGCTCTGTATGCGATGAGCGCTGTGACAACGAGATCACAGTGCCATTTCGCAATCTTCGGATTCTTTCACCAAATTCTAAGACTCTATTTGTGTTTACCATACCGTCATTTGGTGAGTAAATTAGGTTTGTTCTGAAACCATTGACCTGACATTGCTCTAACAACTCTACATATTGAAACTCATCAAGTAGCGACATGAGGTGTCTCTGAGTTGTCTCTGGATCACAGAGCTTGGCAGCATTTCTAAAGTATCCATCATCAAACATCCTACATTCACGTTTAAGTTGAGACAATACGAATTGTTGCGCAAATATTCCAGCTTTTCCGCCTATTGATCTACCAGTCATTTTAAGTGGCAATAGTGCCCAGATTCTTGGAATAAGATCCTTATTTGCCTGGGCAGCTAGATGATGAAAAACTAGCTCCACGTTCTCTGGATTGATATTGTGATTATCACACCAGCCATTTAACAAGGACATGTGTGTTCCGAATTTTTTTCCACCTGCCAGAAGTCCACCCTGACACCCAAGAGAATGAAAATGTAGATAAATCTTTCTTATGCCCACTGGCATCTCTCCAGCAAAGTAGTCTAGTACACTTACAAATGCTTCGGGATGATCGCCAATATTTCTTTTTGTTTTTCCTCCATCTCTCTTTATCTGCTGGTGCGTTATCCCAGGTTGTGAGCTAGTCCCAATCGTAGGACGATCATCTGAAGTATATTGGCCTTGCAAACCAATCCTAGTGTAGTCCCAATAGCTCATCGGATGGTCTTTAGCATCCAAATAATTCGGTGAGAAAAAACCTGGGAAAAAATAGTGAGCATGTGGTCCATTGCCACGAAATAGTTCTGTTGGCACACAACCACTTGGAGTTTCGATTATTCTGTATCGCTCTCCGAGATCTGTCACTTCTTTTCTTGTTACTAAATCTACCTTAGCCATAGGTTTGTATACATAATAGTCTATTATTCTAGCTACTGTCGCTATAGTATACATAGATACTCTTAGACAAATGACATCGAAGTGGTTGGTTAATTTGACATTGGTCATACCACTGCTATAGTGTGGATATAAATTCACACTATTTTCATAGATTGATAGGCAAAATCGTCGAAACTCATAAGTGCAATATGCCCATGAGTAACAAGCTATGAATGCAAAAACAGATCTACTACTAACTCACGACAAACTCATTCAGGAAAAATGCGGAATAGTCGCGATCTACAACAAAACATACTCAAGAGAACTACCTTTGGCACTTACTGCAGCGGGCGGTGTGCAGCATAGGGGGCAACAGGGCGCTGGAATAGCCATGAAGACAAGAGGCGAGATCGAATACTTTCGGGGTAGTGGCCATCTGAAGGAAATTTTCAGACCAAGAGTTGTTGAAAAATTAGACAAACCATGCCAATGGGTAATCGTACATTGCAGATATGGCACAAACGGGGGCTATGATAAACGCAACCTGCAGCCTTGTATAGTGTCCTCAAAAGAAGGAGTGAAGATGGCTATTGCCCATAATGGCGAATTTGTTGCAACAGATCAGATCAGAAAACTAGTAAGAAAGAAGTTTCCACCAGGTATAAGCGACACTTATCTTTTCGCAGAACTACTCGCTCAGACGGATGGTGTCAGCATAGAGAAGAGAGTGATTCAAGCACTGTCGCAGGTGAAAGGCGCATATAGTCTCATGATAGGAATAGAAGACAAGCTTTTTGTCGCAAGGGACGAGCACGGCATAAGACCACTAGTGCTAGGACAGCTCACAGACAAATATATTGTCGCATCGGAAACACACGCCCTTGACAAGGTGGGAGCTACTGTGACACGCGAGATAAAAAGAGGTGAGATCATCAAGATAGATGCAGGCGGGGTAAGCGTGATAAAGAGAGGGCAAGGAAGTGGAGGTCACTTCTGTGACTTCGAATGGGCGTACTTTGGAAGACCCAATTCACTCTTACCAACCAAGGAAAATGAGAATGATGGTCGCCATCCATCGAGCTGGCTGTCACTTCTGGCGTTTCGGGAGAAGTGTGGAGAGATACTTGCTAGTGAATCACCCATAAAACACGCTGATTTTGTTGTTGGTTTACCTGATTCTGGGATATCTGTAGCGATGGGATATGCCAACAAAGTTGGAGTGCCTTATAGACAGGTCATCATCAGAGATCACTTTGACGTGAATGGTCAGGAGAGGCTTTTCATGCGCGACGATCAGAAAAAGAGAGTTCAGAGGAAGGTGCTTGGTAAACTGTCACTAGTCGCCGATCAGCGCATTTGGAAGGATGCGGTGGTCGTCGTAGGTGACGACTCCATTGTCCGCTCAAATGTATCCACAAATATCACAAAAGCTATAATGTCGATGGGAGCAAGAGAGGTGCACTGGATAGTCGGCTTCCCACCAGTCACACATCCATGTCACCTCGGTGTAAGTATGCGTACCAAAGAGGAACTCATCGCGTCCAAGCTCCAAAGCAACAGCCAAAAAATTGCCAAAAAAATCGGTGCCACAAGCGTCAACTACATTAGCCACAAAGGCTTCATAAGGGCGAGATTCCAGACCAAGCTCATAAAAATTCCAAAAGATCTGAAAGACATATTCCTCGTAAATGGGGGCTGTGGGGGATGTCTGACTGGTAGGTATCCTGTCGACAAAAATGGAGTAGTTTGGGTGCGCTGATGAAATAGTCACAATATATTAGCAATGTCCTTATATAATCAGCATTATATAAATATTTAATAAAACTATGAAATTATTTGTCGGAATTGCCATCGGAGTACTAATTTGTTCTCTCGCAGTATTCGGATATTATTTCTATAGCAACTATAAAATAGTACCAAAGAATATTACTGCAAGTGAACAAATAGAAATCACTTTATCGCCATCACCTATTCCCGAACCAACAAAAAGTGATGTTGAGATCACTCCCTCTACCAAGCCCGAAACCCCAGCCACAAAAACCATTTCAGGTTCTCTTGGTTATCCATCCAGTTTCGTGCCTTCCCTAAAGATTTGTCTCTACGAATATGCAGGTCCTGGCATGATTCAGGGACCAAAGTATTGCACAGAAACAGAGGACAACGATATGAATTATCAAGTAACAGGTGCAATTGCACCAGCAAAATACGTCATCTTTGCGTGGACATCAAATGCTGAAGTTGGCGCAGAGTTCGGCGGAAGCTATACACCTGCTATTGCATGTGGACTATCTGTAGAGTGCAAAGATCATACTCCGATTGTCCTTGATCTGTCTGCAAACGACACTGTAAAAGGTGTTGATATAAAAGATTGGTATGCAGATGCCGGCACATATCCAAAGAAACCACTCGAGATAGGAGTCTCTTTATGAAGATCAGAATATTCACACTTCACTTCTCAAGAAGTCGTAGAGTTGCACCATGGCAAGCGTGTCTAGGCGACAGTAGTCGAGTAGATCTTGCATGATTTTGTCTTTTTTGTCTATATTCTTGCCCTCTAGTATTGTCTCTGTCCAGACGCGGGATGCTGTGGCGCCTTCTTTGATATTTAGCTTCTCATATGATAGGTCACTTATCAGTACTGGTAAGACCTTTTTGATAGACGCACTACCAAAAAAATCCTTATCCATGTACCATTGATTGGCAAATGGTGTCATGAGGTCTACGATTCTTCCGTTTAGATCGCCCATAAGCTGTGCATACTCTGGGAACATTTTCCCAAGCTCTTCGTTCCTCCCTTTCTCAAAAGGCTCATACCAAACTATGACGCTCCCTTTGTCTCCAATATCTTCCTTTAGCTTCTTGAGAAGTGGCAAACCAGGATGTGTATTCTCAAGATGTAAATACTCTGCGTGATGGAGACCTGGGTCAGGGGTATCTTTCCTATGTAGCGAGTATTGGAATGGCATTTGTTGGTATGGACGTAACCCATCAAATGGCGGGATGACAGATGAGAACGTTTCATAATCGAAGAAATATAGTGGGTAGGTGAGACTACCTAGAAACTCCCTTATCTTTTCTTTCTCTATTATTCTTTTGTCGTGCTTTGTGACCCTGACTTGGGATCTTTGCTTTTCGTTTAGATTGACGGTATCTGGGATATCTTGTATACGAGCTACGCCTAGGTCCTCGAGCTCACCCATGAGCTTTGCGTTCACTCTGGTAAGTTTCGAGATGGGGTGTGTGTGCTTCTCTGGATAGAAAAGATGATAAATGTCCATCCACTCCTGCAGCGCTCCCTGCTTGGCATGTCGAGGCGAGAAATCTGGCGGAGATTTGGACCTCGCCACCTCGAGTGCTTTCTCGATATTTATGCGTGTTTCATCTATCTTAGATTTCACTTTTTCGGTTACTTCCGTTTTTCTACTTATGCTCTCTATGTCTATCTCTCCATGTCTTACATAATCTGTATTCACATGAATCACAAATATTTTTCTTACTTTTATTCCTGCGTCCTCGAGCACGCAAGTCTGAAATGCTAGATCACTTATATGATCATCTTTCACTTCTGTGCTAGATTTTATCTCGATAAGGTCGTACTCCAAATCTCCCGCTCTCTCTATCACATCGAAAATGCAGGTGATGCTACCTGCCTCCATCCTGCCCTGCAGGATAGTATCTGCACCAGACTCGATCTGCATTCTGGTACGCCCAGGCATCGTAAGGTAGCTGTGATAGTCATCAAACCCGACACTCACTGCATCTGGGAATAATCTATTCGCATACTCTTCAAAGAGGTGTCCATCATCAAACATAGCCTGAAGTGACTCACTCACGACTGGGAGTTTACTTTTGTCATGTTTCTTGAGCCAAAGCATCCCAGGATGTCGAAGATATAGCATGTATTCAGATTTGGAGATGATCATATGTGGGACATTATAACAACTAGAGAAATGTTCTGATCACTTATACTTACTATTCTCCTATTCCCTCCTACGTCATAGACTACGGAAGGGCACTGCGCGCGAATAGGAGAATAGTGTATTTTTTGTCTTGGTCGCATAAGGGGGTAGTGGCGAAGAAATAAGTGATCATTTCTGGTCTTGGATATTTTTTATCTCTTGCCAAGTGTATTCACTCGCCTCTATGTCTTATGGTATGGAAGTAAGGGTATATACATCAGATGATGTAGATATTTAAGATGTCTGAATTGCCTAGAAGAAAACATTTGGGTTAATATTTAGTCTAGTTATACCTATTGTTCTGAAAAATCATCGTTCACTAACCTAAGAAGAACTTCGCTCAATTTCGATTCACTACCAAATCTGTCATAATTTT
Source organism: uncultured Gammaproteobacteria bacterium (assembly GCA_964488055.1). Classification (GTDB taxonomy): domain Bacteria; phylum Patescibacteriota; class Microgenomatia; order UBA1406; family GWC2-37-13; genus JAGOLU01. Next base: position 870 of record CAZATL010000027.1, on the reverse strand, counting down.
CATATTGCTCCCTATATCCTTCAAGGAATTGGCCAATTCTAGTTTCCTGCCCATATATATCCCTCATATCATTGATAGAAAAATTACGTTTATCTTCACTCGCTATTAGTCCAAATTTTCTCGCTACAATCTCAACGACTGTCTGGATGAAGTATGTCCTATCAGATATGCATCTTGATCTGAATCTTGATCCAGATTTTTTATTTGAAAATTCACCAGTACTAAAATCTGCCAGCAAATAATTGCGAGTTAATGGATCATACAGTATGTTACCGTCGTGAATGTCTCCATGCGTGACACCACTCAAGTGGGTATCATCTATTGCTTTTCCAATTTGTAATATACATCTAGACAAATCTTCTCTTGGCATGCCTTCAAAAATCGGTACTTGCATTCTTGGCATAAGAAAACCGATGTGCTCATCTGTGCCAATCACCATCGAAACTAATCCTCGACTTGGCATTACATAAGGGCTCTTTACTAAATTCAATAGTCTATGCTCACGTAATATTTGGTTTGCAGATGATCTACCCGCAACACCTTGCATTTTCATAACAGTATCAAAATCTACACCCAACACCACTGCGTGACCTCCTTGTTTGAAGTAATCTACAAATCGCTCGACAGATACACTCTTTGTAGCAGCAAGAGGCATTCTTGTTGGTCCTCTAGGATTATGCTCAAGTCCGGCAAGACTACGTATGTATGTTGGTCGTTCTTCGTACATATTACCCATAATACCTATAGTATAGGTTATACCTACCGAAGTCTCAATGTGAATTACACTCTATTTTTGAGATAAAAACATATAGCTCTAACGATTTCCGGAGGTCGAAGAGCACTCTTCTATTCTCCTATTCGCGCGAATAG
>CAZATL010000026.1:10541-16577 GCA_964488055.1 uncultured Gammaproteobacteria bacterium | reverse complement strand
GTTGTGATGAGGAATTATAAATTGAATCCCTGACGAAAGTCAGGGTCTATGATTGATTGAGATCCTGAATCGAGTTCAGGAATTCAAAATATTGAAAATTACTTGATTATTGTCATTGAAAATTGATATTTGATTTATGAAATATTATAGACCCCTTATAGGCCTTGAGATGCATGTCGAACTATCGACAAAGTCGAAGATGTTCTGTCAGTGTGATGCATCTTGGCAGACATGCAAACCAAACGAAAATACATGTCCGGTATGTCTGGGTCTACCTGGAGCTCTACCCGTGCCAAACAAAAAGGCAGTCGAATACACTATCAAAATCGCGCAAGCCTTAGGCTGCAAGATCAACAAAGTCTCTCATTTCGACAGGAAGCACTACTTCTATCCAGATCTACCAAAAGGTTATCAGATAAGTCAGTATGATGAGCCAATAGGAGTGGATGGCAGAGTCAGTCTATTTGTAAAAAATGAAAAAAATGAATATGTCGAGAAGTCATTCCGAATACACAGAGTGCACCTTGAGGAAGACACTGGTAAGCTCATCCACGCAGGTAGCGATAGCGTGATGGACTTCAACAGGTCTGGCGTACCACTTGTCGAGATCGTAACGGAAGCCGACTTTGATAGCAGTGATGAGGTGAAAGCATACCTTCAGGAAATCCACACGATCATCACATATCTTGACGTATCTACGGCAGATATGGAGAAGGGTAGTATGAGACTCGAGCCAAATATCTCGGTGCGTGAGTACTCGGGTGACAGTGAGCCTGCAGACTGGCACGCATTGCCATTCCCGAAGTATAAAGTGGAGGTAAAGAACATAAATTCATTCAATTACGTAAAAAAGGCCATAGATTTCGAGGTGATGAGGCAAACAGAGATACTCGAGAAGGGTGAGCTGCCAGATCAAGAAACAAGAGGCTGGAACGAGGACAAAGCAATAACATTTTCTCAAAGATCAAAAGAAGATGCACACGACTATAGATACTTCCCGGAGCCTGACATACCACCTATGACATTCGCTGATGATTACCTTGCCGAAATAAAGTCAACTCTGCCAGAATTGCCAAGTGAGAAAGTCAAAAAGTACTGCAAGCTTGGAGTTCGAATTCAAGATGCCATAAGCCTTACGAGAGATGGTGCAATTGCAGATTACCATGAAAAAGTATTTGGGAATTTTGATCCAAAATACTCAAGTATGAATAGTAGCAGTGGTATTACTGCAAGTCAGGTTGTTGCAAACGCTATTTTGAATAAGAAAATATCAACTGATATTCAGCCAGAAGAATTTTCCAATAAACTTATTGAATTACTAAAACCCAAAGAAACAAATAGCGAACAACTGTCTGCTGCGATTTCAAAAGTATTAATGTCAAACGAAAAGTCAGTAGCTGACTACAAGTCTGGTAAGACAAATGCCATCATGTTCCTGTTGGGTCAAGTTATGAAAGAGATGAAAGGCCAAGCCGACGCACAGACTGTGAGAGCAGGAATTGAAAAGGAGTTGTCAGGTGTCAGGTGACAGTGGTCAGTAGTATCAAGCTCGTAGCGGTCAGGCGACAGAGAAAGCCAAGTGCGAGAGGTATTGCATTTACCCTTCGAGCGAAGTCGCGTTAGACGCGACGAAGTCGAGAAGTTGCAAAATATGGGGTAGTTCTCACTCCGCCAGCTGGCGGATCGTTCGAACCATATTAGCAAGCCATACCAATATCCTTCGCAGCCGATTAGGCAAGAAGTCACAAGTGTAAGCTGGTAGTTCTCGACTCGTCTACAATAAGTAGACTCGCTCGAACAATAAATAAACTATGAAAAACAAAATCAAATTCGTTTATTTCGATGTGGGGGGAGTCATTCTCCATTTCAAGCATCAGTTTGAAGAGCTTGAGAGAATCCATGGCGTAGACAAAGAGAAGGCACACGAAGTATGGATCAGACACATCGAGAATCTAGTCCTTGGCAAAGAAGAACAAAGCGAAGTGTGGAGAGCAATCTGTGAGGAAACGAACTCAAGGCATCTCCTTGGACTTGAATGGGACAAGTTCAGAGTAGGGCTAAACAAACCGGTAGAGTCCATTCACGACCTCATAGCCGAACTGGAAAAATCGAATATAGGTATTGGTCTCCTATCAAATGCAGAGAAAGGCATCATAAGGCTCAACATATTGAAAGGTACTATCCCAAATGCTAAGTATAGGCACATAGTTGACTCGTCAGAAATAAGAATGAAAAAGCCAGACAGGGTGATATTCGAGTATGCACAGTCACTCATAAAGGTGCCAAAGGAGAGAGTGCTCCTCGTTGATGATCTTGAGAAAAACTGTGAAGCTGCGCGCGACTTTGGCTGGCAGGCAGTGCAATTTGACGAAGACAATCCCAGTAAGTCAGTCGCTGATATCAGAAAGTTATTGGATATACACTAACTTTCGTAGTACCATTGCAGAGTAATCAGAAACATTGAAAAATGGATGTTTAACTTGAAGCGAAATATAAAACTTTGATTTCATGACGGAAGTCAGGATCTAATAAATTGTAATTTTTACTCAAACAAGGGATCCCTCTCCGCCAGTTGGCGGATCGGGATGACGCCTACTAGCCTATTTCGCTACAAGCCTAATATTGAATATTGCTAATTGACTTATGTCTTTCATTCATCTCAACATCCATACAGAATGGTCGCTCCTTCGCGGGATGACTCGCATGAAAAAGGCTATCGCAAAAGCAAAGGAGATGGGTATGAACGCGATTGCAATCACTGACTATGGAGCTATGTATGGCGTGTTCAAGTTCTTCATGGCATGTAAGGATGCTGGCATAAAGCCAATCATAGGTTGTGAAGTATACAAGGCAGGAGGCTCTAGACTAGATAAGCAATCAGGCGATTCCAGGGACGCATATTCACTCGTCCTTATCGCAAGGGACGTGGTCGGATACAAAAATCTCGTAAAAATAGTTTCGTACGCCCACCTAGAGGGACTGCATTATCAGGCACGCATCGACTTTGACCTGCTGGAGAGGTATCATGAAGGCATAATAGCACTCTCCGGTTCTCCTGCGAAAAGTGAGCTAGGCACGTACATAGCCAATGACGAAATAATAAAAGCAGAAAACTACACCAAGAAGATGCTCCAAATATTTGAGTCTAATTTCTATATCACGCTCGAACGCCATCCTGGTATGGACCTACTTGAGGAGCTAAATAAAAAGCTCTTGAGACATGCAAGAGATCACGGTATACCTGTAGTAGCGTCCGCCAATGTGCATTATCTTGAGGCAGATGACTCGTATGCTCATGAGGTGCTCATGTGCATCGGAGCCCAGAGAGTGGTGTTTGAGAAAGATAGACCAGGTAGTATGATGGAGCATCCCGACTACTACTTCAAGTCGCAAAGTGAGATGGAGGTGCTATTTGCCGACATCCCAGACGCTATAGAAAATACACAAAAGATAGCTGACATGTGTAATGTCGAGATACCATATGGCAAGCTCATCCTACCCAAGTATCCACTGCCAAGTGGCATGACAAATGAGCAACATCTAGCACAGCTTGTAGATGAGCGGATCGGTAGAGTGAAGGAATACAACCAAGACACAGTGAACGAGCGCATCAAGTATGAACTTGGCATTATAAATGGCAAAGGATACGCGCCTTACTTCCTCTTTGTGCAAGATGTTGTCAACTGGGCAAAAGCACAGGGCATAGCAGTCGGACCTGGCCGTGGATCTGCTGCTGGGTCACTTGTCGCATATGTTCTTCGAATCACAGACATAAATCCGCTAGATTACAATCTTCCATTTGAAAGATTCCTGAATCCTGAGCGACCAACCCCACCTGATATCGACATAGATTTTGCAGACACGAGGCGTGAAGAAGTGGTAAGGTACATCGCGACTAGATACGGAGAGGACAGAGTGGCACAGATCATTACGTTTGGGACAATGGAAGCGCGAATGGTGGTGCGAGACGTGGGGCGAGCGCTCGGTCACTCCTACGGGACAGGTGACAGAATCGCAAAAATGATTCCAATCGGCAAGCAAGGGTTCCACATTACGCTAGACAAGGCGATAGCCGAGTCGGCAGAGCTAAAGCTCGCCTATGACGGCGAAGAGGAGACTCGGCAAATCATTGATATATCAAAGAAGCTCGAGAGCTTGCCTCGCCACGCGTCAGTCCATGCAGCTGGGCTCATTGTGTCTGATAGGCCTATTATAGAACACATCCCTATTCAGCACGAACCAAATGGTGGCAAGATCATCACACAATATGATATGTATTCACTAGACCTAAATGCTGTGTCTGACAACAAAGCCGTCGGACTCGTGAAGGCAGACATCTTGGGACTTCGAAACTTGAGCATCATAGAATCAGCTCTCAAATTCGTGAAACAGACGAAGGGTGAGGACATAGATATCCACGAAGTGAAGCTTGATGATACAAAGACTTATGAGCTCATCAGTAGTGGTCGAACCGTCGGAGTCTTCCAGCTTGAGTCTGGGGGCATGCGAAGACTCGCCAAGGATCTTGAGCCAAACAAACTAACAGACATCACAGCCATGGTCGCGCTCTACAGACCAGGTCCCATGGATCTTATTCCCACATTCATCGAAGGAAAGAGAAACCCAAAGTCAGTCACGTATCCTCACAAAGATCTCAAGGTAGTACTCGAGGAGACATACGGAATACTCGTATATCAAGAGCAGGTCATAGATATCGCAGTTGTGATGGCACACTTTAGCAAGTCACAAGCAGATCTTCTTCGTATGGCTGTGGGCAAGAAAAAGAAAGCTCTTATGGAGAAGGGCAAAGTACAATTTATCAAAGGGTGCATCGACCATGGATATAGCAAGAAGCTAGCAGATGATATTTTCGGATTCATTGAGAAGTTCGCAGCATACGGCTTCAACAAATCGCACGCCGCGTCATACGCTCTCATTGCATACTGGACAGCCTACATGAAGGCAAACTACCCGATAGAGTATATGACGTCGCTCCTAACGGCCGAGCTTGCGGGTGCGTCAGGCCCGCTTCGCGAGATCAAGATGTCCGCGGCTCTTGAAGACTGCAAAGCACAAAACATTGAAGTGCTGCCTCCAGACATAAACAAATCGCAGAATGAATTCTCTATAGAAGGTAAATCGATAAGATTCGGTCTATCTGCCATAAAAAATGTAGGAAGTGCTGCGATAGACTCGATCATACAAGCTAGAAGTACTGGAGACTTTGTATCTTTCACCGATTTCCTAAACAAGGTTGATCTTCGCAAGGTAAATAAGAAGACACTAGAATCACTAATCAAGGTAGGTGCCTTCAAGAAGTATGGCAACATAGCCACACTTCTTTACTCATTCCCAGAGATGGTAGCTAGAGTCCAAAGACAAAAAGAGTCATTTGAGCACGGCCAAAATGATCTCTTTGGCGTGAGTGACAATCTGGAGACTAGCGACAATCTTGTTAGTGTGCCAGAGGTGCCAGATGAGAGTATAGCGGAGTATGAAAGGGAGCTAATTGGCTTCTTACTTACCCAAAACCCTCTTGATCCATACACAAATATCATAAAGTCGAAGACCTCGACAAGCATCAAGGATATCAATGATGAATCTGTAGGAAACAAGTTCATACTGGCTGGAGAGATATCAATCATGAAGATTGTTAAAACAAAAAAAGATAGCAAACTCATGGCCATGCTCACGATGTCTGATGGCACATCAAAGCTTGACGCCGTAGTCTTCCCAAAAACATACGAAAGAGTGGTAGATGTGCTAAAACCACACGTGGTGATCCTTGCCAAGGGCCAGGTTAGCAAAAGAGACGAAGGCCTAGTCTTTATGATTGATAATTGTGTAGATTTGAAGAAGTATGCTCAAAATTCCTAATTTCTAATTACCTAATTATCTAAACAAATCACAATACATATAACTGAAGATGTTCGTTAGAAAAATACATTGTTCAGAATTTAGAAATTAGATCAATTAGAAATTGTTTGTATTACATTAGGAGAGCTGTGTTACAATTAGCCTCGCAAAATGACGCTC
>CAZATL010000026.1:5363-10441 GCA_964488055.1 uncultured Gammaproteobacteria bacterium | reverse complement strand
TGTTTGTATTACATTAGGAGAGCTGTGTTACAATTAGCCTCGCAAAATGACGCTCCTGCGAGGCATTAGCCTCGAAGTATCAGCACAAGGAGCCTGCACTGAGCGAAGTCGAAGTGTCATCCCGAGCGAGAGTTTACCCTGAGCGTAAGTCGAAGGGAGGGATCCCTTGCTATGACAAGAGTGGGTTGGGGTATAAAACCCATAATTTGTACTAATTTTATGACTAGTGGCATTCATATAAGCGTCAAAGCAGAGCCTATATTTGAGATAGCAGGTTTTCCTGTTACAAACTCGCTTATATTCTCGTGGATTGCAATGTTGCTTTTTCTTCTTATTGGTATCTATTACGCAAAGTCAATAAAAAAGCGAAACAAGTCGAGACTTTTCTACTTACTAAACCTTTTCTTCACCTACATTCACAATCTCATAGAGAGCGTGCTTCATGACAAAGTAACATACTTTTATCCACTCTTAGGTGCATATTTCTTTTACATACTATTCAATAACTGGCTAGGCATAATGCCAACGGTTGGGAGTGTACTGGTGAAGCCGTTTGTGATTGAGAGTAGTCAGGCGACAGTAGTCAGTCGTCAGACAAACATAGTTGACAGTGAACAGGAAATTCATGAAAGTAAATCGGAAGGAGAAGCAAATAAAACAGCTGATACGGAGAATGATAAACATGAGGTGAGCAAGATACCGCTTTTCAGATCAAACAATGCAGATCTTAATGCAACGATTGCACTTGCACTTATCACGGTATTTTTTGTGCAATTTTACGGATTCAAGTACAACGGACTAGGATATCTCAAAAAGTTCTTCAATTTCTCAAGTCCCATCATGGCATTTGTCGGTATACTAGAGCTTATCTCGGAGTTCGCAAGGATACTGTCATTTGCATTCAGACTTTTTGGGAACATACTGGCTGGAGAAATTCTGATCACGATAGTGGCGGCACTTTTACCACCTATTGCATCATTCATACTTGTTCCATTTTTCACTCTTGAGATCATGGCAGGGGCGATACAGGCGCTTGTTTTTACAATGATATCAACAGTGTTGATCGGTATGGCGACACAGAAAGCACAACATTAAAAAATACAATAAAAATAAAAAAATATAAAAGTAAAAATTATTTTTATATTTTTTAAATTTTATAATTTTGTAATTATATTTATGGAAGCAGAATCAGCAAAACTAATCGCAACTGCTATTGCAATCGGTGTAGGGTCGATCGCACCAGCACTAGCTATGGGACTCATCGGATCAAAGGCCATGGAGTCTATTGGACGAAATCCCGAAGCAACGCCAGCCATTCAGACCAACATGATTCTATCTATCGCATTTGCAGAATCAGTCATCATTTTTGCATTCGTCGTAGCAATCATGATCAAATTCGGAATAGGTGGATAATTCAGTTTAAAGTTAGAATATACTTCGAGCGAAGTCGAGAAGTTTGGTTTTTGATAAGCACGTTAGTCATGTTTCGGCAAGCTCAACATGACATTAAAATAATAATATATGGAGGCACTAGGACTTGATATCAGACTGCTCATAGCGCAGATCGTGAATTTTGCAATTTTTTATTTCATATTCCAGAAGTTTGTGGCTGGACCGCTACTTGCGTACATAAAAAAGCAAAAAGATGAAGAAAAGAAGAGACATGATCTGACTGTCGAGATAGAAAATGCAAAAAAGTCTATTGAGAATGAGAAGGATGCAATGGTCAAGAGTATGAATGCAAAACAAAAGGAGCTCGTAAGCGAGTCGAAGAAATATGCAGAGGAGCTAAAGACAGAGCTCCTTGTAAAAGCAAAAAAGCAAGCAGACGATCTTGTGATAAGTGGCAAAGAAATGATAGACGAGGAGCGTCGAAAAGCGAAAGAGGAGCTTGAGGCTTATGTGAAAGTTGCAGCAAAAAATGCACTTTTCAAGTCGCTATCTGAATCACTAGATGATGAAACAAGAAAAAAAATTACAAAGAGCATAATTGAGGAAAAGTGACTGTCAAATAGTCAAGGGCCAATGACAATTGCCAAGTAATTTTCAATGTTCAATTGTCAGTAGACTTGTAGCGAAATAACAATGATATGACTTCCTGACGAAAGTCAGGATCTAGAGACGAGGGGCACTAGCACCAAACAAGAGATCTCTCCACCCTTGCGCTAACGCTTAAGGAGTCGAGATGACGCTAGTTATTTTATTTCGCCACGAGTTTATTGCTAACTGAAAATTGCTGATTCTATTCTTTATGAAAATATCACAAGACCTAAAAGATAAATTGAGAAAGGTCATAAACTCCGAAATAGAAAAGTCTCAATCTAGGGCCATTCTCAAGGCAGCTCACATTCTCACAGACGAGGAGAAGACGAGTATCATCTCAAAAGTAAGCGATCTAGCTGGCAAAGATATCGAAGTCGTAATAGACAAGAATCTGATTGCAGGCTTCATCGTTGAGATTGGGTCATCCAAATATGATTATTCATTGCGCACTCGCATACTTCAGAATTTCCAGTAAACACATATGAGCAATCAACTAGCAGACAGCATAATAAAATCCATTGAGAAGGAGATCTCACTTGATGAACTTCGAAAGGGAAAAGATGTGCTTGAAGTCGGATATGTACAAGAAATCAAAGATGGTATCGTGACTGCAGTTGGCCTTGATAAGGTGTCTTATGGAGAGCTTGTGGAGTTTGAGACTGGGGCACAGGGCATGGCTGTAGACTTGACAGAAAGTAGTGTGGGGATCATCGTGCTTGGTGAGTACGAAGACATCTTGTCTGGATCAGAAATCAAAGCCACAGGCTACACGCTATCTATACCAGTGTCTGATGAAATAATCGGGCGAGTAGTTGATGCTCTTGGCAACCCAGTCGATGGGAAAGAAAAAATAAAATCTGATATAAGAATGCCTGTCGAGAGGATCGCACCAGGCGTCGTGAAGAGAAAGAGTGTGAGTGTGCCTCTTCACACTGGCATTGCAGCAGTTGACGCCCTTGTGCCAATAGGTCGTGGACAGCGCGAACTTGTGATAGGGGACCGTGGTACAGGGAAAACCACACTCTGTATAGACGCAATTCTTTCACAAAAGGGCCAGGACGTGATATGCATATACTGTGCCATAGGACAAAAGACCGCTCGTGTTGCAGCCATAAATGAGCTACTGAAGGAGCATGGAGCACTCGACTATACCGTGATCGTGAAGGCCACGTCATCTGACCCTGCTGCCACACAGTACATCGCTCCTTACAGTGCGACAGCCATAGCCGAATACTTTATGTCAAAGGGTAAGGATGTACTTGTTGTCTTTGACGATCTCACAAAGCATGCTTATGCATATAGGCAAATATCACTCATCTTGAGACGTCCCGCAGGACGCGAGGCATATCCAGGTGACGTCTTCTATCTGCACTCGAGATTGCTTGAAAGAGCTTGCAGGCTAGACGAGAAGTACGGTGGAGGATCAATCACAGCACTACCTGTGATTGAAACACTCGAAAATGACGTGTCTGCATACATTCCAACAAATGTAATATCAATCACCGACGGCCAGATATTCTTGGAGAGTGATCTCTTCAATGCAGGTATAAGACCAGCTATAAACGTAGGACTGTCAGTGTCAAGAGTTGGTGGTTCCGCCCAAACCAAAGCTATGAAGCAGGTAGCAGGCAAGTTGAAGCTTGATCTTGCTCAATATAGAGAGCTTGCAGCATTCGCGCAGTTTGACTCTGATCTCGATCCCGAAACGAAGAAATTCTTAAGCCGTGGAGCAAGAGCCACAGAGATCCTAAAACAAAACAAGAACCACCCACTTGACCTGGCAAGCGAAGTAGTCATGCTCTGGGCGCTTTCACAAGGCTTCATGGACAGTTTGCCAATTGCCTCAATCAGAGCATATAGTGAGACTCTTTTTGAGAAGCTGGAGGTGCAAGGTAAGAAACTTATGGACAAAATAAACACCAAAAAGATAATCGACAAAGAGGACGAAGAGGAACTGAAGAAGATTGTGGAGACGGTAAATGTGAGTTAGCGCAAAACTAACAAGAAAAACATCATAGTCAGTCAATAGCATTATCAGATTTGTTATCGCTATAAGAGACATTTATATTCAATTAGATGATCTTGTCATTCTGAGTAGGAGCGTAAGCGACGACCGAAGAATCCAGGAAGAGAATTACCTGGATGTTTCGCTAACCGCTCAACATGAAAAAATTCAAATAATCACTAATACAACTTATTATGAATCTAAGATCAGTACGAAAAAAGATCAAATCAGTGAAGAATGTGAAGAAAATCACAAAGGCGATGCAGCTCATGTCAGCTGTGAAGATGAAAAAGGCTGTCGAACAAGAAATCAGTGGCAGACCATACAGAGACAGTTTGTATGAGATCATCACAAAGGTCTCTGGCTCTGTCGACCCGTCGCTCTCGCCACTTTTCAAAAGCGAGGCTGCAGATACTTCGCACGACCTTGTGATATTTGTATCAGCGAACAAAGGACTATGTGGTGCATTCCTCGTGAATATCCTGAAGTATGTCCTGAAGAGTATCGACATTACAAAGACTGACTTTGTCACAATAGGTAGTAAAGGTGCTCAGATGCTCGCAAGATTCGACAGAGACATAAAGGCAGACTATTCATCGGTGAATCCTTTAGCCGATGCTTCAGCAATATTCGATTATGCTGTCGAGGCATTTGGTTCGAGAAAATATCGAAAGATAAGTCTTCTATATACGAAATATATCTCTATCACAAAATCAGAAGTCACACTCACGCAAATTCTCCCCATTCCCAAGGAATCATTTGCAAAAAGCGAAGGTAGCATCTCAAAAGAGACAATCATCGAACCAGACCCAAAAAATCTAATAAACTCACTTCTAAAGTCATATATAGCAGAGCAGATACGTGGGGCTATCATATCAAGTCTGGCTGTAGAGCACAGTGCGCGTATGATGGCAATGAAAAATGCGACAGACAATGCAGAGGACGTGATATATTCGCTCACACTAGTCGGTAATAAGATAAGACAGACCAAGATCACAAGTGAGCTCCTCGATATGATTACGGCGAAGGA
>CAZATL010000026.1:0-5263 GCA_964488055.1 uncultured Gammaproteobacteria bacterium | reverse complement strand
ATGAAAAAGGGAACAGGAAAAATTATTTCAATCCGTGGAGTAGTCGTTGATGTGCAGTTTCCAGAAAAAGAGACACCAAAGGTGTACGATTCTCTACTGGTCAAGATAAATGATAGTGAGGAGAGAGTACTCGAGGTCCAGTCTGTCCTTGAGCCTGGGATAGTCAGATGCGTGGCTATGGGAGACGTGAATGGACTAACAAGAGGTGTAGACGTGCTAGACACAAAAGGTCCCATTACTGTGCCAGTCGGCGAGGAGACGCTCGGCCGAATATTCAATGTTCTTGGTGAGCCAGTTGACGAGAGGCCACAAGTGAAGACAAAGGAGCGCCTACCAATACACAGGAAAGCACCAAAGTTCACCGACCAATCTGCCAAGCAAGAGATCTTTGAGACTGGTATCAAAGTGATCGATCTTATTGCTCCATTTATCAAAGGTGGCAAGGTCGCAATCTTCGGAGGCGCAGGAGTGGGCAAGACTGTGACTATACAGGAGATGATTCACAACGTCGCAAAAGTACACAGCGGAGTATCAGTGTTTACGGGAGTCGGTGAGCGCACTCGTGAAGGGAATGATCTATGGAACGAAATGAAAGAAACAAAAGTAATAGACAAAACCTGTCTCGTATTTGGTCAGATGAACGAACCTCCAGGCAACAGACTGCGTGTGGCATTGACTGGCGTGACTATGGCAGAGTATTTCCGTGAGGAGAAGGGAATGGACACGCTACTTTTCATCGACAATATATTCCGCTTCGCTCAAGCTGGGTCTGAAGTGTCGGCACTTCTTGGCCGCATCCCATCAGCCGTGGGGTATCAGCCAACACTAGCTAGCGAAATGGCAGCCCTGCAAGAGCGTATTACATCAACCAAAAAAGGCTCCATCACATCTATCCAGGCTGTGTACGTGCCGGCTGATGACTATACAGATCCTGCACCTGTTGTGACGTTTTCACATCTTGATGCATCGATCTCACTTGAGAGATCACTGTCTGAACAAGGACTTTTCCCAGCCATTGATCCACTCACGTCGACATCAAATGCCCTAGATCCGTCAGTCGTCGGAGATGAGCACTACACAGTGGCGCGCGAAGTGCTAAAGACTCTGCAGAAATACAAAGATCTGCAGGACATCATTGCGATACTTGGTATGGAAGAGCTGTCTGCAGAAGACAAGCTGACAGTATCCCGTGCACGCAAAATCCAGAGATTCCTCACACAGCCTATGTCTGTGGCCGAGCCATTCACAGGCCGACCTGGAAGATATGTGAAGCGTGAAGAGACAGTGAGAGGATTCAAGGAGATCCTTGACGGCAAGCATGATAGCAAGTCAGAACAAGCCTTTTATATGAAGGGGGGGATAGAGGAAGTCCAATGATCAATTACCAATAACAATTATCGAAAACCAATTGCCAAAACTACCAATAGCAATTATCAAGTAATAAAGATTTAATTACCAATTACCGAGATTCAATTTTCAATTGATAACTGTTAGTTGATCATTACTTGACAATTCTCATTGAAAATTGGAAGTTTGTATTAATTGATAATTACTTGAGAGTTGAATCTTGAAAATTGAAATTTTGTTCGTTATGAAATTGCAGATCATTACACCAGAAAAGATTGTGAAGGAGGTCGAGGTGAAGTCTGTGACCTTGCCCACCGACCTGGGGCAAATCACGGTATTACCAGGTCATCAGCCACTACTCGCCCATCTTGAGGAGGGCATTGCGACGTACACTGAAGATGGAGTTGTCGTCGACCTAGCACTGGGTGGTGGGTTTGCGCAGACTGATGGTAAGTCGGTGAAAATCCTAGTCTCAAAGGCATACGGCCAAGATGAGATAGATGAGAAGCTAACGACTGAAGCGCTGGCAAGAGCAGAGAAAATACTAAAGGAATCTGGTAGTGAGTCAGAGAAAGCTGAAGCAAGATCTCTCATTCGGAGATCAATTATAGACAGTAAGCTGCTCAAAAGAAAAAGACACTCTGTGTGATAGTTTGATACAGCAAGCTACTTTTTGTCTCCCATTGACAGATATGACTTGGCTTTCTATAGTACAAGTATTACACATTTATATTTATATGGATCAAACACAGCATGCTAGCGCACCAAAGGATATCAATTATTATCTAGCTGAATTTGACAGAATCTGCACAGAATACCTGGTCACAAAAGCCCCCTTCGCTATACCAGAAAATTGGAAAGACACAATTATAAAAATAATGGCAGTTCTTAACGTGGTCGGGATAGTGCTCATCATACCGGGACTTCTCATACTGCTTGGACTGGGCACTGTACTTGCACCATTTATGGCGCTTGGAGCAACAGCCAGTCTATCGCTGAACGGCCTTGGAATAATACCCGTTATCTTGTCTGTCGTGAGTCTCGTTCTCATGATTATGTCAGCACCTGGCCTTTTCAAAAAGCAGAAGAAAGCCTGGACCCTTTCATATTACAACGTACTTGTTGGGATAGTAAGTAATGTAGTAAGCCTCAATATAGGCGGACTGGTCATCGGTAGTCTTCTTGGACTATATGTCCTTTACCAAATAAGAGCAAAATTCGTAAATTAATTTCACTCATGCCGATAGGTCAATGGCCTATCGGCATGAACTTTTTGTAGCAACATATGACTCTGATAGTCGTCGAATCACCAACAAAAGCCCGCACATTTAACCGCATCCTAAAAGCTGCAGATAAACCATACGAGGTATACGCGACTGTCGGACACTTCAGAGACATACCATCTGCGAAGATAAATATTGACATCGAGCATGACTTCAAGCCTGTCTACGACATAAGCCCCGAGAAGCAAAAGGTAGTCCAAAAGCTCCTAGACCTCGCCAGCAAGCATGACAATAGCGTCATATTGGCGACAGACGAGGATCGTGAGGGTGAGTCCATCTCTTACCACATAGCGTATGTACTTGGGGATGTCGACGAGAATTGGCCAAATTTCGAGTTTAAGAAAAAGCTCAAGCGAATTGTCTTCCATGAGATCACGCAGAAGGCACTTTTTGAAGCACTTGAGAACCCAGGCGAGCTGCGCGTGAACCTCGTAAAGTCACAGCAAGCTAGACGCATACTTGACCGTATAGTAGGTTATCAGATTTCGCCAATACTTTGGGACAGACTTGGCAAAAACTGGTTATCTGCAGGGCGTGTGCAGTCTGTTGGATTGCGTCTAATAGTCGAGAGAGAAAAAGAAATAAAAAAGTTCGACAAGACTCCATACTTCCAGGTTTTTGCGGATCTTGGTAAAAATGACGTGACTTACAAGAGCAAACTGACTGGTTTCAAGGGCGAACCTTACGAAGTGAAGACAAAAATTTCGCTCTTCGCAGGAGACTACGAATACGTAAAAACATCAATAGATGAACAAAAGTCAGGCGAAATACTTGCAGATCTACCCAAAGAAACATTCAAAGTGTCGGCGGTCGAAGAGAAAGTTGGTGCGAAGTATCCTCCACCCCCATACACGACTTCCCAGCTCCAAATAGATTCGTATCACAAGCTAGGCTTCTCCTCGAAGCTCACTATGCGACTGGCACAGACTCTTTATGAGCGAGGTCTGATCACATACCACAGAACAGATTCTTTCAATCTCTCAAGCTCATTTGTATTCAAGGCAAAGGACTATATAGTAGATGAGTTTGGCGCAGATTATGCACTCGAAAAGCCTCGTGGGTACAGAACAAAGTCCAAAGGCGCGCAGCAAGCGCACGAGGCAATCAGACCAACGCGTCTTGATAAAGTACCAAAATCAACAAAGGGTGAAAAAAAGCTAAACAGTGATCTGCAGAAAGTCTATACTCTAATATTCAATAGAGCTGTGGCTACACAAATGAAGGAAGCTACAATCAAGACCTTCAAGACAACCATTTCGACAGAAAAAGGATATGAGTTTGAGAATATGCAGGAAGAAGTGGTCTTTGATGGATTCCTAAAACTCACAAAGAAAGAAGCTGCCGACAAAGAAGCAAAGATCATAAAACCACTTTCAGAAAATGATTCGCTAGACTTTGTCACGTCAGAAGCTATAAAGTCTGAAACAAAACCTCCATATAGATACAATGATGCAAGTCTCGTCAGAATACTTGAGGAGAAAGGCATCGGCAGACCTTCGACCTATGCCTCAATCATTAGTAACCTAGTAGACAAGCAGTATGCCATGAGAGATAGAGGATACTTCGTACCAACGCCACTTGGCAATACTGTGTCCGACTTCTTGTCTAGCAAATTCCCAAACATCTTCACGCTGGACTTTACAGCCAACATGGAAGAACAACTTGATGAGATCGAGCAAGGCGAGAAAGAACTAGTTGACGTTCTAAAGGATTTTTACTCGCCTTTCACGAAAGAACTAGATGGAGCCAAGGGAGATATGACCCACATTGAAGTGAAAGAGGAGTTCCTCGACGAGAAGTGCGACTTGTGTGGAGCACCACTTGTCATCAAGTTTGGTAAATTTGGCAAGTTCAAGGCTTGTAGCAAATACCCGACTTGTAAATTCATAAAAAAGGAAATCAAATATGTCGAGGGTCAGAATTGTCCGACATGTGGCGGAAGACTCGTCATGAGATTCGCTGTGAAAGTAAGACGCAAGTTCCATGGATGTGAAAACTATCCTACATGTAGATATACGCAGTTTGTGATCGGCAAACCAAAGACTGATGCACCAGCAGCAGTCAGTGGACAGGCGACAGTTGACAGTCATCATAACAACGTAGTTGACAGCAGTTAGTGGTCAGTAGACAGAAAGTGAGCGCCAAAAATACGTTTGATAACAAGATCCACAAAAATACAATTTTCTCTGACAGCTGATACCTGACTACTGACGTCTATTTCATTTCCCAAACTTCCTCTCTTGTTCGTGGTACCAGTCTATAGCTTCACCAAGCTTTTTTTCGTCGAAGTCAGGCCAGAAAGCCTCTGTGAAGTAAAGCTCCGAGTAGGCTGTTTGCCAGAGTAAGAAATTCGAGAGTCTGCAGTTCCCGCCAGTCCTTATGACAAGCTGTGGTGGGGTAGTACCCTTCAGATACAGATGCTTCTCGATCATCTGCTCATTTATCTCATCTAGATTTATTCCATCTTTTACCAAATTCTTCACAACATGGACTATCTCGTCGTGACCTCCATAGTTTAGGGCGATGTTTAGTCTGATGGACTCGTTTTCGATGTATGTACTTTTCAGTGTTTCGGCGATTTTTTGTATGGCTCTTGGCAGCATCGAAAGATTGCCAAACATCACTACTCTGAT
>CAZATL010000025.1:9754-17640 GCA_964488055.1 uncultured Gammaproteobacteria bacterium | reverse complement strand
GCCAACTATCTCTACTTGTGACAAGTCTTCAGTAAAAGTGAGATAGCCTGGCTCATCCTCGTCTCCAGTGTGCTTCATGATCTTCACGAGTATTGGTATAAGATGAACATAGTCGACGGTGCGTAGTTTTTTCTTTGCTAGCTTGGTGAGGAAAGCCACAACATCGGGTGGTAGTTTTGAGAGCGATTCGTTGAGTCCAGAAATCCCAAATTTGTTTTCAAGATCAAGCACTCTAGATATCACAGCTCCACCCTTAAACATTTTGAGTAGTTTCACTGCCATCAATATTGTTGTGTGCATTTTGGCTTCCTTTTTCATCACTTCGCCGAGTGCCGCCTCAAGCTCTGCTGGCGATGCATTGTCTAGCACTTTTTCTAGCTTCTCTAGTTGTTCGGGAGCATTGTTTAGTCCAGCAAGCAATTTCATGAGAACCTCTCGTGTGTATACGGCTTTTTGGTCCTCTGGAGAATCTTTCAGCTTTTTCTCTGCATCCTCTTTGGATAAGCCAGTAAAATGTGTCACAACGTCAACAAAGTCTCTCGAGACTTCAGGCTTCTGTCGGATATCAGTTTCGCCTTTATTTTCTTTCTCACGTACATATTCTTCTGCCTCATTATCTAGTCTCAAATCTGATTCTGAAAACTTTGCTTCAAGTACTTCTTGGCTTATAGTCATACTATTTTCCTGAAAATTACTAATGCATTTTGGATTGCTTTGTTGCTCTGGATGAAAGCCGCTGTCATGGAGTGATCAGTGAAGTATCCAGCAAGGCTAGCACATGCTGCGCAAGATGGCCTCGTAACAGTAAACAAAATTACGTCAAGTAGGACAATTCCCGGTATGAGAAGTGAGGAAAGTACAGCTGGGGCTATATGACGGAAGACGTGTGACCAAGGAAAGCCATCATCCACAGCCTTGCCAGCTGCACCATGTGTCACAACCTTAGCCAGTGGTTTCGGTGCCTGATATGTTCTCATCAGATGCATTGTACGAGACTGGGCTCGCTGATTGCAAGTCGATTACTAGCTCCCGACCCCTGCCCTCACCTACAGAATAGGTGGTCAAATCTGGATGATTTTTTGTGATGTATTCATGCACGATGCGCCTCTCATATGAGTTCAGACCTCTGAAAGGTAATGCTCTACCTCCACTTTTTACCTTTTCGGCGATTTCTGCGCTGATATTTTGGAGGCGCTCAATCTGCTTTTCTCTGTAGTCATTCACGTTTACGACAATATCTACTCTGGTCTGGAGTTTATTGAAGCATGCCACTTCTATCACCTTTTGTAGAGATCTGATCGTGTCGCCATGGCGGCCAATTATGGCTGGTGCCTGTTCTCCTGCTTGTATGAATATCTTGTAGATCCCATCCTCTTCCACGGTCTCAACAGTCGCGCCTTCTACCATGAGGTCGACTATGGTCTTTACGATTGATTGAATAGTTTGTGCTGTGTCCATCTTATAAATAAGTGCTAAATGCTAAATTCTAAATCCTAAACAGTATTTACTTTTGATGTTTGGGAATCTGAATTTGGGATTTATTTAGATATTAGATTTTAGAAATTAGGATTTGGCGAGACTTCCGTCTCGCTTCTTCCCAACGCTCTGCATTATACTAAATATTGAGAAAATATTCCAATACAAACTCAAACCTACTGGCAAGGTATAAGAGAAAAATCCGATCATAACAGGGAAGAAGTATTTCATCTGTGTATTCATGGCAGACTGGAAGTCGTCAGAGAAACTTTCTGGCTTTTTTTCTACTTGAGGTAAATCATCTTTTGGCTTATCTTCCATATTGCTGATATCTGTCTTCTGACTACTGACCACTTCCTTCTTTTTTATTTCTGGAATGCTAGCTTTTGCTTGAAAATACTGGAGCAGTCCTGTGAATAGCGGGATGAGCAAGTAGTACGAATATGCGAAATTTTGGGTGTGGAATACGAAGCCGCTTTTTGTCGAGAAATCGAGTATCTTGTAGTGTGATGGGGATAATGCCAGATTGAACATGAAAAAGTTTGGATCGATCTTTGAGATGGCAAGGGACGGATAATAGAGCATCTTGTTGATCTCCGTCATAACCTTTTGGTCAGCTCCTGCTGTCACAAATTTGTTCAGTACCTGATAAAGGCCAATGAAGACTGGTATCTGGACTATAGCGAAGAGACAGCCTGAAGCTGGGTTGATACCATTTTCCTTATATAGATCCATCTGCGCTTGCTGAAGTCTTGTTTTGTCGTCTTTATACTTTTTCTCAAGCTCTGCCATCTTTGGTTTTATGTCATTTAGCTTTTTCTGGCTGTCAAGTTGTTGTTTAAAAAAAGGATGTAAGAGCGCTCTTATGGCGACAGTGAGTGCGATTATCGCAAATCCGAATGAATATGGTATAGAGGCAGATGACAGGCCTTTGTAGATAGCTACAAGTGCATTCAGAATTGGTTGGATGATGATTGAGTCAAACATTAAGTTAATTACCAATAAACAATAACAATTGTCAAATAATTTTCAATTACCAATAACAACTGTCAAGTAACGATCAACTATCAATTGAAAATTGGCTTTTGGAAATTGGCCCTTTATTACTTGGTAATTGGATCTTGGAAATTGAAGTTTTACACAGTTAGCTTTTTGCGGCCTGTGGCTCGACGACGTGCAAGAACTTTGCGACCTTTCTTGGTGGCCATACGAACAAGAAATCCGTGCTTCTTTCTGCGTTTGCCTTTTTTTGGCTGATATGTGCGCTTCATATTCTATTTAGTTATAAAGTTATAAGGTTTTAAAGTTGTAAAGTATTACAAACAGTTCTGGGGAATTATATCATCAAAATCAGGCTTTATTACCGTTTTGGAAGGATTGCTTTATA
Organism: uncultured Gammaproteobacteria bacterium; assembly: GCA_964488055.1. Classification (GTDB taxonomy): domain Bacteria; phylum Patescibacteriota; class Microgenomatia; order UBA1406; family GWC2-37-13; genus JAGOLU01. The sequence goes on along the minus strand of CAZATL010000025.1, from coordinate 14,777 downwards.
GCTTCAGTTACAAAAGGTAGATATGGAGAGAGCATTTTCACGGTGTCCAGGTATATTGCTTCGAGTTTGCTTACGACATCTTTGTCGCCAGATTTGGCAGCGTCTTTCAGCTCTTCTATGTAGTAGTCGGCAAACCTATGCCACGTAAACTCATGTAGATCGACAAGAGCTTGGGAGAATTCGAAATGGGTGAGGTTTTTGTGATAGTTATTTTGCAAGGTTGTGAATTCGGAACCGAGCTCTATTAGAGTATGAGATATGTTTTGGGGAGTTTGGGGAGGTTGAGAGGGTGGGTGAGTAGAGTTTGTGGAGAGGGGTTGGGGATCTTCCAAACTTTTGATGAATCTGCCAATATTCCAGAGTTTATTTATGAAGTTGCGCATGCCACGTACTTTTTCTTCTGATATGTTGAGGTCTGCGCCTGGCGTTGTGCTAAATACTAGCGCACCGCGGAGTGCATCTGTGCCGTACTGGGAAGTGAGCTTCATTGGGTCAATCACATTCCCTTTGCTCTTACTCATCTTCTGACCCTTGCCATCTCGCACCATGCCGTGAAAGTGAATATGCTCAAAAGGAGTTCTACCTGTCACATAAATACCAAGCATCATCATACGAGCGACCCAAGCGCGAGCAATGTCATAGCCCGTCTCCATGACAGTCGTCGGATAGAATCTGTCAAAAAACTTGATAGCACTTTTGAGGGTCGTGTCATTGTTTGACGATGCATTTTTTTTGTTAATTACCAAATCGAGTAACTGTGCACTGTCCACTGACCACTGATCACTTGTAATCTTGATGAGTGTCGCAAATGGCCATTGCCCCGACGAAAACCATGTGTCGAATGTGTCAGTGTCCTGCTCTGGCTCACACTCACCACATATTTGGCATTTGTCTGGCTTCTCAAGGCTCACAAACCACCGCTCAGAGGGTGTAGGGTGTAGGGGGTAGGGTGTAGGGGGAGGGGAGTGATCGGTTTTGAATTTTGAATTTTGAATTTCACTTGGAACTTGGAACTTGCCTGTCCCGATATGATCGGGGGAATTTGGTACTTTTTTTGTGCATCTATACGCCGGTATTCTGATGCCCCATACTATCTGGCGACTGATATTCCAGTCAATGAATTCATCGAGATATCGCTTCAGGATATCTGTGAATCTATCTGGATGAACTTTGGTATCATCGCTTTCCAAGGCTTTTAATGCTACTTCAGCAAGTGGCTTCACCTTTATGTACCATTGCTTTTTCGGGAGTGGTTCTAGAATGGAACTGCATTTGTAACACTTTTTTAGAACCATTTGGTGTTTCTCGACTTTTGTAAGCAGTCCCAAATCCTTAAGCTCTGCGACTATTGCCTCGCGTGCTACCTTCACTTTCATGTGGTCGTATTTTGTGCTTGTACCAAATATTCTGCCATCAGTTCCGATGACCTGAATGAGAGTGAGTTTGTGGCGCACCCCAACTTCAAAATCGTTTTGGTCATGCGCTGGAGTGACCTTCACTGCTCCTGTGCCAAATGTCATATCCACGTATTCATCTGAAATGACAGGTATGCTGCGGTTGGCTATTGGTAACATTATATTTTTACCGATAATATTTTTGTATCTCATGTCTTGCGGATTCACCATGACTGCTACGTCCCCAAGCATTGTTTCGGGTCGAGTGGTTGCGACAACTATATCTCCATATGAGATGTAGTAGAGTAGCCCCTCCGACTCCTGACTATCCACCTCCAGGTCAGAAAAGCTTGTGCCATCCTTGCAGCAATAATTCACGAGACGGTCTGCTCTATAGACAAGTCCATCATCAAAAAGTTTTTTGAAAGTGGCGCTTACTATTTTTATGATTTTGGGGTCTAGTGTGTAACACTCTCGACTCCAGTCTAGGGAAAAACCCAAGGAGTTTAATTGCGATCTCATCGTCCCTTGGCTTGTCGTTACAAATTCTTCAATCATCTTGTAGAGAGTGTCCCTATCATAGTCGAAGCGACTTTTTCCTTGTTTTGCTAGGTATTTTTCGAAAACGAATTGGGTCTCAATGCCAGCATGATCTGTACCAGCTATCCAAAAGACTTCCTTGCCACATTGGCGGGCATATCTACTCATAATATCCTGATATACATATGTGGCGTGACCCACGTGCAGGCTCCCATTGGCATTTGGGGGAGGGAAAATGATGCAAAAAGGATCTTTGTCACTGCTTGGATTTACAGCAAAGGCATTTTCTTTTTCCCATTTTTCGCGGATGATTGGCTCCCAATATGAGGGGTTGTATGTTTTGTCCAAGTTATTAATGCTAAATGCTAAATGCTAAATGCTAAAATAATTAGGATTTCGAATTTGGGATTTAGTATTTGGACTATCAATATGCGTATCATATCAAAACTCACTTGCATTTTCACCTTACTTGGGTACGATACTTACATTAAACATTAAAGATTCAATACCAATTGGCAAGAATCAATAAAGAGGCACTTTCAAATTAAAGAATTGAAAGTTGAAAAGTGAACCTTAGAAATCTATTGACACTTGAAAATTGCTATTGACAATTGTTAATTTCATTTATTATGGATTGGCTCATATACACTCTATCTTGGTACTTCTACATGGTAGTCCTGGGGCTAGTTTTTCTACCCATTGCCAATTTTATTTTTCCAAAGACTCTTGACAAAGGCTACGCATTTGCGAAGACTATCGGACTGATAGTGCTGTCATACGTATTTATGACACTTGGTGTGATGAGGCTTCTGCCATACGGCAGGATGCAGATATTTTTCGTACTTCTCGCATTTGCATTCGTACTTCATCGCAAGAAGATCATATCAAGAGAAGGTTTTTCATTCCCCAAATTTTTGAAGGACAACCTCAAAACTATCAAATGGGCACTATTCATCGAGATACTTTTTTTCGTATCACTAGTCACGTGGACTATTGTACGAGGACAAGAGCCAAATATACGGGGGCTTGAGAAATTCATGGATTATGGATTCATGCAGTCGATCTCACGCACTACATACATGCCACCACTTGACATGTGGTATAGCGCAGACATTGAGACTAGGCCAAAAGGATACTTCATAAACTACTACTACTTCGGACATTTGAGTGGATCACTTTTGACGAAGCTCACTGATGTGCCACCCGAAGCAGGCTACAACCTTATTCTCGCCAATCTCTTCGCGCTTGGCATGACTATGTCTTTCTCGATAGTAGTAAATATTCTCCACTTTTTTCAGTCATTTGTTTTCGAGGCGAAGAAAGTGCTAACAGACAAAAAGATAGCGATACTTGGCATGCTCGGTGCCTTTCTAGTAAATTGTGCAGGCAACTGGCATCTCATATATATATTCACAAAAGGTTACCCAAATGAGAGCCCCGTACCGCCCTGGACAGTGCTCCCAGACCTTAGGGCGCAGTTTGCTGTCATCTCGTCTAGATTCCCAGACTTACTTGGAGCGCTTGGTGAATACTCGAAGTATTGGTATCCAAATGCCACAAGATTCATCCCAAATACGATTCATGAATTTCCTTCATACTCTTACGTCGTCGCCGATCTTCACGGGCATGTTTTTGATATTCCTTTTGTGCTTTTTTCGATAGGAGTAGTGCTATTTGTGCTTGTGCCTCTCATTATAGAAAGATGGGGATATCAAACGGTTACTGCACACGAAAAAGGCCATAACCAAAAAGGAGTGGTCGAAGCAGATCGTGTAGGCGATCTCAAGAGGGCAATAGAAAATGTGACTGGTGGCAACAGTCTGGTCACACAGTTTTTGCTTTTTTGTGTGGACTCAAGAGTGCATGTCACTATCCTCTTGGCATTTATGACAGCAGTACACTATATGACCAATGCCTTCAATGGGCCGATATATCTACTTTTTTTCCTTGTAGCGCTTTTTGCTTTGCACACTATCTCACTTCGATTTTTGCTAAACGTGGGTGTACTTATTGTCGGATTTTTGGTCTTTTCGCTTCCATTCTCACTTTTCTTTGAGCCGTTTGTGAGCGGGGTGGGCGTGAACTGTGGCTTCCCGCTTGTGCAGAGTATGGTAAAGTCAGGCGAAACAAGCGTGAAGATAGGACCGTTCCTTTTTGAGAAGGGCAACTGCCAGATATCAGAGCCATATCAGCTTATCATTCTCTGGGGAATGTTCTGGTTTTTTGGCATTTTGCTTGCAAGTTTGATCTTCATATCTCGCAGATATGCAAAGTCAGCTGTAGTGGATGATCATGAGAGAGCACAGCTCAAGCGTATGAGGATGAGTGACTATGTAGTACTTGGTGTATTTGGCTTTGGGACGATGCTTCTCATTATTCCAGAATTTTTCTATATCAAGGATATTTATCCTACACACTTCAGAGCAAACACAATGTTCAAACTCGGATATCAGGCATATATGATGATGACCATAGCCGTGCCATATGTGCTGTGGCGTATATCGCTCCTACCAAATACGATGAAGAAGCTGCGACTTGGACTCATGATATCAGCGTATGCAGCTGTGATCATGGTTAGTCCGTACATGTTTTACTCTGTACAGGCGTACTACGGCAACATGTCACGTCCGGTGAATCTAGACGGTATATCTTGGCTCAAGACCGAGATGCCTGACGTATACGACATCGTAAACTTCCTGAATACTAAAGTAAGTGGTCAACCCGTGATCCTAGAGGCGCAGGGAGATAGTTATACAGACTACAACGTGATATCAGCATATACTGGTCTACCAACTGTCTCTGGCTGGTGGGTGCATGAGTGGCTATGGCGAGGAAACGCTGACATTGTTGGTAAACGAATACCCTTCATAGAAGCCATGTACAGATCAAATGATCTAGAAGAAACGAGAAAGAATCTCCGCAGATTCAATGTGAAATATGTGATCGTCTCAAGCAACGAACGTAAGAAATATGAGACAGACAATCAGAAGGTAAACGAAAAGAAATTTACCAAACTTGGCCGTGAGATCTACCGCTCAACTGACGGAAAGGGTGTGGTGTATGAGATGTATTAGTCGCAGCGTAGTCGT
>CAZATL010000025.1:3547-9654 GCA_964488055.1 uncultured Gammaproteobacteria bacterium | reverse complement strand
CAGGTAATGTGACACATGATGCGCGAGTTTTGATCTAATTCTTGAAAGAAAACTCATCCATCCCGATATTGGGATAATTCATCATCAACCATTCTTCAAATAATGCTGCATTTTCAGGGTTTTTGGGATTTGTGAACTCGATCGTATAGCGAAGAATGGAATAGTTATAGTCGATGACAAAGTTTTCGGTGGTAATTGGCACACTCTTAATAAGCATCTCTCTTTCATTACCTGCATTTTGCATATCTTCGGGAATGTTGATGTCTCCACCAAGAGATTCTGGAGAGAGTACATTAGTGCTTTCATCATTTACCACAGGGGTTGTAATAACCTCAATTTTTGAAGAGTTTATGTCGCTCAATATGGGCTGTGTGGGCGAGGGAATAATTATGGGGGAAGTTCCCCTCTTAGGAATGAGTAAAAGTATTATATATAAAACCATTAGTACAATTAAAATCGTTGCAGTTGCGATTATTAGGAGTTTGGTTTTATTTATTGAGTTAGACATATTACTTTTTCTTACCAACGACTGTGAAGCCGGTGACGTTAATGTTTGTTACGCCTTTATAGGGATAGCCACCGTTTATAAATGATGTCAGATTCATTGGTGCTCTTGCGTCTGTCCCAACATATTTTGATTGGAACCAATAAACATCATTTGACCATACGTTGTAATTTTCATCAACATCCACGATCCACGCCCAATGGCCACAACATGGAGTATAGCTAGCGGCAGCAAGGACAGTCCAACCTTGATCAATATATGGCTTCATTTGTCTTGCGTCTTGGTAAAAGTCCCCGCTAGCTCCGATCCACAATCCAGCTTCTATCTTGTCCGAATACTCTGCCATCAGTCTATAGAGTGTCCCAATGCCAGATCCACCACAGTTGACAGCACCCCATCCAGTTGCCTTTGACATTGCTTGTATCGGTGTGTAGCTAGCATTTGCGTAGGTCGCAATTATTTCTGCAGCCGATGTTGGACCACATCCTGCATAGCAGTTGAGTGGTGCATTATTTCGTCCGCACACACCCCAACTACTATTTTGGAAATTAGGATCACATTGATTGTAATAAACGAAATTACCAGTCGGAGGTTGGTATGAAATAGTTTGCTGGACAGAGCCTGTTGGGACAAGGTTTTTATATACTTTTTGGAGAGCTTTTATGAATGCAATTGCTCCTACGTGACTGTCGTACTTCACATTTCTCTTGTCATAGTGGAAATGAAAATACATATCATCATGTTCAGAATCCATACAATATGAACCATACACATGTCTATCTCCCATATACTTTTCGCCTTTACGTCCACCTGAAGAGCATTGTCCCTTGTCAGGTATAACAACTCCATTACTGCCAGCCCAAATTCTTCCTGTATATCGCCAGGCGTCATTCGTATATTCCGTCTCACATTCTCCTTGAGTGACAGAGTTGAAAGCAGTGAATTGTGCAATCATCATCTGTAATTCTGTAGGGGTGGGGAGATTATTGTTTTTGATAAAATCTAGGGCCCAATTTTTTTTATCAGTCTTGTACAAGTTTGCTGCCTCGATGCAAGTCTCGAGTAAGCTTGAGTATCTTTTACCTCCTCTATCTGGCTCTGGCTCTCCTATTGCTCTTCCACTTATGCAAGATCCATTTGGTCTAGAGCTGGCTTCAATATAGTGTATTGCTGCAACAACTTCCCATGCAACGCCAGTTGCTTGTGAAGCTTTTATATAAGTGTCAATATTTGATGGGTGGTTTCCTAGATTCACCATTGCCTGATCCGCAAGAGTGCTACACCTACCAGCAGGTATATCGCCGGGTGGCATGAGACTTTGGATTTGGGAGGATAATGGGGTTGATCCAGGTGGCGCTACATACCCAGGAGATGGTGTTACATTCGTCTGACCCACACCGCTAAATAGCCTTCCTAATATACTCCATATCTCTTTTTGTGATTGGCGCTGAATTTGATCATATGTGAGACCAGTTTGCACATACTTATCTCTCTCTGCCTCAAGCTCGTCGTGGAGAAGTCTTCTTCGTAGCTGTTCTGCTTCTGTTGGGTTGCGTGTTGGTTCTTGTGCAAAGACTGGAATGGTCAATATCAAGTAGCTCACAAGCACAAAAGCAGACAAAATGATGCATCTAGTATTGACTTTGGAATATCTATTGTTCATAATGACTCTTAATGTCTGTACTTGATTTTATACGAAAACCAAACCAACAGTCAACTGCACAAGTAACAGTGCAGACGCAACCGACACAAGTTCCAGTCGTCACAGAGCCCCAATCAGCCACTTTGCCCGTGGGTCAAGTTGCTGCCGTGCCAGATGCTGCAAGTATTGCAAGACAGCAATATATAGCAGGCCTTCTCAAGAAACAACAGGATATTCAGGCTGCCACTACAGCAAGTGCCGCGCCTTCACAATCTCCGACAGGTGCAAATGTAGTAAATACTGCACCAACTGATCCAGTTGCCACACCATCTCAGACTGCCAAACTACAAAGCACTTTGCCAACTGACGTGAAACAACCATCAAAGATCGGCATCAACCCACCCGCAGGTGTGCAAACTTCACCCACGAAGTCACAAAACGACGATACTGGTGGCAAGACAACGGTAGATAGCCAAGGTGGTGAAATGACGAGACAAAAGCTACTTGAGATCATGACGCATCTCACGCAAAGATCAAATAGGGTACTACTGGCGTCACAAGTAAAGTCGCGAGAAATGATGGCAGAGAGTGTAGACAGCGAACACTTACTTGCTGGCCTCATCACAGACGCAGAGATAGTAAAGCTCCTCGCGGACTTCAAGATAGAGCCACAAAAAGTCGAGGCGGAGCTAAACGCTGTATACCGCAAAGGTAATACGAAAGTCACCCCACAACTTTCGCCAAGATTCAAGAAGATCATCGAAAACTCACTCCTAAACGCCAAAAAAACTGGACTGGAGTACATATCTCCAGAGCACATTATCATAGCTCTTTTTGAAGAAGGAGAGGGGGCAGGCGCAAGAGTACTTGCGAAGCTTGGCGTCACTGTAGAAGAGCTGCAAAAGAAGGCAGTCGCACAAGTCACAGCCCAAAACAAAACAGCAGCAGTCGGACCTGATGGCAAACCAGTGAAGCCTGGTGAAGTCAAAAAAAGCGCACTAGCAGACTTTACTATAGACATAACAGCTAAGGCGGAGCGTGGCGAGATGGATCAGTGTGTCGAGAGGTCAGAAGAGATCGAGCGCGTAGTACACGTACTCTCAAGAAGAACGAAAAACAACCCTGCACTTGTTGGCGAACCGGGGGTTGGAAAAACAGCGATAGTCGAAGGCCTCGCCCAAAGAATAGTGGCTTCGCAGGTGCCTGACGTCATCAAAGGAAAAAGAATACTACAACTTGATCTCATGGCAGTACTTGCTGGTGCGTCACATAGGGGAGAGTTTGAGCAGAGGATGAAAGATCTCATCGAAGAGGTTGTGGCGTCAAACAACCAATACATCATGTTTATTGATGAGATGCATACGATAGTCGGTGCAGGAGGAACTGGGGATGGTAGCATGGATGCTGCAAACTTCCTGAAGCCTGCCCTCGCTCGAGGTGACCTGCAGATGATAGGCGCGACCACTCTTGCAGAGTATAGGAAATATATAGAGAAGGATGCGGCACTTGAGCGAAGATTCCAAACTGTGCTCATACCAGAGCCAACAGAAGAAGCAGCAATAAAGATGCTCAAGGCACTCCGTGGGAAATATGAGAAATTTCACAAAGTCAAAATACCTGACGGAGCTATAGAAGCTGCAGTAAAACTATCGAAGAGATATGTGGGTGATAGATTCTTGCCGGACAAAGCCATAGACCTCATGGACGAATCTGCTTCTGCTGTGAGGCTTCCTCTTATGTCACTACCCGAACTCATCACATCACTCGAGACGCGGATATCGCAGCTAAATACTGACAAACAGGCTGCAATGGCAAAAAATGACTCCGTGAGAACAAAAGTTTTATCGAATAAGATCGCAGATCTTGAGCCGAAACTCAAGAACATGAAAGATGACTATGAGCGTAAGAAAGGTCTTTCGATGGTTGATGTGACTGAAGACACAGTGAAAGAAGTTGTGTCGAAGTGGACAGGAGTACCAGTCTCCAAGATGTCTGGTTCAGAGACCGACAAACTTACGAAGCTTGAGTCAATCATGCATGAAAGGATGATAGGGCAAGAAAGAGCAGTGACTGCTGTTGCAGCTGCCGTCAGGCGTGGAAGAGCTGGCCTGAAGTCGAATATGCGTCCGATTGGAAGCTTCATATTCCTCGGACCATCTGGAGTTGGTAAAACCGAGCTAACAAAGACATTGGCTGAAGTGCTATTTGGTCAAGAAGAGTCGATGATAAGGTTCGACATGACGGAGTTCATGGAAAAGCACGAAGTCGCAAAGCTACTTGGTCCACCTCCAGGGTATGTGGGATACGAGGAGGGTGGTAAGCTGACAGAGGCAGTGAGACGCAAACCATATTCTGTCGTACTATTTGATGAGGTAGAGAAAGCACATCCTGACATCTTCAATATCTTGCTTCAGATACTCGACGATGGGCGACTCACGGATAATAAAGGCAGAACAATATCATTCAAGAACACTGTAGTTATCTGTACGTCAAATATAGGTACCCAACTCATCCAAGATAGACTACTCAAACAACAAAAGTCGAAAAATAGACTGGCAGATAATGATGGCAAGGCAGATGTGACAGATGCAACAGTAAAGAAAGAATACAAAGCAGGTGAGCAATCTGATAAAAAAGTACCGCCAGTCGAAGAGAGATCGAGAGAATACACTGGAATGAAAGATGCTGATGTGGCACCGCAGTACAAAGGAGCTCCAGCTCATTTTGAGGAGCCAGAGCTAGTGGAAGGCCTTCAGTATGAGGATGAGGTGGCTGGTGACCTGTCCAGTGCACAGTATAATGAGCTAAAAGATGTGGTCTTGGGTGAGCTTCGCAAGTTCTTCAGACCCGAGCTTATAAATCGTTTTGATGAGGTGATCGTTTTCGAGCCACTGCTTTTCAAGCACATGAAGAAGATAGTAGAGCTTCAGTTTAAGACACTTGCAAAGCTACTAGAGGAGCAGAATCTGGGACTGAATATCACAGATGCAGCAAAAGAACAGGTTGTCATAACTGGATTCGATCCAGTGTACGGCGCTAGACCTCTGCGCCGCGCTATTCAGAAGCTTCTTGAGAATCCAATATCAGAGATGATTATCGCAAAAAAAGCTGTTGATGGAGACATCATAATAGTCGATTATGATGGTAAAGACTTTGTCTTCAAGACAGAAAAGCCAAAAGAAGTTGTAAAGATGGATGATAAAGAAAGTAAAAAAGAAGAAAAAGGAAGTAATGCTAATGCCAAAGAAGTAAGTGTGCCGATGAAAATGTATAAGTGTGCAGAGTCAGGATATGCATTTGAGACAGCTGTATACCCAAACTCGACAGTCATCTGCCCAATAAATGTGAAGGAAAAGGCTGTAGAAAACACGCCTACAGGAGACCAAAAGACACCTCAGACTTCTCAGGCAAGCGTAGTCGCAGAAGCCCCAAAGGCTGAAGTCAAACAACAAGTCGCAGAGCCAGTCGTACCAGAAAGTGTGGTGAGTGACGCTATCCAAGAAGCATTTGCAAAGTCTCAAGTAGATGCTAAATCATTTGGCCAAAATCAGCAGCAAATGGCAGCTGCTTGATATATACTCTCTTCTGTAGGATAAACTTATGACAAAAGATCCAATAAGCTATCTGGCCACGTGTGTAAAAGTCGGAGGGCAAGAAATCTGCGATGCTTTCCCCACACCTCCACCCACTGGGGCGCCTTTAGCTGACAATGCTTTTGTGACCATAGGTGACGTGATAAGTCGGGTGATGGTGTTTGTTTTTCCAATTGCGGGGATAATTCTCTTCATTGTGATAGTGGCTGCCGGCTTCGAGTATATGAATAGTGCAGGGGAGTCCGCAAAGATAGAGTCTGCATGGAAAAAGATCACATACTCTCTCATAGGCTTCGGGTTGCTTCTTGTATCATTCTTCATAGTACGAACTGTAGCAATGATACTTGGGCTTGAGTCGCCAATATAA
>CAZATL010000025.1:0-3447 GCA_964488055.1 uncultured Gammaproteobacteria bacterium | reverse complement strand
ATTTTTTTGACTATATGACTAAAGCCGAAATCACAAGTCCGATCGTAATATCTGTCGGAGGATCGCTACTTTTTGAGAAAGGACGGCTTAATAATGAATTTCTAAAAAAGCTCAATGATTTTATTAGAAGTCGCGTCGCAAGAGGCATGAGATTCATGCTTATTGCGGGTGGTGGTCAGATATGTAGGTCATACCAAAATGCTGCGCACGCAGTGATAAGTGAGATGTCGGACAGGGATCTTGACTGGCTAGGCTTGCATGCAACACGTCTGAACGGTCACCTGCTTCGAACGATATTTGTGGACATAGCACACCCCCGCATGATCGAAAACTACGATCACAAACTAGAGAATTGGGTAGAACCACTTGTGATAGGAGCCGGGTGGAGGCCTGGATTCAGTACTGATTATTGTGCTGTGACCTTGGCTCGTGATAACGGAGCGCATACACTCATAAACCTATCCAATATTGATTATGTCTATGATACTGATCCCAAGAAAAATCCAGATGCAAAAAAGATTCACGAAACTACATGGGATCATATAAAGGAACTTGTCGGTGACAAGTGGGTACCCGGGATGAATACTCCATTTGATCCTATTGCCACACAACTTGCAAGCAAGATCGGACTCCGAGTGATTGTGGCAAATGGGGCCAACTTCGAAAACCTTAATAGAATCTTCGATGGAGATGATTTCGTGGGAACAGTAATCAAATAATCAACTTTCAAGCTTCAATTATCAAGTAATCAAAGAAGCAAATTATCAACTAACAATAATTAATTAATGGAAGATAGAATATCAATTGAAAAGACTCATATAGATTTGCTTGGCAGTAGTTATTGTAAATTGACAGTTGACTGTTGAAAATTACTTGTCAGTTGTTATTGAAAGTTGAATATTTTCATTTGTGTTAATAAAAGACATTACTCTCTCCAACTTTCGTATATATCACGAAGAGAAAAGCTTTGACTTTTCTCCTGATGTGACTGGGATAATTGGAGAGAATGCCAGAGGGAAAACAACTCTTCTTGAGGCTGTATACATGGCATGTCGTGGAAAAGGATTTCGCGAGAGGGAAGAGTTTGAGCTTTTGACATTCGGACAGGACAGCGGATATGTCGCTGGAACATTTGTCGAAAATGGAGATAAGCAAGACAGAGCAATCACCTACAAAGGCATAGTGTCGAGTGAGGGCGAGTATAAACTCGAGAAAAAATACTTCATGGACAAGGCGCCATGTGGACAGGTGAGATATGCTAGAAGCAACCCGCCTGTGGTACTCTTTGCCCCACAACACATAGACATAGTCGTGCACGGACCGTCGTATAGACGCGAGTATCTGAATACCGTCATAGCATCTGGCAATATGGCATATGCAAAGGCTATCCGTGAATACGAAGCTGTCTTGCGCAGACGCAATGCGGTGCTTGAAAATCATACTGACAGAAGTGAGCTACAGCGTGAGCTCGTGCATTGGGATGAGCTACTTCTCGAAAATGCTAACGTTATTCAGAAGTCGCGCGAGGATTATCTACATTTCCTCCACCAGAATCATTTTTGTGCTGGTAAAACATTCAAGGCTATCTATCACAAAAACAGGATGGACAGGGATAGACTTGACGAGCTTTTTGAGAAAGAGACCATGGCCAGGCGAACACTCGCTGGACCACAGAAAGATGATCTTGAGATACGCATTATGACAAACGACGATACCTTCGTAAGTGTGCACACATACGCATCAAGGAGTCAGCAGAGACTCGCGGTTTTGTGGCTTAAGATGAGGGAGCTTGAGTACAAGGCAGGGGCTGGTACAAGACCAATACTTCTACTTGATGATATTTACTCGGAATTTGATGCGCACTATAGACAGATCATCACATCCATCATCCCAAACTACCAGACTGTAGTGACAGCGACAGAAGAGATAACCATTCCGCCTGATGTGGCGCACAAAATGCAGTCGATAAGGGTATAATTCTGTAGGGTGTAGGGTGTAGGGTGTAGGAGGTAATGTGAAATTTGTAGGGGCGACCCTTGTGGTCGCCCGATAAAAAGTAGGGGTCAGGTTCTTCGACTCGTGGGGTGGAGTCAACAAAGCATTTTAGACCTTTGAAACTTATTCATTATGAAGCATACTTAGAAAAAGAAGATGCTGAAAGCCGAGAAAAGTATTTGAAAACAAGCGATGGTAAAAGATTTTTGAAACAACAGCTTTCGTGTTTTATATTAAAGATAAGAAATAATAGTGAATTATCAGCATAGCGGAGACGTGCCAGAGTGGTCGAATGGATCAGTTTCGAAAACTGACGTAGTCGCAAGGCTACCGTGAGTTCGAATCTCACCGTCTCCGCTATGTTGATAGAAGGTTGAGTTTCGTTCCGAGATTGACTCGGGACAGTCCCGGGTTTATATTGGAACGGCAGTCCCGGGTTTATCCCGGGACGAAAACTGACGTAGTCGCAAGGCTACCGTGAGTTCCCCCGATAGCGTAAAAGTATATTGCTATCTGGACTAGTCCCGACGGAGTCGGGGGAATCTCCCTCTCTCCGCTAATTGGCTAGATTGGACAGACACATTTAGAATTACCCCGTCTCCGCTCTTAGATTAGAGAAGAGTTCCTCTAATAAGCAGGACTATGCACATAGCTAATAATTGCCTAATGAATATGAAAGTATTTTTTGATCTTTTGTCAGAATATATACTTATAACAAGGCTTCATCTATCTGCACCCTTCAAGAAGATACCAACGAAGTGGAAGGAGGGGTCAAAGACTGACGTAATTTACATCCAAGGTTTCAGAGAAACGTGGAATTTTGCGGAGTTTATTGGAGACGAGCTAAATAGCCGAGGGCACAGAATCCATATGATAAGAGATTTTGAGAAGAATACGCGAACAATTCAACAATCTGCAGAAATACTCAATGAATACATTGCTAGGAATAAAATTAGTAATCCTCTGCTGATTGGACATAGTAGGGGTGGACTAATTGGGAAATATTATCTCGACTATTTAGTTGGTAAAGATAATGATATCCGACTAGTTTCTATTGCGACGCCGTATGGCGGTAGTCTGGTAGCTCATTTGTCTTTTATGAATCTTTATGAAATGATCCCAAACAGCAAGGTACTAAAAAAGATATTATCAAATAAAAATAATCACCACAAAATAGTAAATATTCATGCAAAGATAGATAACCATATTTGGCCAAATAGAAATGCAGTATTGCCAGGTGGAACAAACGTGGAGATTAATATAATTGGCCATACTCGAATTCTTCGATCTAAGGAAACTCTAGGCGTAGTTATAAATAACCTTATAAGTGGAATTTGATAATGTATATTCTGAATCGACAACAATAATGAAAATTCGAGTTTGTTATACTCTACCCAATGAAAATATATTTATTACCAGCGACACTAATTATCTTGATTATTGTATTACTCT
>CAZATL010000024.1:0-17692 GCA_964488055.1 uncultured Gammaproteobacteria bacterium | reverse complement strand
GTCAAACCACAGCAGGAAGTTGTCGAGCCTCCCCCACCATCTACCGAAATTCAAAACACCCAGGAAAAGTCGGCTGATGTCCAAGAAGCAATAGCGTAATAGCTTTCTTTGAGAGGCTCGCTTTGATTTTGGCTTTGGATTTTAGTTTTTATTTTTGAGTTTTATTCTATGCTTGCTCGTTCACCAATAGTCGCAATACTTGGACATGTAGACCACGGGAAAACCAGTCTTCTTGATTTTATTCGCAAAAGTCGGCTCACCGTCAAAGAACACGGTGGCATTACCCAAAGAATTGGAGCATACAGTGTCGATACAGAGATCAAAGGATATCTCACGTCAAGCATCACATTCATAGACACTCCAGGCCACGAGGCATTCACCAAACTTCGTAGTAGAGGTGCAACTACAGCAGATATTGCAATACTTGTTATAGACGCCAAAGACTCCATCATGCCACAGACCATAGAGTCCATTGCTCACATCAAAGCCTCAAAGATTCCGCTAATTGTGGCTCTAAACAAGTCAGATCTCCCAGATGCAAACCCACAGAAAGTTGAGCGCGACCTTATCAAGTTTGGGATCCAAACGGAGCGACAGGGAGGCAAAGTACCAGCCATAAAAATATCGGCCAAAACAGGCGCAGGTGTCAAGGATCTGCTTGAAGCAATCCTACTTGTTGCGTCAGATCGCAAGCTGAACTATGACGAAAATGCACCAGCAAAAGCTGTCATAATTGAGACCAACAAAGACAAAAGAGGAATAGTAGCGAGTGTCATTCTCCAAGACGGCAAGCTCATGACAGCGCAAACGTTATATACAGAGAAAAATGAAGCGATAAAAGTCAGGGCGCTAATTGACGAAATGGGCCGTCAGCAAAAATCTGTGGTTCCATCAGCTCCAGTACAAATCCTTGGCTTTCAGGAAATGCCAGATGTTGGCACGACACTATCGTCAGAGAAACAAGAGACAAAACAAAGTGAGGCAAAGACTGACGCAAAAAAAGCTCCAGCCATGTCCCAAGCTGACATACTAAAGGCTATGATGACACCGAAGGTTGAGGAAAAGAAACTAGCAATAATAGCAAAAACCGACTCTCAAGGATCACTTGAGGCGCTCATAGAGACGCTCTCTGACAACAAGAAGATTGATCTCATCCTCGCCACAGTCGGAGACATCCATAGATCAGATATATTCCTCGCTAAGGCAACAGGAGCCATCATTGTCGGTTTTTCAGTCGGAACAGATCCAGAGACTGCCTTGCTTGCACAGCAAGAAAAGATAGTCATAAAAACCTACTCCATCATATATGAGATACTCGAGGAGCTTGAGGAAGTGACAAACCTCATAGCAGCTAAAGAGGCTGCAGCCAAAAACCTCAAGGCAGAGGGTAAGGTGTTAGCCGTTTTTGATATCGAGGGCGAGAAGGCATTTGGACTATCAATCACGAAGGGTAAGTTTGTCGTGGGTGACGAAATAATGGCATTCCGTGAGAGTAATAACTTCGGTAAGTCAAAGATAGTCAGCCTCAAACACAAGGCAAAAAACATAAATGAGGCAAAAAAGGGTGAGGAATGCGGCTTTATGATATCACCAGAGCTTGACATGAGGGTAGGGGATATAGTAAAATGTATCCTATAATACTATGAACCAGGACATAAACCCTCTCGAACTAGTTGTAAAAGACATTTCACCATCACAGACACCTGCCGTTGTTTTGCCAGCAAATCCAAGCGTGGATGCTGTTGCTGCTGCACTTGTCCTCTATTTTGGTCTTGGGAAGCAAGGTAAGCAAGCTATTGTCAGCTGTCCTACACCCATAAACTACGCCGTGCCTGGAGTCGAGCATATCAAGTCCACACTCACGGGCGGAGGCCGAAACCTAGTCATATCATTCCCCTATTCTGATGGAAGCATCGACAAAGTCGACTATCGCATAGAAAATAATACCTTCAATCTTATAGTCATCCCAAGAGAAGGATTTGAAAAGATTACACCAGACCAAATGAATTATTCGTATCAAGGTGGGACTCCAGATACATTTGTCACGATGGGCGCCGGCAATCTGCAGTCACTCGGCAAACTATATCAAGATAATAAGCAGATCCTGGATACTCTCCCGCTAGTTGTCGTAAATCGCCAGAAGCCAGGTACGTCCTTTGGATCATCTGAATACACAAGAGAGGGAGCATTTCTTATCGAGCTAGCATGTGAACTACTTCAGACGCTCGAGATCCAGATCGATCAAAATATCGCAACCTGTGCGTTCGGTGGTATATCTCTTTTGACAAATAATTTCTCAAATGAGAACACTACACCAGAGATATTCGAGCTCGCCGGAAGACTCATGAGAATGGGTGCCCAAAAACCCCAGATCTCAAAGGTGGCTGGCACAAATGATCCACAAAGACCAAATACAAATGAATCCTCAAGGAAGTGGATGGAAAAACCAAAAAGCCAAAACATGCAGCAAAACAGCCAAAAAAATAGATTTGGCCAGCAAGGTAATGCTGGCACAAATGCACCACAGAAGCAATCTAGCAACCAAGCTCAATCCGCACCGCAGAATGCCAACATGAATAAACCAAACCCCCAAAAGCCAGTCAGGCCAGAGAGATACCAAAACTCATATAATGCACCGAAAAGTGTCGAGCCAAGTCTAAATACTTATGAAACTGAAAATGCAGATTTTGAATCTACAAGTGAAGATGTGGCTGAAACTCGAACGAGCGGTGCATCGCAACCACGTCCAGTCGACACCCAAGAAAGCAACAATAACAGTCTAAATCCCCAGGAAGACTGGCTCAAGCCAAAAATCTTCAAGGGAGGAGGGTTTATATAGAAAGAATTATCAAGTAACAATTTTCAATTTACAAGTAATTTTCAATCACTAATTGGCAATTGAAGATTGATGATTACTTGAGACTTGTTATTGATAATTGTAAATTGGTTTCTGCTAAACTTACTTCATGCAAATTGAGGTCAAGTCTACACTCCCACCAAATCCCACTGAAGAGGATGTAATAGAGCTAATACTACATAACCGAAATATTAAGTTCGAAGAAAAAAGTTCGAATAAGAATGATCACCAAGAAGATCAGTCATCTACTTGGAACTTGGAACATAGAACTAGGAACTTTTTTACTCCTCCCCACCCCACCAGCCTATCGCTTTCTGACTTTGGGTTTGATAAAGAATATATCGAAAAAGCGATGAGGCTTATCTGGTCTCTTCACAAATCAGATAAACCAATAATCATATATAGCGACTACGATGCAGACGGCATCACGGGCGGAGCTATACTGTGGGAGACACTACACAATCTTGGATTCAAGTCATTTCCATATATAGGAAACAGGATCGAAGAAGGCTATGGCTTCAGTAAGACTGGACTAGATGCTGTGAAGAAGAAATATGATCCAAGTCTCGTGATAAGCGTCGATCATGGCATAGCGGCACTTGATATGGTGAGATATGCCAAAAATGAGCTAAATATTCCTATCATCGTGACTGATCATCATCACAAGCAAGAAGACAAGGTGCCAGTCGATGCAGAGGCAATTTTCCACATCCCGGCACTCTCCGGATCAGGGACTGCGTATTATGTGGCAAAAGAAATCGTAGGGTATAGGGCACAGGGTGTAGCGTGTAGTAAAAATTCAAATGAAAAAATGAATGAATCTACCCCCTACCCCCTAGCCCCTAGCACCTCACTCGCAAAATTGTTTGCGGGTGATTACATCGGTCTTGCTGCCATAGGCACGATAGCTGATCTTGTGCCACTTGTCGGGCCATCCCGTGCAATAGCCAAATACGGTCTTGAGGCGCTGACTACCACCAAGCGCGCAGGTATAGAAGCCCTAAAGAGAGTCTCTGGCAATCTTGGCAAAACCATAACTACCTATGAGGTAGGTTTTATGATTGCGCCTCGCATAAATGCATCAGGTAGACTGGCCGACGCATTGTCAGCCTTGCGTCTGCTTTGCACGCGTGACACTGGCAAAGCAGACGCAATTGCAGGTGATCTCCAAGCACTAAACACAGAGCGCCAAGATATGGTCAAAAAAGCAGTGGATGAAGCGCTCGGGATCGTCGAAGCAATGAGAGACAAGGATGGGAAATTGCCAAAGATATTGATTGTGTACCAAGGATCAGAGCAGAGAGCAGAGAGCAAAGCTGATAGTAATCTAACTACACCCTACCCCCTACACCCTACACCCTCTATCTCTTGGCATGAAGGCATCATTGGTCTCATCGCAAGCAAACTTGTCGAAAAGTACCACAGACCGGCGATAGTTCTCACACAGCAAGGGTATAGGGTGCAGGGTGTAGGGTTTAGCAAAGACACAAACGAGATCATGTCTGCATCTACCCCCTACTCCCTACCCCCTACTCCCTCTTCCTACAAGGCCTCTGCCCGCTCAATCCCAGGGTTCCATCTCACAGATTTTCTGAAGAATTTCGCAGAGTTACTTACGCACTTTGGTGGACATGCAGCAGCAGCTGGACTGTCGATATCAGGCAGCAATCTACCAATATTCACAGAGATGGCGATGAAGAAAGCAAACGAACTCATTACAGATAAGATGCTCATGCCAAGCGTGCAGGTCGACTGCGAACTGCCGCTTACACTTGCGTCACTAGACCTTGCTACAGAGATTGAGTCACTTGCTCCATTTGGAATGGGTAACGAAAAGCCAAAATTCGTGAGCAGCGGAACTATTTCTAACGTTCAAATCTTTGGCAAGGACAATACACATCTTAGATTCAGACTAATATCCGGTAGCTCTTACCTAGATTTTATTGCCTTTGGCAAAGCCAATCTAGCAAGTGATCTAAATGATCACAAAGAGGCTTCACTTGCATATACCCTTGATATAAATAGATGGAATGGCAGCGAAAAACTCCAAGCAAAACTAATATCGCTTGCAACAATCTAGGAGATATTTAAAACATCGCTTTTTGACCTACGACTCGAGGGCTTGCTTCTATAGACTGACCCGCTCTGTATCTCGACATTTGGGATGGGCTCAAAAGCGCCTACAAGCAAGCGGTTTACCTCAAGTCCATCACTTATGAGCCTAGATACTTCTTCTTGGATTTGAGTACATATACCAAGTAGAAGTTTACATCCATGTACAAGTGCCGGTCTCTTAGCAAAAACTGGATATAGTAGAGTTCTGGCTTCATTCACATATGACACTATCTCACTCACCTTTACAACCATTTTTCCCTGTGCATTATCAAGTCTTATATTTACAGATTGTTGTCTTCTCACTTGCTGAAGTGCCCAAAGATCCTCAAGAAGATTACTTATTCTGTCGGCTTGCTTGATAACTAGTATTTTGTCCTTAAGTTTTTGCGCTTCCGGGATCTCATCAAGATTTCGAGCATATTGCTCATCGCTAAGTTTGACTTTCGTTAGATTTGCGGGTTGGTCCATAGATGTAGTACGCCTGCCTAGCGCAATGTCGCTTGCGGTAAATTCTCTAGCAAGTGAAGCGCTAACATAGCCTTTTTTGCTCAAAGACATCACTCCGAGTGAGACTACCTTCCCTCCAGAATTACCATACATGTTCAGAAAATCCTGAAACAAATTTCGTCCGTGCCCATCCTCATTTGTGTCGTGTGCCAGTGCAGTGATCTCATTATATTTACCAAAGCTAATACTTGAACTATTTGCTAGCCTTTTAGCTATGAGTGCAACAGGGAATATGTGGCCTTCGAGGTAGCTGTTGCCGTTGTGTCTAGTATGGTCTTTGTGTACGTCTGAAACAAAATCTATGGAGCTCTCGATAAGACTTCGAGATGATGGAGAACCGCGATGACCAAGATATTCGTCTCTCGTAAGCAAAACCATTGGGACCTGGTTAAGTGCTGGGAATGCTATGGTCTCTTCTGCTTGTAATGGTCGGATTAGTTGATCCAAGAAGTCAACAAAAGGAGATGAGTGCTGCAGTGTCTCTTTACTTGCCATCTTGGAGTATATCAAGCACTTGGCCTGTCGTCAAACTACCTAGGAGTATGGTTTATGAATGCATTCGGAGACTCTTTGGCTTGATACCAAGTCTCTCTACCCACACACCCACAGCTTACCATTTACCTTCCACCTTCCAGGTGGAAGGTAAAGGTGAAACCACATTTATCTGTTTTTTTGCTATATTTTTATTGTATGCCAGGTAGAAAACACGGTTTTCAGATTGGTAATTATTACCACATCTACAACAAAACCATAGATGGAAAGAGAGTATTCGAATCGGCGACAAAAGCAAACGTATTTCTTCACATGCTGTGGTACTATCGTCCATCAAAAGTCCAGATCAAACACTCCAGATTTCTAGAATTTACTCCCGAAAGACAGATAGAAGAAATACCAACAATAAACAATAGAGGAGACCATCAAATAAATATTTTGGCTTATTGCATCATGCCGACTCACTATCACATACTCGCAAAGGAGACGGTAACTGGAGGCATATCTTCATATATGTCAAAACTACAGAATTCGTTTACAAGATACTACAACACAATGCTAGAAAGAAAAGGTCAGCTTTTTGTCGGCTCATTTCGATCAAAACTAATAACAAGCGAGGAGGTGCTGAAGCATGTGGCACGGTACATTCATCTGAATCCATTCTCATCAGGACAGGTGACAAGTTTCAGTGATCTTCCTAGATATCCATGGTCTTCACAAAGAGAGCTTTGTGTCGATAAGAAGCTATACAATTCGCAAATATCAAATCCCGATTTGCTTTTGGGTTTGTTTGATAATGACGTATCAAGATATGAGAGATTCCTTGAGAACAATGCTGAATATCAAAAAAGCCTCGAATACTCAAAACACAGTGAAAAATTTCTACAATAGTGACCTTATACCCCTTACCTTCCACCTGGAAGGTGGAAGGTAAGGAAGGTGGATATAACTAGTCAGAGATTTTGTTAAGAATTGAGGAATGGTGGGAGGTATATGTTGTCTAAAAGCCTTAGTTGCAGGAAAAAGAAAACTTAGGAAAACTCACTAGGGGGTGTAAATCATTACCTTCCACCTGGAAGGTGGAAGGTATGGGGATGTGTTGTGTGGTGAGAGAAAGTAGGGGGGAATGGGTTGGGGGTTGAGAGGGGTATGTGGCTTCGGGGGCGAAATGCGGGGGGGCTGGGGTTGCTCGGGGTGTTTGTGCTCCGTGTCTGAGCTCCAATATGAATTAAGTAAACAGATTTCTTCAGTAGAAAGAGATGTATAATTGGACGGTATGCAGGAAGCAATGGGAGATATCGATCAGAAACAAATTGATATAGATAAAGCCTCAAGAGAGTTGGTAGAACTCGGTATACAACCGAATGAAAAAAATATTGAGGCAGTTCTAGCCCAAAAACAAATATCCCAGCACCCCGCTGGATATGAAGAAGTCACTGACAATCTACACGACGATGAAAGACTACGCGGCGCCATGCAGAAACATGAAATAAAAGAAATAATTCACTCTGAAGGCCCAACTCTCTGGGATCACGTGAAGCTATCTATCAAGCAGATAAATGCATCAGACATAGCTGATGAACCAAAACAGGATCTTCGAATAGTCATGCTTTACCATGATCTTGGGAAAGTGGACGCAGATACTAGGCAAATAAATATTGACAGAACACAAGATAATTTAGATAGAAAGAGGTCTTTGCACAAAGCAATGATAGGACACGAGAGATACATGACGGAAGATATAAAAGCTGGACTAGTGGCAAACGGAATACAGGGTGAGAGACTACATACATACATGCTCCTTATAGCAAACCATATGAATACCGCGCTACTAGATCAAAGCCCACAAAAAACTGCCGAACAAGTAAATGGATTCGGAGACACCGAAAGAGAAAGGAAAGAAGTAATTCGACTACTCGTGCAGGTATTCCACGCTGATGGCAAAGCGACAGAACACGTGACACTAGTCGACGGTATACTCAACAGGTCAATCAACGAAAAAAAGGCGAATATCTCTTACGATCAGATTGCAAATAAATATCAAGTAGGGAAAAAGAAACAAATGCAAGATCGGGTCAATAGAGAAAGAATCAAGGAGCAGCGGGAGTACGAAGAATCAGTACTTGGCTCTGACATACAAACATATGTTCGATCGAGACATATTCCAGATGGAAAAGTATTTACCGAAACTGTAAGACTTATCAAAAATTTCCTAAAATCATACAAACATATCCCTGTGGACAGGCTGAAGTCTCACCTAGATAGTATGGACCTTACCACGTCTAGAGCCACGATAATATTCCCCCAAGAAGCAATTGATACTCCATTCAAACCAAAGTCAAAAATATTTGGTGAGGAAGCATTTAGAATAAATGGAGCTGATTATGAAAGGACTCTTGATTATGTCATGATGAAAGTAAATGCCAGTGGTAGATTTATTGAGGTGTCGCCCACAGTTCAGTTTGACGATAAACCTGATCATGGAGATATTGATCTTATCGCATACACTTACGGTAAGCTCGACGAAGAAACATATATTAGCATTTTTGGAGATGATTTTGTGAAATGTGAAATTGGGGAGAACCAAGACTCTGTATTGGTGAAGGTACCCCCTAGCGGCCAGCATCAAGTAGACTTCATTCACGCTAGCGACCATGAGAACTTTGAGACAAAACTATTGTATTATTCTCGAGGCCATATTTCACGTCTGATTGGCGTGATTGCTGATAAATATGGATATAAATACGGTGTTGAGGGGTTTGCAAAAAGATACACTGCTTCAGATGGTACTATCAAAGACTTTATTGTATCCAGAGATCTTAGAGTAGGACTCGCTATCCTAGGCTTTGACGCGGATGATATTGATCATGTAAATACAATTTCAGGAGTCATAGCATACATTTCAAGCTCAAATCTATTTGATCCTAGTCTATACAAACCAGAAAATCTTAGAAAAACAAGAAGACGAGTCTACAGAGAAAGGCAACAAGAAAGATATCTCGTGGACCAGTTGTCCCAAGTACAAACCAGGTCCTTTACGGGTCTTGATCCCGACAAAATATTTGCAGATCTTTTTCCAGATAAATATCAGCAATATCTGCAGGTAGTAGAAGCAGAACGGGTACCAAAACCCAAGCAAAGACAAGAAATAAATGGTTTTGTTGTAGCGAATGTTTTTGATCTGCAACCAGGGACTTTAATTGGAAGAATACTGGGACATATCAAAGAAAAATATCCAGATGCAAAAGAGATTAGTGAAGAAATGGAAATTGAAATTAGACACACTTTTCAAATTACTAAGTAATATATGGCAGAAACAATTGCAGAACTAGGAGACGAGATAGAGGTAAGCACCCCCGATGCTATTGCCAAAAAAGAACTTGGTCAAAGAGAGTTAATCGTTCCGCCAGAATTAGTAGCAGAAAGGACTGAAAGTTTTGTAAGAATAATCGGCTTATTTGTCAGTTGGAATGCCGAACAACAAAGATTTGTGAAAAATCCTAAAGCACCTAAAGTAGACAGATTTATAGTCCCATATAGATCAGGTCCTATAGCCATAGCTGGATTTGAAGAGTTACTCACTAGGCTAGATATCCGAGACTTATTCCCACAAATTACATACGTGCATGGTGTAGGAAATGAGATTTTATACGCCTTCTTCAATGACCCAGCAAATAAGGATCTCGATTCAGAGTTTGATATAAGCGATTATAATGACGAACTCGAAGACAAACAATACTTCATGGAATGGGTGAGAAATCAGCCACCAGACTCTCAAATTGGTAGATTTATTGCTGAACTTAGAAACATCATAAAAACAGGTGAGAAAGTCGCTCTCCTTGATGATACGTATAGTCTTGGCATTACATCTGGAGGGGTCTTTCCTGCTATGAAAAATGCTGCTTTTGGGGACGAAGTAAGATATGCAATACAGCACAACCAAAATATTTTTCCAAAAAATACTGGATGGATAAAAGGGATATTACGATCTACATACGGAGCTTCACTTTCACAAGAAAAGATGGATGAGCTATTAGTTTATGCAAAAGGCGGCACTGACTCTCTTTCTGCACAAAATCAAGACTCACAATCAGAATATGATCTGCATGTAAAACTAATGGACAAAATGAGAAGCTTATCTACGGAGTGTGAAGATGAAGTAAAAGAAAAATTGAAAGGTGATCCGCCAGTGGCAACAGCCACTGGCGGATCCGACTAACTCAGGCTCTCTGACTTACAGGACTTACGGCTGCTGGACCTCCTCCCAGCCGAGTGAGTCCGCTGTTGCACCGCGGGCTGGCGTCCCTGGTGGCCCCCACCACCAGTTCATCAGCTCATTGCAACGCTCATAGTGGGGATCACCCGGAGTCTGGTTGACAGTGACAGGACCGGGGCGTGTGATCTGGTTACCAGCGTCGTCAAGCACCGGGGTATTAGACCCGGGCTCATACATCTTGACTATCGGCTGATACTGATTGCCCTTGGGACCCATGTTCGTGGTGCCAGGGGTCCAGTCTATGGGGACATTCTTGGCCCCTAGGGGGATGGCAGTGTTTTCTGCCCCCGCCACCCCCGAAAAGATCTGGATAACCCCGACGATGTCCCGGACAATCCCGATTCCCTTGACGATGGCGTCGTAACTCACGCAGAAACACGCGTCCCTTGACTGCACGTAACCGAGCCAGTCGCAGGGTGGCTTCCCGCGTGCGATTTTCTCGGCCGTCTTCTGACTTGCAGTGTTCCAGGACGGTTCCCTCTGCGCCCGACGCATCGCGAGATCTTCCTCGCTCCTCCCGAGCTTATCCTCCCCGAGGTGCGGCCCCACTCGGGGACTGCCCTCGGCGAGGGGGACGGGTTCGTACATAGCTGACCCGACAGCGTCGGCTTGTGCCTCACCGATCTGGTCGGGGAGGGGCATATCTTGCCCGATCGGATCGGCAGGTCGATCAGAGGTGAGGTTGTACCCTACCTCTTCCTCACCTACCGTGACCCACATCTGGCCAAGAAGCCCTGCCGGTGTACTCGCCGTCACACGGGACAGCCAGGCCCATGTATACGGGAAGTCGAGATCGCTGGGACGACGCGCCCACTCGAACCTGGCTGCCACAGCCGTCTCCGCGTCGGCCATGACAAAAGCCACGCTGGGGTTTACGGCTGGGTGACCTTCGTACCAAGACTCGACCAATCCGAAGGTCTGATTTTGGCCCCATGCCGTGAAGCTTGGGTCCAAGTATTCAGCCTGCTTGTAGATGGCTACCACGTAGTAGCCACCCGCGATTGCAAAAAATGCCAGCGCCACGGGATCGTCCGCGACGCCAACAATAGTTGCATTGTCTGCCAACAAGCCAAGGCCAACTACGGCCATGCCCTGACTGATGGCGAACTCGTTCTCGCCCGGGCGTACCTCCACCCAGGCTTGACGATCTGCCGATACGATGTAGACGTATTCTGGATCCCCCATCCATGCACCCGGAGTCGGGGTGGGCGTAGGTATCATAGCCGACTCGCCCGCCCTGACTGCGCCACCATTTTGAGTCATGGCCAGATAGACACGCTTGCCCCGAAGAGCAATCGCCTCTCCCATGGGAAGAACGCATGGTTGCCCGTTATCACAGATAATCACTCCCCAATCCTTGATAGAGCCACTCCATGTGATGCTGGGCGTCGGCGTGGCGGTGGGCATGGGTGTGAAGGTGGGCGTGGGGGTCAGGGTCGGCGTTGGTGTATTAGGCCAAACGTGGACACTGAACATCCAGGTATCCTGGAGTCTACCGTCGCGGTAGACTTCCAGGTTGTAGTAGTTGAAGTTCACCCTTGGGATGAAGGCAAACTGGAAATTCGCACCACCACTGTTCCCGCCTTGTTCCATCTCTTCAGCGCCCAGCATCAGACGCCAACTGGTGTAGCCGTTCTGAATCCCGACGGAGACCACGATTTGGTCTCCTTCGTTGGGGTTTTCATTGGATAGCTGCAGACTTGTGATGTCCGCTGGCGGAACCGGGGTTTCCGTCGGCGTTGCACTGGGCAACGGTGTGTTGGTCGGCAGTGGCGTGAAGGTGGGCATGGGGGTGGCCGTCGGCCCTGGGCGGGTCGGCGTGGATGTGGGCCATGGCGTGTTCGTCGGTGTGGGCCATGGCGTATTGGTTGGCGTGGCGGTCGGCGTAGCTTGCCGGACCTCAACGCTGGCATAAGGCCATGCATTGCCAACTAGGTCGCCGTTGTAGGTCACACGCAAGTAATACCAGTGGTGCCCCAACCAAGGTATTATATTGACGCTAGTTGAACCGCAGCTACCCGAAGCAACTCTGGTACCCGATACCGGGTGATCAACCAGCAGCGCCCACCCATACGTATGGCAGGCTCCCGAGATTGACCAATTAAACGTGGCAACTTGGCCCACGCTGGCAACGGCAGGGTTCGCCACGAGACTTGTGTACACAGGAAGTTGTGGAATTACTGTGTAGCTTCTTGTAATACTTCCTACAACGCTACCATCCCTTTTTGAGATGGCAGTGCAAGAGAAAGCGCCCAGTGCGTCAGTAACTATTGTCCAACTCCCTGCAGTCGCAGTCGAGTTTCGATTACCAGGACACCTCACATCCTGGTCTCCTCGACATTGATCTCCACAACCTCCCCATGAGACATACACAGACTCACCCAACGGGGCCAAGTCGGGGCTAATCGTTAGGTTCATCTGCAGCACCTCCTCCGGAGAAGAATCCTGCGCCGCCTGAGTCGGCTGCTGCGACGCTACCTGCTCGGCCACGGGGGTGGCCGGCTGGGTGGCGTCCTGCTCGGGGGCCAGGGTGGCCACTGGCAGGACGATCACTTCCTGCGCCTTGACCGGCATGATGTTGCCGACAGGGCACAGGAGTGCAAAAATAACTAGGAGGGAAAGGGCCCTCCACAAGCGTTTGTAATTCATTTTGCATGCCTCCTTAGGGTAGCAAATGAATTGCCCCGTCACCGCCTGCGCATTGGACTTCTAGTCGGCGGGCGCGGTGAAGGGCTAAAGATCTTGCGACTTCGGCTTTGTCGATGGTCCCGCAATCGTGCGGGATCCTCTTTCTGTTTTCAGAAAAAGGCTTTGCCTTATTCTGCAGGAGACCGACACTCCTGTTATTTACTTCTCCTTTCTAAAGGGCTAGTTTTATGACCTACCCCAATGGTAGAGTCATCTTTCAGCCTTGCCCTTCATTGGCTGCGAGAGAATGTCTGTATAGACCCTAAATCCCAGCCTACGCCAAAGCTTCGGCGGGCAGGCAAGTTCAGGGAGTCAATAATATTAAAATCCTGAAACGAGTTCAGGATGACACTAAGCACGGGGTAGTTCTCTGGGCCTTTTGCCCATCGAACCATATTATTGAATTTCTGGCTTCGAGTCAGAATCTATGTAACAATCTTTTGCAACCAACAAAGGGAGGGAAAGGAGCGGACAGTTGTCAGGGGACAGTAGACAGATGACTTGGACCCTGATTTTCATCAGGGAGTCAATGGAAAGAGGGGGGATTTTGGGATATGATTGTTTTTTTACTACAACCTACACCCTACCACCTACAACCTATTTTTGGTATGAGAGACATGCTCGAGTAATATAAGAATCTTGACCACGGGTGAACGAGCAACAAAATTATTCAAAGGATCCTGACTTTCGTCAGGAAATCAATAGTAATAATGTAAGTAAACCTCGGTATTCACCTTTGTATTTGGTTCTTATATAGACACATCATAAGTGATGTGAAATGGAAACGGGCACGGGTACATACTGTGATAAATTCAAAATGAAAAATTCAAAAGTCAAAATGACTATGAATGACACATTTTACGAATATTGTGTCAAATATTTTGAGCCTGAGTTGTCAAAGAGCGCTTGTTTTGATCTTAGACTTACCAACATGCTAAAGCGTTGGCTTCCAAAGGTCATCAAGCTCTATCATGCTCCTTCGCCGCGTCAAACGCGGCTTCGGAAGCATTACGGTTTCTAAGCTATTTTTACAAATAGCTAGAAACCGTATACAAAAATCCTTCCATGCAAAATGCGGAAGGGAATCTTGAGGCTAAAATAGGCACTCACCTTTTGGGTAAAATGACTGTTTTAGCATGTTCGTATGATAACATATCATTACACTTATTTCAAGCTCAATATGTGTAGATATTACATACTCTATTAGTAGATCTCTCCACCTAATCGTCAGCCTTTGGCTGCCTCATGGAGTCCCCGATTGCTATCGGGACAAGCGAGATGACGCTCCTTTGACCTATTGTCCGCACTTTTGGCTGGACTCCAGAATGACAGGAAAGAGTGCATCTGTCTACTGTCTACTGTCTACTAGATAATTTTGTATTCCCGTGTTAGTATGGTAAAATGGATGTTCGAAAACTGATTATTCACTATTCACATAGTTTATAAAGTTTGTAAGGTTTATAAGGTTCATAAGGTTTAGGAAGATTTAGTTCCTCCTTATGCAGGAGACCAAATAAAGTGTCAAATATCGCATCTTTATGCTTAAGATTCAAAAGTCCAAGCCATATCACCCGCAGGGGAAACTAGAGAAGCAGCTGGTGAAGGCTTTTACAAACCAAAAAAGTGAAGCCGAAATGGCATCTTTTCTTCGTGACATACTCACACTCGGCGAGATGAAGGAGTTTGCGAATCGCGTCGAGGTGGCGAGACTTCTTATGACAGGAAGATCATATCTCGAAGTAGCCAGAAAGCTACATGTCTCGACGACCACGGTCACAAGAGTTGCCCAATGGCTCACAAGCGGACACGGTGGATATGTGCGAGCCATCAATCAATAAAAAATACTCGATTATTTTCTACCTTTCACACCTCTTCTTTTACTTCCATCTCCCGAGGAATAGACCCTGCCCTCTACGGGATCTATATCAGGAATCATATCGTTACTATTACCTCTTTCGAAGTTCAAGTACTTTCGCTCAAGATCAAGAAACCTTCTACCCACCTCTGCCATATACGCTGTGCGAGCAGATTCGTCAGAGAGCTCTCTTTCAGCCCTTCCCGCATGCTTATATGCCGCATGCTGAAAGGACAAAGGCTCTAGAAAGTTTTCTGCATACACATCCCCCACGTGATAATGAAGTTCTAAATTTAGTGGCTCGATATATTCCCAATTGGCCATATCATATCCGTCCCCCTTCTGGATGCATCGTGGTGCATATATGAAGTGAAGTGATCGCCTATTCTCTCTATCCCATTCGAGAAATTCCTTTCTCCTGCTCTCTGGATCTGGGAGATCATACATAGACCTGGCGTTATTAACATAGTCGTCGTACATTTTATATTCACCGACTTCCGTAAGCACTCTATCAGGCAATTTTCTTGCGGCATCATATTTCAAGTTCAGAGTATTAAGCTGTAGATAATTCATAAACTTAGGATGAACAGATTCTCCAGTCACGATAAGTGAACGGAGAGGGTCGTGCTGATCGAGCAGCGCCTGATCCCAGAAAGCATATGTGCCAAATCTCTCAGTATTAGGACCAAGAATAGCACGGAGCGCCGGATTCAGGCCTTCTCTATTTTTTGGGGTCGCGCACTTATCTATTACTTTCGTCATGATACTAGCTGCAGACTTTATGTCTACCACTCTCATATACCATGGTACAGAACTTTGGGCCCCGTTGTCTTGTGAAGAGTTATGTCTTGTATAGCCTGGCACATATGCCTCATCTGACGCAAGAAGCTCTGATATGTGACCATTCAGATACTGCACTCTTCGATCTTCCCACTCAATATCTGACAACACCTTTACGTCGATACTACCCGCTTTTTGGACCTTACAGAGATATATGGCAGTGGCTACTTCGCCATATAGGTAATTAGCATAAACTTCCGAATTTATTTCGAAATACTTGCCGTCATGACATCTGCTTATTCCATCAGCCACTCTATACAAGTTTCCGAATTTTTCTGGCATAAAAGCTCTATAGACTATTTCTTGAGCCAGCCTTCTCATGGGATCGCCATAAGCCTGATAGATAGGTATGTGATTTGCCATTATGCCAAGCGCCACTTTTTGCTCACTTTTTTGTTTCGCGATCTTTGCGTCTTCGCTACTTGCTTCTGGAGTTTTCGGGAAGTAAGAATGATCGAGTGCTGCCGCAAGATATGCCAGCTCTGAAGATATTGGGATGACTGGCTCTACACCCTTTCTCTTAGCAGTTTCTCTGCCGATATCTGAAGATGCTCTTCCCAAAACAGTAATAAGTGGCTCAAATTTATCACTAGATTTGACTTCATCTTTATCTATACCGAAATTCACTCTTTCACCTTGCTTGTCATATCGCCTATCGGGATGCGCCTTCTTCACTCCATTTGACCATAGCCAATCTCGCATAGAGGTAAACTCCCCTAGAGAAAATTCCTTGCCAAATGGTAGTGACAAATCATTCTCCATGGTTTCTGATACTTTTATAGCTATTGCCCTACCAGCTTCATCGATCTCGTGGAATCTAGATAGACTTGCAATTAGCCTACTTTTCTCTTCACTGGGCAAAGCCGGCAGGTGTGCTCTAAACGCACTCTCTACGACATTCTTCACAACTCTTTTGACTTTCGGAGAAAAAGTCTTCGCTGGATCAATGGCTCGACCATCAGCAAATACCTCTGCAAGGTCGTGAAGACCCGCTGTCATAAAAGCCTCTGTATCTGTGATACCCATGTCGACTATATAGCTGGCGCACCTTGCGCCGTGACTGGGATAAGTATCTTCTGACACCGCAGAATCTCTTTCTCCAATAAGTCTAGCTAATTTTGTCTTTTCATCGTGACTCAAGTTGAAAGAATCAAGACGTGTGCTCAAGTTATTAAAAACCAGCCCACACGCTCTTGCTACGGAAGCAAGAGTTCTGAATTTCTCTTTTTCTATCGGATTGCTATTTTGACGGGACCTAGTGTGAAGATTTCCTGCCAAAGTGTCCCAAGTCAATTCCATTTTCATAGCCTCTACCTCTGGATCGTTCATCGTCCATCTTTTGGCCACAAGTTTCCTGTCAAATGCGAGCCACTTACTCTCCTCCACGACATCTGGAGGATACAAGCTCTCGATGGGTCTTGGTGTGACAGGCTGCAGTAGTCTCGATTTTCGCTCTGACATATTTATAAAACACTAACAAAACTATCTTGCAAACCTAAAAAATAACCCCGCTTTTTGCGGGGTGTGATTTCAAAGTTGTTTTACTATCACACCCGCATACTTCTTGCAATAAGAAGCATCTGGAAAACTGCGGCTGTGTGATTGCTATATTTTGACATGACAGGATATTCTACGTCTTTTGTGCTAGAATTCAAGACGAATATGAAGACACTTTCTATTTCCCAAACCCCCTCACTCGTTGGCCAAGAGGTCACACTCTATGGTTGGATAGACGTGAAACGAGATCACAAGAAGATAGTCTTCGTAGATCTGCGAGATCGCACAGGCGTCGTACAAGTCGTCGGTGGGGAAGATTTCAAAAAACTCTCCACAGAAGATGTAGTCATGATAAAAGGCCTTGTGAAGGCCCGACCAGAGAAACTAGTGAACCCCAAGATCGCAACTGGCACCATAGAGATTGAGGCCAAAGAGCTCATAGTCATAAGCAAAGCTTCCACACTGCCAATTCCGATTGATACAGATGGATTGAACATTGACGAAGAGATAAGACTCAAATATCGATATCTCGATCTTCGCAGAAAAAGAATGGTGCGCAATCTCA
>CAZATL010000023.1:0-18573 GCA_964488055.1 uncultured Gammaproteobacteria bacterium | reverse complement strand
CATAGTCATACTCCACATGATAGTGAAACTACATGTTTGGTGCAAGAGGGAAAGGAGGTGACAAATAAACCAAAGTAGGTGTAAAATAAATTGACGACCAAATTTGGGACGATAGTAAGTAGGAAAATATGAATAATATATTTCGCAAAACACGAGACGCTATTCTGACAAGGCAGAACGGAATAATCTCATCAACTCTCATTATCGCAAGTATGATGATAGCTGCTAGAGTGTTTGGGTTTGCGAGATATCGTGTTCTTAACGGATTTTTCGCCAAGGAGGAACTAGATCTTTTTTATGCAGCATTTCGTGTGCCAGATTTTGTTTTTGAGATTCTCATTACTGGTGCTTTGACTACGACCTTCATACCATTTTATATGAAGTATGCGAAGGATTCAAAGAAACAGTCAGAGTTCACATCATCACTCATAAATTTCATTTCTCTTGCACTATTTGTCTTCATTGCTGTGCTCTTTGTAATCATGCCGTGGATAGTAAGATACATGACTCCTGGTTTTTCTGATGAAGCATTTGCCCAGATTACATTTTTGTCAAGACTCATACTTGTGGGGCAACTGCCATTTTTGGTTTTTGGTAATTTTTTGACAGGTCTATCACAGGCAAACAAAATGTTTCTCATACCTGCGTTTGCGCCCGTTCTTTACAACATATCAATAGTACTTTTTACTTATTACTTGGCTCCAAGTATTGGTCTATACTCGACTGTTCTTGGTGTGGTATTTGGTGCATTAATGCTCTTTCTGTGTCACCTTATAGTGCTTCATAGGCTCAACTTCGTTTACTCATTCACTTTCAGATATTTGTCAGATGTTTTGTCTTTTTTCAAGCAAATCATCCCAAGACTGTTGACAGTGCTTGCAGCCCAAATTGAAGCTACGATAGACCTGGCACTTGCAAGTCTTCTGACCCAGGGGTCATATACTATATTCTATCTAGCCCAACACCTCCAGCTATTGCCAGTCTCAATAATCGGTATATCAATCGGGCAGGCCTCTATGCCATATCTCACCGAGATGTATCAAGAAAGGAAATTTGACGAATTAAAAAATGTGATAGTAGATTCACTCAACAACATATTGTTCCTCACAGTACCTATAGCAGGCTTTTTTATAGTTAATCGCACACCGATTGTCAGACTTGTGTATGGAGCATCAAAGTTCGATTGGGATGCAACTGTACTTACTGCACTCACGATGTCGTACTTTTGCTTCTCACTCCCATTTCATAGTGTGTATTACTTTATTACCAGATGCTTTTATGCTGCAATGGATAGTAAAACGCCATTTTTTGTGTCAATAGTGGCAATATTCTTCAATACAGTTTTGAGCTTCATTGCAGTCACAGTTCTTCATCTTCCAGTGTGGTCGCTTGGAATTACTTTTTCTATAACCATAGTTTTGCAGGTTATAGCTTTGCTTATTATATTTTCATTCAGAGTTCATGGTCTTTCGATTGGTCTTCTTGTGAAAGAAACGACTAAGGTCGTCATTGCGGGATCTCTTGCCTCACTTGTTGCATATGATGCAAGAAAACTCTTTGATGGACTAATATTTGATACAAGTCGGACCCTCAACCTCTTCTTCCTTATGTGCATCACATTTGGTATCATGACCATTACCTATATTTTTGCGGTGTGGACACTCGACTCAAGAGGGTTATTTGTTATCACAAAAGCTATAGTAGGTATAAAGACAATGCCAAAGAAAATTATGACATTTTTTTCACCAGTCGAGGCATAGTGATTATTTAACTGATATTTTTTATGAAAAAATTACTTTTTGTTTTCGTGTTTATTATAGCTTTAGCAGGAGCTGCATACTTCATCTTCACAGAGGGTGTCCTGCCAGTGAACAAAGATGATACCTCCAAAAAACTCGTTGTCATAAAGAAAGGTTCAAACGTCGATGATATAGCTAATGTACTTTTTCTTGAGAAGCTTATAAGAAATAGAGTTGTGTTCTATGTCGTTGTAAAGCAACTTGGGATAGAGCGAGACCTCCAGGCCGGTGACTTCGAGCTTTCGCCATCTATGGATGCACATACCATCGCCAAGACTCTTACAAAGGGTAGTATTGACGTCTGGGTCACCATCCCAGAAGGTCTTCGTAAGGAAGAGATCGCAGAGCTTCTCACAAAAGAGCTCCCAAGCTTCTCCTCATCGGAATTTCTAACAATAGCAAACGATGGTTATCTTTTTCCAGATACTTATCTCATGCCACGGGCTGCAGACGCTGAGAAAGTCGTTGAGACACTGCGAGGTACATATGACCAAAAAGTAAGTAAGCTCATAACACCTGAAAAGTTGTCGAGGCTAGGGCTGGATAGTGAGAAAGATGTTCTGACACTTGCATCGCTTGTTGAGAGGGAAGCGGGATTGCCCGAGGATAGGGTACCTGTGGCGTCTGTCTACCTCAAGCGACTGACAGAGCCTATGAGACTCCAGGTCGACGCTACAGTGCAATATGCACTCGGATATGACATTGTCGAGAAGAGCTGGTGGAAGAAAGGTCTGACATTTGACGATCTTAAGATAGATTCGCCATACAATACCTACGAAAACGACGGCATACCCCCTGGTCCAATCTGCAATCCGGGCCTCGCAGCCATTGAGGCAGTGCTTGCAGCAGATAAGGAGACACCATATCTATATTATGTGAACGATATCTATGGCAAGCTACACTATGCGACGAGCCTAGCAGAACACGAGAAAAATGTGGCAAAATACGTCACAGGACAGCAATAGAAATCCGCTGACCTCTTTCACACCCAAGGCCACCAATTTGTAGTAGCGCCTTCCTAGAAAGTGTTTTGCATGGTGTTACCTTGTGATGAGCCTTTGATGAGCACTTCGCGTGGCTTGCTGGCGTTAGCAGGTCCGACATATCCAGCAGCATGCAGCTCGTCAAGTATTCTAGCTGCTCTTGCATATCCTACCTTGAGATGTCTTTGGAAAAGTGATGCAGACGCTGTCTTCTGGCCTCTCACGAGGTTTAGCGCTTCGCCGAATAATGGATCGTGGTTACCATCATCCATCGGCTCGCCGTCTGCAGTCACAAAATCACTCTTCGGAGACTCCGTAACTTCTTCTGTGTACTGGACAATCGGATTTTTTTCTTTTATGAATCTGACAACATCATTGACCTCTTTTTCAGAAACGAATGGTCCTTGGATACGCTTTGGTCTTGGGGTGTCAGGTGCGTTGTAAAACATGTCACCCTTGCCGACGAGGTTCTCCGCTCCGACTGTGTCGAGGATAACCTTCGAATCCACGCCTGATGCCACATTGAAGGCAAGGCGAGCTGGAATGTTGGCTTTCATGAGTCCAGTTATCACGTTCACAGAAGGTCTTTGTGTCGAAAGTACAAGGTGGATGCCGACTGCTCTGGCCTTTTGGGCTATTCGCACAATTAGACTCTCAATGTCCCCCTTTGCCACCATCATGAGATCGGCCAGCTCATCAATTACGAATATGACATAGGGCTTTTTCTCGATATTTGGTAGTTCATTGTAGCCTTGGATGTTGCGTACGCCTGCTTCACTAAGTATCTTATATCTATTTTCCATTTCGGCGACAGCCCAACGTAGCGCATTGACCACTTTTGATGGGTCAGTAATGACTTCGGTCAATAGGTGTGGGATGCCATTGTAGCTTGTCAGCTCTACTTGTTTTGGATCGACAAGCACGAGTCTGACTTCGGATGGCTTTGCCCTAAAGAGTATAGTTGTGATCCATGCATTTATGGCAACTGATTTACCAGAGCCTGTAGTGCCTGCAATGAGTACGTGTGGGAGCTTGGAGATACTGATGGCTTTTGTGTCGCCTGCGACGTCAAGTCCGAGCGGGACAAGTAGTGGGTCTGGGTTGCCGGAGAAAGCCTTGGTCTGAAGGAGACGCTTTATAGTGACTAGCTCTGGCTTGCGATTGGGGATCTCGATACCGACGAGCGATCTACCAGGTATTGGCGCCTCTATACGAACTGTACCAGTTGACGAAGCAAGGGCTAGTGCGAGATTTGATGACTTTTTTACGATGTCGGAGATATTTGTGCCTACTGCCACCTCAAGAGCGTACTGGGTCACAGTTGGGCCAGGGTTCACCTCTGCCACTCTTGCTTTTAGTCCGAAGCTTTTCAGGGTGCTTTCTATGACTGCAGCATTTGCTGCAGTATCACCGCGATCGGCTGGCGACTGGACGTCAGCCAGGAGGTCAAGTGGGGGGTACACCCACATTACTTTTTGCGAGTTTGAGAGAGGTGTGGGCACAAGGTCATCAGAGTGAGGTAGTGCTTTTCTGGCAAGAGGGGTAGCCAGCTCTGGCTTCGATTTTCTACTTTTATCTGCTACAAACTCATCGATGCTTTGAGGCTTTTCTTGCTTGAGTTTATCTTTGGGTGCCGATTTTGAGTCTTTTATGAATTCGTCGCTATCGATCTTTGCTGTCTTTTCCTTTTTCGCAGTAGTGTCAAATAGTTGTCCTAAGAAATTCTTTACGAAGAATATAATTGACTGTGGTTCAATGTCAAAGAAAAGCACAATACCGATGATAAGTAGTGTAATGAGTATAATCCGTCCAGCAATAGGTGTGAATCCTGTGAAGATCATGTTCTGTAGGTCGGTGCCGAAGCTACCAGTCGCAAAAAGCCCAGCAGAGCCGAGCAAGAAGAAAAAAGTACCAGTCGATGTATGCCAGTGGATGAGTGAGAAGTTCTTTGACTTGAAGCAGTGACCTGCAAGAAGGAAGAGTAAGAAAGGTATGCCAAATGCAACGCCACCAAAGTAACTTGTAAGAATGGTATTTATAGCTCCAAGTATTTTGCCAGAATTTTCCTCACCAGTGAAAAAGTGAAAGAATGACAAAAGGAGCGTGATGGCCATCACAATGAGCGTAATGCCAAGTACGGTGAACGTAACGTTGTTCGAGATTGTGATTCCAAATCTTTTCTTTTTTCGCCCCATACAGGCATAATCGTAACAAATATGTGAATGGCAAGCAAGTGTTATCAGGTTGTAGGTTGGTAGTGTATAGGTAGTAGGTAGTTTGGCTGTGAAAAAATGATATAAAATTTGCGCACGATTTACTACAACCTATCCACCTACCCCACTACGACCTTACTTTGCTATCATTAGAATATGAAGAAGCTGAAGTTTGTCTTCGTAGTTATTGCCATAGGGTATCTTTTGGTACTTTTGTCGCTTTTCCGTATCCAGTTTTTCCTTGACAACTATGTACTTGAGGCAGGTTACATCAAAAAAAGAGAAATACCTGCCAAACGAGGTGTCATCTACGACTATAGTGGTCAGATACTTGCTGGCAGCGTCGCCTCATACGACGTGACCATAGATCCGAAGTACTTCACCCCAAGTGATAAAAATCTCAATGCAGTTCTCAAGATCGTAAACGAGTCAAAAGCATCGTATGAAGCAAGGCTCAAGTCAGGCTCACCAAGGTGGGCCAAGCTCGCAGAAAACTTGTCATTTGAAGGCTTCACAGCAATGCAATCTCTTGGTCTTCTTGGGTTTTATGGGGACGAGAGACCGAAAAGAGTCTACCCCGAGGCATCGCTTTCTGCCACACTCCTTGGATTTGTGGGGAGTGACAGAGATGGTGAGTCTATAGGTTACTATGGCGTAGAGGGGTATTACGAATCAGATCTAAAAGGGTTGCCAGGACTCTATGCTGGTGAGCGTGATCTGGCATCGCGCCCAATGTTACTTGGCTTCCAGGATAGACTTGAGAATCAAGACGGCAGAGATATATACCTAACTATAGATAAGTCAGTACAGCAACTTGTAAAAGATGTTGCCAAAAAAGGTATGGAGCTACACTCGCCTAAAGAAATATGCATCGTCGTAGCTGACCCAAGTACTATGGCAATACTTGGCTTGAGCTGTCTACCTGATTATGATCCCAAAGAGTATGGGAGATTCCCAGAGTCTACGTACAAAAATTACACAATATCAGACGTCTATGAGCCTGGCAGTACCTTCAAGCCAATAGTTGTGGCTAAGGCTGTTGACGAAAAAGCTATAGGGCCAAATGACAAAATACCAGAGAAAGGACCGGTGACCGTCGGCGATTACACTGTCTCGACCTGGGACTATAAGTACAGAGGTGAGCTGCTTGTGAAAGATGTTCTGGCAAAATCGTCAAACGTAGGAATGGTAGAGATTGGCAAAAAGATGGGTAATGACAAAGTGTATGAGATGCTCATGGATTTTGGGTTTGGGAAGAACACTGGAATAGACTTACAGGGTGAGGTATCAGGTTCTGTGCGCGATAGAGATAGCTGGTACCCCATAGATTATGCTACGGCGACTTTTGGCCAGGGAATAGCGGTGACCCCAATTCAGCTTATCACAGCATTTTCTGCGGTCATAAATGGGGGAGAGCTACTCAAACCATACGTGGTTGATCGCATATCTGACGGCTCAAATGTGATGGCCAATGCCAAAAAGACGGTGGTAAGAAGAGTGATATCGGAGAAGACTAGTAAGATTATGCGCGGGATGCTTGAGCATACTGTCGACAATGCAGAGTACAAATGGGCCAAACCACAGGGGTACAGATTCGGTGGTAAGACAGGCACTGCACAGATCGCCATAGCTGGCAAGTATGATGCCAAAAGAACAATAGCATCATTTATCGGTTTCACGCCTGTTGATAAACCCAAATTCATAGCACTTGTAATGCTCAAGGAGCCGTCAAGCTCCGAGTGGGGTAGTGAGACTGCAGCGCCACTATTTTTCGATCTGGCGAAGTCGCTCATCGCATATTACGACTTAAAACCAGAGCAATAAATAAATTTCTAATTTCTAATTAACCTAATTGATCTAAAAAATGTATTCGAAACAAAATAACAAATTCGACTTAGAAGAAAGAACTGCTAAATTCGGTGAAAACGTAATCCTTTTTTGTCGTACAATACCTATCAGCATCATAACGTCACCGCTTATTTCACAACTAATAAAATGTGCAACAAGTATTGGAGCTAATTACTGTGAGGCAGATGATGCTGAAAGTAAATTGGACTTTAAACACAAAATTGGGATTTGTAAAAAAGAAGCCAGAGAAACAAAACATTTTTTGAGAATGCTAGCAACTGCTTTGCCTGGTAGAAACAATGAGATAAGTCCCCTTTGGCTTGAAGCGAAAGAGTTGAATCTAATATTGAACGCAATTTATAAAAAGGTTTCATGATATTTGCACATTAGTATTTGGTGATTACTTAGAAATTAGGACAATTAGGTTAATTAGAAATTTGATCTTAATCATGTACCAAAAACTAAAAAATATCTACCACTTGTTGACTGCACTTGTCTTCCAGGCATATTACGGCTTTCCTACTAGGAAGCTCAAGGTGATTGGGGTGACGGGGACTGACGGTAAGACGACCACATCCTCGATGGTATATCATGTGCTAAAAACAAGTGGCAAAAAGGTGTCAGCAATCACTTCTGTTTCGGCAAACATTGGCGGCAAGTCTTACGACACTGGCTTCCATGTTACAACACCCGATCCACACATGGTACCAAGGTATATGTCAGAAGCCGTAAAAAATGGCGATGAGTATTTTGTATTTGAGATCACATCACACGCCCTAGATCAGCACCGTGCCGCCGGAGTCAAGTTTGTGGTATCTGGCATTACAAATATCACCCACGAACATCTTGGCTATCACAAAACATATGATGAGTATGTAAAAGCAAAGTCGAAGATTGCCAAACTCTCGAGCGTCACCATCGTAAATAATGACCAAAATGGACTTGTCGAGAAGGTAAGAGTCTTTGCAAAAAAAGCAAACATTAAAACATTCGGACTCCATAGTAGTGAGGTAAGTTTTTCACGTGACATTATGCAGACTACAGGTGTATACCTTGAGGAATTCAACAAGTACAACGCACTCCTAGCATACGCCATATGTCACGAGATTGGTGTAACTGACGCGGAGTTTGATAGTGCTGTGAAGTCATTTGTCTTTCCACCTGGGCGTATGGAGGAGGTATATAATGGAGACTTCGTTGTGATAAGTGATTTTGCGCATACACCAAATGCACTGTACTCTTGTCTACCTGCAGTGTCAGAAAAATACAAAAACATGAACAGACTGATACATGTATTTGGAGCTGCTGCACTCCGCGACGATAGCAAAAGGACTGATATGGGTAGAGCTTCGGCAACTAGCTCAAATATCGTGATATTGACAGAAGAGGACTACCGCACGGAAGACCCAAATAGGATATTTGGTATGATCGCACAGGGACTCGAAGAGAAAGGTTTCTCCGAAGTGCACAAGGATGCAGACGTGAAGTCCATACAAAATAAATCCTATATGAAGATACTAGATAGAGATCAAGCTATTGCAAAGGCTATAAGCATTGCCCAAAAGGGAGACGTGGTCATAATCACAGGTAAGGCCCAGGAAAGCTCACTTTGTCGGGGTAAGACGGAGTATCCATACGACGAGAAAAAATGCATAAAAGAAGCAATTGGGAAGAAGGATAATGTTTCTAGGGTGTAGGGTGTAGGGTGTAGGGTGTAGGGTGTAGGGTGTAGATTTGGATTTAGAATAATTGAAATACTATAGTCTATGGTAGGCAAACAAAAAGGATTGAAGAGGATGAGCGAGATGGTGCGTGAGCATGTAGTATCATTGCCAAAGAAACTCTATCAGTCTTTCACGGTAGATATGGGAGCCGTGAGGCGGAGTCTGCTTGTGAATAAGGGGCACGACGTAATTTTGCTTTACGGTTACTACGGCACGATATATGAGCTACTGCCAATTGCGAAATTTTTATCAGACAATGGTTATAAGATTCACTTACCACACTACGACAGCACAAAGCCGACTGTCGAAGCAGCCAAAGATGTGCACGAATACATAAGCAATCTAAACCTTGATTCTTATAGTTTCGTTGGGCATTCCAAAGGAGGAATCATTGCTAAATATCTCATTGATGTATATAGCGAGATAAACCAAAAAACCAAAAAAATAATAACAATCGCGACCCCACACAAAGGCTCACTACTTGGCTTTTTACCATTCCCAAATGGCTACGAACTGCGCACAGGAAGTAAGTTTCTCAAATCACTTGAGAAAAAAGAAGTAGAAGAAAAAATAACGTCAATATGCAATATGCAAGACATGGTGATTGTGCCTAGAAGCAGTCAAAAGGTAACTTATGGCAAAAATATTGAGATAGATGTGTGGGGCCACGCCAATATTACTTCAGACCAAAGGACTCTTGAGACTGTACTGCAAGAGCTCAAGAATGCATAATTAATATCGCAATTTGTCATTCTGGCTTGTCCAGAATCAACAAATTGCGACTTTTATGTCGGATTCTGGATGAGTCAAACGCAATTTGACTTACCAGAATGACATAAATATGAGTAAAACTGAGCAACTATGCATCAGGCATTAAGTTTGTGTCGTCTATGGACTTCGGCTTTTAGAATCTTCGCAGTACAAGCAGCGACCCGAGTATAGCAGATAACATAGCAAGCCAGAATGTCATCTTGATAGGTGACGGGTCATCCGAAAATGCATAAAATACCTGAAAAGCTGCTCCAGTCATAAAGATAGTGAATGTAAATCTTGTGTATCTGTAGAGTATGTCAGTCATCTTTACTTGATACTGTGTATTTATTGATTTCATGAGTGTTTGGCAGTACTCCTTTGCAAATGTTAATTCTTCGCTGATGTAATTCCTCTGATAGTTGATGATTGAGTCCTCGTAGTTCCTGATGTACTCCTCTGCTTTGTCCAGGAGCTGATTCATATTGTCAAAAAGTAGCTTCAGAGTAGTGATATTTGTGAGATTGTTTGTGAGGTGTCTGATGAGAATGGTCGTGTCTCTGGCAGAGGTGTATTCTTCTTTCACTTCTTGTGTGTCTTGTAATATATGCTCAAGTATCCTAGCCTCATCCTCAAGGATGATAGACAAAAGATCTTCTATGAACTTGCTAAAGGTCTTGACCTGAATTTTCTCAATCTGTTTCTGGTACTTGTCGAAGAAGTGGTTTGTGTGAAAGGCAAAGACTGTTGCTTCGTTTTTCCTGCGATCATAGAAAGCATTTATCTCAACTGACGAAATCTTGCGTGATTCGACAATATACTCTGGTATGTAGAAAACGAGAAGAACATGGTCATTGTTCAGAGTCAGTCTTACCCTTACGTTGTTTTCTCTTATCATCTTTGATGTTTCTTCCTTCAGGTTTGGGTGCTTTTTGATGAAGGACTCTATGGAGCTCTTTTTGGGATTGGTGATGACCTTGAGTGATGACATATCCTATTAATACATTAAATCACAAAAAATGTAATGAATCTAGGGGATGTGAATAATAGGGTTTTCAGCCCTAGGCTGATCCGCCTCGGGCGGAATAAAGTTCATAAGGTTCATAAGGCAAGTAAAGCTAATAATGCTTATAAGAATAATTGAGCTGATTTCTGCGCTGATTCTCCTCCTGCCCCAGAGGGGATAGGAGGAGTACCCCGAAGGGGGGAGGTGGTTTCTTCCCGTCATATGCCACCACCCCGTCTCGTCTTACGTCTCGACCACCCCCTCCTATGCGCCCAAGGGCGCAAAAGGAGGGGAGTCATCTATTTCGAACCATATTTGAAATGCAAACTTGTGCAATATCCTTAGCATCCGCCTCAGCCCTAGGCTGACAAGTCGGGCGGAAAGAAGTCTAAACGCATGACGTATCAAGTACCCGCTTCCCAGCGTCTGACGGCGCAGCCAATGGCGGGCAGGTCGCGTATCTCCTCTTTTTATACTATAATCAGAGCATATGGAAGGTTTTTTTTCAGCGAAAAATATATTTTTTCTCGGCGTGAAAGGTGTCATGATGTCAAACTTGGCCATTATGTGTGCGCAGATGGGAAAGCAAGTCTTTGGGTCGGATACTGATGATAGCCAGATCACGGACGAGACAGTAAGTAGACTCGGCATAAAGGTAATTGACACAGATGACGATCTGCCAAATGATGTTGATCTGGTTGTATATGGAGCGGCACACGGTGGCGAGACAAGTCATCAGGTCAAAATGGCAAAAGAAAAAAGTATCAAAATAGTTACCCAAGGGGCACTTATCGCAGAGATCATCAAGCTCTTCCCAAAGTCAATCGCGACATGTGGATGTCATGGCAAAACAGGCACAACCAGCATCACAGCATTTGCACTTGAGAGTCTGGGTGCAAAAGTGAGCTGGCTAATAGGTGCACCACACTTCAGTGGGTACGATAAGGCAGGTAATATCATCAAGCTAGACGGTGGTAGATATAGAGAAGATGCGGACATTTTTGTCTTTGAGGCGGACGAATATGCTGTATGTCCGCCAAGTGACAAAACTCCGAAACTCCTGCTATATCATCCGTCCCACATCATATGTACGAATATCGACTTCGATCACCCAGACATCTATAGAGATCTAGCACATGTGAAGAATGTATTTGCTGAATTTTTCACACATGCGAGATATGTTTATGAATGTCACAGTGACACCATAGAAGGGAACAAAGATGGTATATACAGATGCCTACATGATTTTGGTTACAAACGGGCAGATGTCGAAAAGGCTATGACCAGGTATGTAGGTGTATCAAGACGAATGGACTACTACGGCGAACACTTTGGAGTCATGATATATGATGACTATGGACATCACCCTGCAGAGATAGTAGCAACGATTGAGAGACTGCGAGAGCTATATCCAGAGAGACGGCTCGTCGTCGCATTCCAAAGCCACACGCAGTCGAGGACAGTGACGCTCAAAGACGGGTTTATCAGATCGCTAGCACTGGCCGATATGGCCC
The DNA here is from genome assembly GCA_964488055.1 of uncultured Gammaproteobacteria bacterium. Lineage (GTDB taxonomy): Bacteria > Patescibacteriota > Microgenomatia > UBA1406 > GWC2-37-13 > JAGOLU01. The sequence goes on along the minus strand of CAZATL010000023.1, from coordinate 6,736 downwards.
TAATAGATGCTATATTCCCAAGCGCCAGAGAGAAGAAAAGTGTAGCAGATCTGACAGCTCTTGATCTGGAGGCGATGGCTCATAAGCAAGGCCATAAAAATATAAAGGGCTTTGTCACACGTAATGAACTAGTCACCTTTGCGAAAGAACACTTGAGGACAGGTGATATATTTATGACAATAGGAGCAGGTGATATATACAAAATTATTCCAGAAGTCATACAAAGTTTCACTCTTTGAAAATGCTAAAAGTACAGGAAAATTTCGATCTTACCAACAAGACCACGTGGCACGTACCAACAGTCGCAAGTGGTTATGTCATGATCACGTCTACAGAAGACCTAGCAGAGCTTGTGAAGGGTCGTCATCTTTCGAATTTCCCCAAATACCATTTGCTTGGCAGCGGGGCCAATACACTTTTTGCTGATAAATACTTTGATGGCCTCGTGATTGAGATAGACCTCAAGGGGAAGGCTAAGATCGCACAGTCTGATAGACACGAAACATGGAAGATAATGGCTGGCGAGGACTGGGTACAGCTCGTCGAATACTTCGCGAATGCGAACCTCGGCGGAATCGAAAATCTAGCACTCATTCCAGGCAAAGTAGGTGCAGCACCAGTCCAAAATATCGCAGCATATGGTACGGCATTTGAAGAGGTGTGCGAATATGTAGACGTATTTGATATGGAAACAGGCGAAGAGAGGGTATACAAAGGCGCGGAGTGTCACTTCGGGTACAGGACAAGCAAATTCAAGATTGATAAGGCACGCGGCCTGAATAATGAGATCATCACAAGCGTCACCATGAAGCTCACAAAAGCAGAATATTATGATATAAACACGTCTTACTACTCTATCTCTGAGAAGCTATCTGATATTGTGGGCGATATATCACAAAAAAACAAAATACAAAGTGCATATGATGCAGTCGTCCATATACGCAAAGGCAAACTACCAGATCACAATACAATTGGCACAAATGGAAGCGTCTTCATGAATCCAGTCGTGTCAGGAGCTATACTAATGAACCTTCTGAAGACATTTCCGAAGCTTCAATTCTATCCAGTTGAGAAGATGCAATATCTAGTCGGAATCGAGAATATTGAAGATTCAAGAAATTACAAAATTGCAGCAGCCCATATATTTGACCAGCTTGGCTGGAAGGGTAAGCGCATCGGAAACGTGGGAACATGGGAAAAGCAGGCGATAGTACTTTGTAACTATGGTGCGAGTGACCCCAGGGAAATACTTGACGTGGTGAAGATGATGCAGGATGATTTTGAGAAAGCAACGGGAATAAGACTCACGCCAGAAATAAACATAATACAATAGGAGAATATCCAATTCCCAATTGTCAATTGCCAAGTAATGCTAAATAAGAGAACTTACGCGTAAAATATTAGAAAAATTATTATAACAACACAACCTGTCATCCTGAACTCGTTTCAGGATCTTAGAAATAAAGATGCTGAAATAAATTCAGCATGACACGAATTGTTGTGTTTATGCATAACTAAATGAAAACAATCAATATTCAATTTGAGTTTCCGATTGAACATTGTCAATTGAAAATTACTTGACAGTTGGAAATTGGAAGTTGAAAATTTGTTTATATCTATGTCCGACAGTTACATCATAAAAGGCGGGAATAAACTTCGTGGAGAGGTGACCCTGTCTGGTGCGAAAAACGCATCAATCAAGCTCATGATAGCTAGTTTGCTTTATGATTCGCCAGTCGAGCTCCATCATGTGCCACAAAATCAGGATAACAGCGAGCTATTGAGTCTACTTCATGATCTTGGTGTATCCGCTGTGCTTGATCAAAATGTGGCGAAGATCGATCCGAGTACACTGAAGAAATCACAAGTAAGCCTCCTTTATGGGTCGAAAATTCGTTCATCATTTTTACTGTTTGGGCCACTACTTCGCAAGTTTGGCAAGGCATACATCCCAAATCCAGGTGGGTGCCGCATAGGAGCGAGACCAATAGAGCGCATCATAAAGGGCTTTGAGACGCTTGGTGTCACTATGCGGTATCACTCGGAGACCGGCTACTACGAAGCAACTAAAAATGGTCCAATAAACGGCACTTATTCGTTTGAAAAGCCCACTCACACAGGTACAGAGGCACTTATCCTGGTGGCGGTTTGTGGAGGAGGGAAGGTCACGCTTGAGAACGCAGCGCTTGAACCAGAGATAGACGATCTCATAAAGCTGCTAAATGATAGTGGAGCAAATATAGTAAGAGATGGCAAGACAATTATCATAGAGTCAGTCGATAGACTTATCCAAAAGTCTCCCCACAGCGTGATCGAAGATCGCAACGAAGCAGTCACATTCGCTGCGCTTGCTTATGCCACACATGGTGACATCACTATCACAAACATTCACAAAGATCTCATAAAGTCATTTCTTGATAAAATAGAGGAAGCAGGTGGGGGAGTGGAGTATACGGGAGACACAAAAATCCGTTTTTACCACAAGCAGAGACTAAAGGCAGTAAGTATCGAGACATCCCCCCATCCAGGCTACATGACAGACTGGCAACCACAATGGGGTCTCGTGATGAGTACAGCAGATGGGGTATCCACGATCCACGAGACGATGCTCGAGTCGAGACTAAACTATGTACAAGAGCTTCAAAAGGTCGGAGCAAGGATTGAATTTTTCCAGCCAGAAGTGGCAAATCCGAACCAGGTTTATCAGTTCTCTTATAATCCAGAAAAAGAGCATCTTCAGGCAATAAAAATAACTGGTATAGATAGGCTGCATAATGGAGTGCTGGCTGTGCATGATCTACGTGCTGGAGCGGTCGTCGTGATGGCGGCACTATCTGCAGAGGGCGAGTCTATTGTGAATGATATAGGACAGATAGAGCGCGGTTATGAAAATCTTGTAAAAAAGCTCACTTCACTCGGCGCAGATATAAGGTATGCGTGATGGCTTATAAAGTTTGTAAGGTTCCTAAGGTTTATAAAGCTACTTTCTTTACGAACTTTATTAACATTATGAACTTTATAAACTGCATTTTCTTGACATGCGCTAGTTCTTCTTTGTTCTAAATTCATAATTTGCATCATAGGTGTAGTTTTTCCCTTGACTCATCACCTCGAATAAATACTTAGTATTTGGGGAAAGCCCGGTGATTTGTACTTTGTGTTTTTTTTGCCAGTCTGATGATGATGCGCTCTTGCCATATGTCTTATCTTTACCAAAATTGATTTTGTTGTTGAAAGTATGATGATTGGTTTTCCATGTGATGACCACTGAATTTTTTGTAACATGTGCTATGTGCACACCCGAGATGTTCGTGGGGGCGTCGTCAAGCACCATCTCTGGGAAGGTTACAACAGAATATGATAGCCACTGACCAATCTTTGCGAGAAGCGTCTTCGGCTTTTTGGCTCCTTCGCCGATCATTCTGCTTCCCTTTTCAACAACATTTATCGAATACCCCAATACTCGTTTGAGGAAATAGACAGGACTCAAAACAATTTGTTGAATATTACTTCCAATTGCAACAATAGGTGTCATCAACCCCCTCTTAGATGGAGCACTGACGGCTGTTTGCTTCGTAATTTCTAGTTCATTCAGAGCTTTCTTACTTAGTTCTGGCTGTAGAGTTTTTGTTTCTTCGTCCACAACTTTTTTCTCTTCTGGAGTCAGCACATTTTGAGTTGTTGTAACAATGAGATCGAAATTAGTCGTGCTATTTGAATTACCTGCCTTATCAAAACCCGTGATGGTAACCTTGTATAAATCCAGGGGCAATGCACTAGATGGCGTATACTCAAATGGTGAAAACTTACCATAGATATTCAGAGAATGATCTTCTATCCGTGCTCCGGTATCTGTCCAGTAATTTTCAGTCAGATTGACAGTTGTAGTGAGATAGACTTCATTTAGCCCAAAGTTGTTTTTCTTTTCTAACTTCACCTCCACCTTACTTGGTCCAGAAGATACTTTGTTACTCGACACAAATTCACTATTTGTAGATGATGATTCTCCGGACAGATAGTCGAAGATCTTTCCGAAAATTGTTGGGGTGGTGTCAGAAGTTGAGAAGGTATTAGCACCTGATTCCAATGGATATTTGTTGACTTGAGTGAAGCCAAGAGTGGGCCCGGTTATGTCAAGATATACCACCCGACTTACTTCTCTCTGATTTCCCAAAGTATCTGGGATACTCACCTTCCAACTTCTTTTGCCTTCTTTGAGTTTTCCGTCATTCTTGTCGCTACCCCACCCATTACTTGACTTAGTGTGAACTGAAATGTAGTTGTTGTCTGGATCAGTATCTGAAAAGTTTTCGTATCTGGCAATATACTTATCTGTTTCGTAATCTGTTGTACGACTGGCAGGTATTTCATCGATTATAAAATCTCCAGCTTCACCGTTGTCAATCTCCACTTTGTAAGATGAGGTGACCCCACTACCAGAGTCTGATGTTGCCTTCCATTTGAACGTGGGCCTATCCTCACTTATGTACCATTTGTCACCAGGGCTCACAATCTCGATGTCACCAGGCGCTGTTTTATCATAACGGAAAGCAACACCACCACCATTTGCCTTTGTCCATGCTCCTATATCATTACTATCATCTACACCCTTTACTCGCCAGTAATATGCACCGTCATCTGTAATTCGAGTGCTCGAGGAGCCAGTTGTGTATGTGCCTGTAGAATCGCCTACCGTATATGAAAAAGCACCTTGACTAGCAAAAGGTGAGCTGTAGTCGATAATGGGTGAGGAGAAATCAGATGAATCATCAATCTGCATTCTGAATTTGACTGTGTCAGAAATGTCATCATCTGAAAGTGAAAAAGTCATCTTGGGTGTCGTGTCTGATGTGTAGCTTCCATCTATTCTATTTGAAGGTCCTAAGCTAGTTGGTGCATCAGGACTGTTATTGGTATAAGAAGTGAAGCGTACTCTTGCTGTTCCTAATTCATTTTCTGTCCATATACCCATCAGAGTGTTGGTGTCTACAACATCGGGTAAAAATGATCCCCAATTCACCTGTGGAATAGAAGCGAACTGTACACCAACCGGGGAAGTGCTATAGGCAGTTATTACTCTGGCCCTCACATAGTAGTAGGGAGTGCTCTCGCTATTTACTGTAGTAGTAGCCCAGTCAGTATTGGGGATAAATGAAAGATACCCATCAGCTGTAAAGGTGGTATTTGATACTCCCAGGAAATCAGTAATCCGTACCCAACTTGTTCCATTCCAGTATTCCCATGCTACTTGACCCCCAACACCTGCTGTTGAGACATCCCACGATATGGCATCATACTTCTCTGTCTGACCAAAATAGATGGCATCTCCCACTCCTGTCACCATCTGTGTATCAGCTGATGTGACATCTCCTGCAACCGTTGTGATATCTGTAAATGCTGATGATACCTGACTCCAGGCTTTATCAAAGATTCGGTGATAGGAAATGAGAAGGGTAGAATCAATTGCAAAATCCGCTGATGTGAAGGGAGGTGTACCTTTTTTGTAAACGAGTTTGCGAGAACCTGATAACCCAGACGAAAGGCCTGTTGTATCCCCGTATATCGCCCAGATATTTGTACCATCTGATGAGAGAGAGCTAAAGACATTGCTGGCTGTTGCACTAACGGTAGCAGGAGTTGACCAAGTAGATCCATTGTAATATGCAAAGTCTAAGTAATTAGTTGAATATGGTGCTGTAAAGTAAATATTACCATTAATATCCGCAACAGCAGAGAAACCATTGTGACCTAATCCACTTTTGTTGGACATAACCACGTTCTCGTCATGCCAACTAGTCAAATCATCTGTGTCTTTACGATATCTCCACAATACATCTGTAGTTTCTTGTTTGTATATGATTCCTATATTTGTGCCAAAGCGGACTATTAGCGGTACGTGGCCATAGACAATACTAGTCCCAGCAGTGTCAAGTGATGTAATTGATTGAGACCATGTAGGCGATGCGCCCAATCCATCAGAATAAAACACGGATATTTGGCCGTTAGCATCTTCCTGGTACTTGACAGCTAGCCAGAGTCTTGAGGCACTATCAATTTCTACTTCGGCGTTGTGGTAACCCGTGGAGGCAGAACTGGACAAAACAGTTTGCTCTGCCTCTAGGCTCCAAGCAGATCCAGAGCCTTTAGTTAGTTTTCTAAAGAAGACACCATGGACTGTGCCGAGAGATGACCCTGCCGTTGAGTAAACCACATAAATATTATCTGACGAATCAACAGTCGCAGATGCGTACTTTCTATATAATTTGTCGGACGAAAGGTTGCCACCACATATCCAGGTAATTCCATTGTTCGTAGAGTATATCCAATTGAGTCCATTATCATGATTGGATTGAACTGAACTACTACATGGTAGCGCCGAACCTGATTGTACAAAAGCGTGTAAAGTGCCATCAGATGTGCGTAATAAATTTTTCATCGTTGATGGATATGTGGAAGTAGTAATCGTAGAATACCCTACGACAGGGGGACTAATGTTAGTTGTAGTGGCAGTATTTGGCAGGGAGATATTGACGGTAGTATGAGAAGATCTGACTCTGGTGGGTGAAGAAGCATTTTCTGTCCAGAGAACATTTATGTTGCCACCAGCATCAGGTCTTGCAGTTGCGCTCGCCCAGTAGATTTTGGGAATTGATGAAAATTCTACACCAACAGGGGGAGTAGAGTAGGCTGTGATCACTCTGGCTCTCACATAATAGTACGGAGTGCTCTCACTATT
>CAZATL010000022.1:0-18994 GCA_964488055.1 uncultured Gammaproteobacteria bacterium | reverse complement strand
GCGTTTCATTAGCCGCATTGGAGAAATACATTCGGCTCCCATTTCGCTTAGACTTTTTCTCAATGCATCCACATCAACTGGGTAAAACTTTGCTTCTATCTCGTCTGGCAAATGCGTCATATAAACTAGATAAATTTTTTAATCTGATCACGTACACTCAACAAAACCTTCTCCGTTGTTACAAAATTATTATCAGTCTTGTAGTGCTTTCCGTAAAATTTGTCAGTGAATACTAAATCCATAAATTTTTTAGAATTCTTATACCTTGGAACAATGTGTCCATGCAGATGTGGCATCTCATTGCCGAGAAATGAATAGTTAAACCAATCTGGGGAAAATGCTTTGGTAAGAGCTAGTTTAAGTTTTTTGATGATAATAAAAAGTTCCTTTTGCTCAGCGAATGTAGCATCTGACATATCTGTGGCATCATCTCTTTTACACCACACTACACATCTACCAAGATAACTTTGATTACTGTGGACTCCTAGCGTCCAATACTTGTAATCCTTTATAAGTTGCTTAGAGTAATCTTTTGACATGAATGTCCAAAATATTGAGAGTGCCCTCCATATCTTCCCGATCGGCTTAGCATATTCCCGCTGCGCCTCACGGAGCGATTACGGGAGGGCATTGATATCTCTAAGCTCATAGCCACCCGCACCGAGCAGAGCTATTCGCTAAGAGCTATCAATGTGGACCCGAGCAGAATTGAACTGCCTCCTCCGCAATGCGAATGCGGCGTTGTACCGTCTAACTCCGGGCCCGTTTGTGTTTGTGCTCTCGGCGGGAATTGAACCCACATATCAGCCTTCGGAGGGCCGCGCTCTATCCAGTTAAGCTACGAGAGCTTGTCTTATGGCTTCACGAACCAGCCGAGCACAAGTAGAATTATACCAGCAAGAATACGGTAGATACCAAAGGTCACAAGTGTGTGTTTCTGCAAAAAAGATACAAACCATTTGGCAGCAAAATATGCAACCACAAACGACACAACAAAACCAAATACTAATACATCCAAGTTGCTTGTGGCAGAACCAGACATAAACATATCTCTGTTCTTGTATATATCATATGCTGACGCTGCAAATATAGTAGGCAACGAAAGAGCTAGGGAGTATGCAGCTGCGTCTTCTCTTTTGAAGTTCAGCAGTATCATCGCGACTATCACTGATCCAGACCTTGAGACTCCAGGCACGACAGCAAATGCCTGCGCAATGCCGATAAGTAGTGAATGAATAAGCGTGACATCAAGTAGTCCTTTCTGTAGCCTGTATGCATGCTTGCTCGTGTACCATTCAACCAGCAAAAATATGACTCCTACTCCGACAAACACAAAGACAAGATTGGAAACATTTTCGAAGAATTCATTTTTGATGATGTCTCTTAACAGAAATCCAATGATAAGAATTGGGAACGTGGATACAAGCAGCTTGAGATAGAGCTTTTTATTCATCCATACTTCCTTCTGAAAGATAAATATGAGCGAAAATACTGCCCCAGCCTGTATCACAACCTCGAAGAGCTTCACAAAATCAGTTTGCTCGATGCTCATGAGCCTGGCTGTCTGTAACAAGTGGAAGGTGGATGACACCGGAAGAAACTCGGTAACTCCTTCTACTACCCCAAATACAATTGCTTGAAAGTAATCCATAAGATTAGTTGATGCTCAATGTTTGTCTTCGTATAAGTATAATACAACTATATGCAAGTAAAAAATGCAATTATTCTGCATGGCACCGAAGACACCCCAGTCTCAAACTGGCTATCTTGGCTGCGCGACGAACTCCAAAAGGAAGGCTTGTCAGTATGGTTACCACAACTGCCAGATACAAATAGACCCAATCCAAATAAAGTCATACCATTTATTCTCGACAATTGTCCATTTGAAATTGCCGAAGATACCATACTTATCGGTCACTCGTCTGGAGCAGTCGAGATATTGCACTTATTGCCAAAACTATCACATAAAATAAAATTTGCATTTTTGGTGGGTAGTTTCAAAGATAACGAATTTTTGAAATGGGAACCTCTTAATGATCTTTTTTCTATTCCTTTCGATTTTTCTAAATGCAAAGGGTCGTGTAATAATTTTGTGTACATTCATGCGGACAACGACCCTTTCTGCCCACTTGACGAGCCCAAGTATTTGCAATCACAGACCGGTGGGGAGTTCATCATCATCCCAGGCCAAAAACACTTTACGATTAGCACCATGGGAGAGTCTTACAAAAAATTTCCAATGTTACTTGAGATAATAATGAGAAATATATGAAAATTGCACTAGTACATGATCAGCTGGCGGAGTTTGGTGGTGCAGAGAGAGTACTCATTTCGATGAAGAAGGCTTTCCCAGATGCCCCACTTTACACGTCTTTTGTGGATTGGGCAAAGCTCGGTAAGCATGGTGACAACTTCAAAGCGTGGTGTATTCACGAAAGCTGGATAGGAAGACTCCCGCTTTTCAACAAACTATACTCTCCACTAAGATTTCTATTGCCATTTGTATGGTCGTCGTTTGACTTGTCAGGATATGACGTAGTTTTGTGTTCATCTTCGTGGGGAATGGCAAAGGGAGTGTCTTTAAAAAATTCCAAATTCGAAGTTCCAAGTTCCAAAGATAAAGAAGGTAAAAAACCTACACCCTACCCCCTACAACCTACAACCTATTTCTGCTATCTCCACACCCCCCCACGCTATCTGTATGGATATGATGAGAGCTCACTCAAGAAGTATTGGCCAGTAAGAGTCTATGCACTCATCGTGAATCATTTTTTGCGCCAATATGACTTTAGGTCAAGTCAAACAGTCGATAAGTTTATTTTCAATTCTGAAGAGATAAGACAAAGATCTCTGAAGTTTTATGGCAAAGACGGAATAATTCTTCACCCCCCAATCAAAACCATAGTCCAATCCCCCACACCCTACACCCTACACCCTACACCCTATTACCTCACCGTTTCAAGACTTGCCCCGACCAAACATATCGAACTACTTATCCAAGTGGCGAATAAAATGAAACTTGAACTGAAAATCGTAGGTACAGGCAATGAGGAGAAATATCTTCGCAGTATCGCAGGAGATACGGTCAAATTTTTGGGATCAATAAGCGACAGTGAGCTCACATCTTTGTACTCAAATGCAAAAGCTTTCCTTTATGCATCTCTGAACGAAGACTTCGGCATGGTGCCTGTCGAGGCTATGTCATATGGTTTGCCAGTCATAGCACTGCTGTCTGGTGGAGTGAGGGAGACAGTCAGAGATGGTGAGACGGGTATCGGATATAAAGAACTGACTGAAGTGAGTCTGGAAGATGCGATAAAGCGTTTTGAGGCGCTTGATGGGAAGACCATGACATATATGAAAAGTACAGCCTCGAAATTCGCAGATTCGTGTAGCGAAGAGAACTTCATAAAAGCCATACAGAAACTTGTGATTGACACGCACCATTGATTCATGCACAATCAAGTACGTCATTACACATTTTATCGCTCATATGTTTGCCAAAATAATTTTATCTGGATTGGTTATATTACTAGTCTCTGTGCCAGTTTCCGCAATTGAGCAGAAATCTACAGAAATGCGTGAAGAAGCCGAAAAGTTAAGGGAACAAAACCAAGAACAAAGGAAGCTAATGAACGAAGGAATTGAGGCCACAAAAACACAATTGAGACAGGGTCTTGAGGCAACAGTCAAAGCCCAAAGAGAAGCAAACAAAACAGAGATGGAGGCCATCATCGAACAAAACAAAAAAGCCATGGAGGCACTGGGCGAGGAACGAAAAAAGGCTCTAGAGACAGCGAAGGCAGATGGGATCACCCCAGGAGAGCTTGAGAAAATCAACAAAGAGTACGCAGAAAAACTAAAAATTCTAAAGGTAACAGGCACAGCAGAAAGAAAAACAACACAAGTAACACGGGCACAAGAGCGTAAGGATACTCGCGTCACAATCAAGTTGGAGCGCACAGAAACTATCAAGAAGAATATTGAGACGAGGAAAACATTCCAGGAACAAGTAAAAACAAGCTGGCAGAGCTTCTGGGGAATGTTTGGACCAAAGCCAACAGTGACACCAAAACCCGCAACGACAGAAACAGAAGTTGAATAATTGCTCATTTGCCGGTTTTTGCATTTTTCAAAAACCGGCTATGTGTTCGGATTTATCTCGCTTATAATCAGATCTACATATGCCAGAGCTGCCAGAAGTCGAGTCCATCAAAAACTACCTAATACCTAGATATGAGGGTAAGATACTACATACCCTTGAAGCTGTAAACGAAAAACAGATAATTGGAGACGTAAAAGGGATAGAAAGTAAAAGAATAATCAAAATCGGAAGACATGGCAAAGTGATGATACTCGCACTTGATGATAGTCTCGAGATACATATTCATCTGAAGATGTCGGGCAGAGTATCGAATTCTCCGAATATCCATACAAGAGCTATTCTCTACTTTGCAGATGCGCCTACTTTGTATTTCAACGATCCTCGTAAATTTGGGTGGGTAAAGATTGGTAAAAATATCGGCAAATCAAAGGGTATAGATTGTTTGGATAGTAATTTTACATTGCTATATTTTTGTAATTTAGTTGAACGTTCCAAAAAAAACATTAAGTCATTGCTCCTTGATCAAGCCGTCATAGCTGGCATTGGGAATATCTATGCTAACGATGCACTTTGGGAAGCTGGAATATCTCCATTGCGGATAAGTGAAAGTTTAAGTGTAAGTGAAAGGAAAAAGTTGTACACAGCTATTAAACTAGTAATCTCTGAAGGGATAAGGCATGGTGGCTCGTCGAAGACTTATGTATACAGACTGCCCGATGGGACGAAGGGCCACTATCAAGATCATTTCCGTGTATATGACCAGGAAGACATGCCTTGCAAAAGATGTGGAGCAAGAATAATTCGCATGAAGCAAAATGGCAGAAGCACGTGGATGTGCAAGAAATGCCAACGTTAGAGTCCTTCGGCAGAGTTCACAGTGAGCAAAGTCGAACTGCTCAGGATAAACTTCGAGCAGAGTCTATAGTCCACAGACTGACCACAATAGTTTTGCATTATCCTTCGAGCGGAGTGAAACGTAGTCGAGAAGTAAATACGTGATAGTTCTCGATTTCGCTGCGCTCCACTCGAACAATAAAACACTACTTCGTGGAGTCTCGCAGACTCATTCTCCGCCCGATTTGACTTCTTCTTCTTCTTCTTCTGCCACAATTGAGCTCGTTAATAGTATTAATTTACTTCTATGACAGAACAAGATACCGTTGATCCGAAACTAATAGCTGCAGAAAAAGCAAGGCAAAAATTAAGAGAATTTGTTGGAGAAAAGCCAACCGAGGAACTTCTTACCACGGCATATCAAACACTACTCGCGATGGAAGAATGGAAACTAAAGACTGAAGATGGCAAGGATTTTGTGCTTGGTGATGAGCCAAAAATCAAATTCCTCTTGGAAGCCGTGCGTCAAGTTCGAGAAAGAGTAACTGAAAAACCCAAACTCGAAGCGATATAGATATTTCGTCACTGACCCCTGTCAACTGTCAACTTTTTACTCATACCTTATCGCTTCAATCGGCGAGAGTTGGGAGGCTTTGCGGGCTGGAAAGACCCCGAAGACTATACCAATGCCAGACGACACTCCAAGCGCAAGTGCCACCGACTCTGCACTTATCTCTGCAGGGAAGATACTCTGGATGCCAAGCACGATAAGCCAAGCAAAAAATACTCCGAGAAGACCCCCGAAGACAGAGAGTATGATCGCTTCTATGAGGAACTGTGCAAGGATGTCTCCTTGACGCGCGCCGAGCGCGCGCCTCACCCCAATCTCCTTCACCCTCTCACTTACAGTCACGTACATGATATTCATGATGCCTATCCCACCTACGACAAGCGATATGGCAGCTATTCCAGCAAGTGCGGTATTTAGTACGCCGAAAATATCCGTCACTGCACGCTGTATCTCTGCTAGCTCTACGATTGAGTAGTCGTCTACTTCATATCTTTTTAGCATTTGCTCATCTATAAGTCTTTTTCCCTCTTGTGTACTTGTCTCTATGCTTGGTATTAATATCAAAGAAATAAACTTCTTTTCGGTGTTAAACGTGTAGCCTGTTTTGTATGGTAGATATATATATCCATCAAGATCTGGCCCACCAAATCCACCTCCTCCAATTTTGTTTAATACTCCAAGCACAGTGTATGTCTGATTTTCAGCTTTAATTTTTTTACCGATTGCGTTGTCTACTGTATCAAATAGTTCTTCAGCAATATTGAAACCAAGCACGACTACTTTCTTCCTTTTATCATTGTCTTCCCTCGTAAAAAATTTGCCTTCAATTGACTCAAGATTGCGCGACGGAAAATATTCGTCTGACGTCATAAAAAGCGTAGCACTTTCTGTGTTTGCTGATGCCGTGACAGTAACTGGCTGTGTTTGTTGGGGCACAACATATTTCATTTCGCGAATTCTCTTCAGTCTCTGGAGATCCTTTTCGTCGAATCTCACAGTACCAAGTCCAGATCCACCCTGGAATCTGCCATTTGAGACAACCTGTCCCGGGAACAAAATGAGCTGATTAGATCCAAGACTCTCAAATTGTTGATTTATTGATTTTTTTAGTCCAAGTCCAAACGCGACAATCAGAACGACCGAAAGCACGCCAATAAGAATCCCCAAAGATGTAAGAAGAGTGCGCACTTTATTGCGCGAAAAGTCCTCAATTGCCGATTTCACAACGAAATATATATAGTTTATTTTCCTTGTTTGATTGATCATATTTGGAAATAACACTCTTCTGTCACATCTGTCATCCCGTTGGACAACGGGATCCAGTGTAAGATAAGCACAAATTACCTCTGGATACCAGAGCCTGTCCCGATGAAAATCGGGATCCGCCGGTATGACTTTTGACTGGATTAATCTACTATCAACCCATCTCTCATATGTATTTGTCTTCTTGCTTGTGATGCGATGTCAGCTTCATGCGTAACAAGGACTATAGTCACTTTGTCATTCTTATTTAGCTCTGTGAATATTTTCATTATTTCCGCACCTGATGTCGAATCAAGGTTTCCTGTAGGCTCATCAGCAAGCACAAAGTCTGGATTCATGATAAGCGACCGTGCGATTGCAACTCTCTGCTGCTGACCACCTGATATTTTATTTGGAAAAGAATTCATCTTTTCTTTGAGTCCGAATCTCTCAAGTAGGTAGATTGCTCTTTGTCTAGCATCATATTCCAATCTCTTCCTAGTATAGATTGTTGGCACAAGAACATTTTCTAGCACTGACAGCTTGTTGATAAGATTAAACTGTTGGAAAACAAATCCTATGTATTCGTTGCGAAGTCGTGACAGCTCGCCGTCTGATAAAATCTCGGCCTCTTTGCCAGCTATTAGCACCCTGCCACGAGAAGGTCTATCAAGTAGTCCAAGTATCTGCATGGTGGTAGATTTGCCACACCCAGACGGACCTGTGATTGCCACAAATTCGCCAGCTTTGATACTCAAAGAGATGCCCTTGAGAGCGATAAACACTTCTTCTTTGTTGATTTGGTACTCTTTCCAGACATCTTGAAGTTCAATCATAGTAATTTGAATATCATAAACAAATATGTTGAATTAAGTAAATACTGTTCGAGCGAAGTCGCGTCAGACGCGACAAAGTCGAGAACTTCTCGATTCTCCGCCCTGGGCGGATCACTCGAAGAATATATTTTTGTGTTTTCTAGTATGTAGAAATTTGTTACTTCTTTTCTATCAGCACATCTCCGTCTTTTATTCCTCTTTTTATTTCTACATCATTGTCACCCTCATCTCCTTCTATCACTTCTGTCCGTATCTCTTTTCCGTCTTTCAGCACATATACATATTTCTTCTTATTTTCTGTCTTTACAAAGTTGAGGGGTACAGCAAAAACTCCTGATTTTTCCTTTGTCACAAATTCAGCGTCCCCCGTCATCCCAAGCCTATACTTGAGCAAGTCATTTGAAGATGAGAACTCCATTTTTACTTCATAAACAGTACCCGCATCGCCAGTCTTTGGAGTAAATGAGATCGATGTTATGACCCCCGTCAATATTTCATCCTCATAAGAATCAAGTACTATCTTGGCCGTTTCTCCGACACTAAGAAGAGGTATTTCTGTTTGATCAGCCGTGGCTAGAAAATATATTGTCTGCGGATTAACAACCTCAAAGGTAGAGGTGGCTGCAATATTTGCACCTGCATATTGACCACCAACTTTTGTAACTATTCCTTCTATGGGTGAATACATGTATGCCATCTCTTTGGCAAGAGACTGAATCTCTACATTTATCACAGAATTATCTAGATTGAATTGGGCCTTATCAATTATTCTTTTCAATCTATCTCCCACTTCCCCATCCTTTACGGCGGCATCTTTATTATCTACTTTTGACTGTTCGAAGTCCCACCTCGATATCATATAGCTATTCAGGCTCGATTGAAGTCTCTTCTCAAGGTCACGTTGATCAACAGAAGCTAGCCCTTGATACTTCTTTACATAATCCCCTTCCTTCACACCCACCCAAACTAGCTTGCCACCAGTTGGAAAAAAGAGTGACACATGCTCATCCGCCTCGATCTTCCCAGAAATGGTCAGTGTCTCTACCAGCTTGTTTTTTGTTACTGTGAATTTTTTAATTTCATCTTGATCTGCTGCTTGGGCTTCTTTGGTCTGCCTTGACCAAGCGTACCAACCAGCTGCAGCCACAATGACAACTAAAACTACGAAGATTATTATCCTTTTTTGCATACCCAAAACAGTACTTATAAAGTTACTAAAGCACAGAAGAAAATACTACTCTGCTGTTATATAATCATTCTAGCATGAAAATCGAAAAATTTGACCAAAGAAATATCCAGATATTGCTGAAAATAATTGCGATTAGTTTGGTACCCATTCTTGTAGTCTACCTACCGTTTGTACTCCATTTGACAAGTATTTGGGGTATACCACTTGGCGGTTCTGGAATGAACGTGATATTTGCAAACTGGGATGGACCAAACTATGTCTATAACGCTATCACAAACTACTCAAAGCAAGCAATATCTGACACTCCATTTCTGAACGTCGCCTCGTATTACCCTGCACATTTCCCAGCACTTTCTTGGCTAATAAAGATGGCAAGTTTCTTTTTGGGATATTTCTGGGGAGCGATCACGGTACAGCTCATCGGAGGCATTCTTCTCAACTTCTGCTTTTATTATTTTATAAAAGACAAAACCAAACATGCACTATGGCTCACGTTTGCTTTCACAGTTTTCCCGCCAAGATATCTTGCAGTCAGAGCTGTAATCGGCGCCGAAGTTTGGCTCGTGGCAATAGTAATGTTTACTCTCATTTGTTGGGAAAGAAAGCAATATTACCTATCGGGAGTTATGTCGCTTGTTGGGATACTTTTCAAGTTCCAAGCAGTTGTATTGCCCATTTCTCTACTTCTTGTTGCGATATTTGACCTGTACAAAAGCAAGAAATTCGAACTAAGCAAAATGATGTCACCTATCATAGGACTTTCTGGATATGGGATAGTAGCACTTTATTATTATCTCGCTCAAGGTGACGCGAATGCTTACTTTGCGGCGCAGAAGATCGTGGGGATGAGCGCAGCTTTACCGTTTGCCATGTTTAACTATTCCCAAAAATGGGTCGGAACAGGATGGATGGAGACATCTGCTGTATATTTCATAGCTATATTTGTGATGATTGCCAAACTATTGCATGACAAGAAGCATACTTTTGCTGTGTTTGGAGCTCTATATACAGCGATGCTTTCGCTCATACCACAGGTTGACATCATGAGACTTGCCATGCCACTAGCACCGCTTTTCTTCTATGCATTCCATGACAACCTATCAAGCAAACACTTCAGATGGGGACTTGTGGCATCTCTTCCTGCGATATATCTATTTACAATAAACTTTATAGTAAAAAACCAAGCCCCAATCACAAATTGGTCTATTTTCAGATAAATAGTCGTATGAAAGCAAAAATATACTGGATAGTAATAATCTTGATTCTCATTGCAGCATTTTTTCTCCGAACGTACAGAATTTCGGAGACCCTCATGTTCTTATCTGATCAGGGTCGGGATGCTATAGTACTAAAGAGACTTGTCACACTTGAGAAGATGGTCTTCGTCGGACCAACGACGTCGATTGGCAATGTTTTCACGGGACCATTTTACTACTACCTAGTAGCACCATTTATGGCCATGTGGAGACTTGATCCTGTCGGACCTGCGATGGGGGTCGCAATCATAAATACTTTGGGACTGGCTATTTTGACGTATTTCACAAATAAACTTTTCGGTGGCAGGGTAGCATTTGTGTTCCTTCTTTTGAGTGCATTTTCAGCAAACCAGATACTACAGTCTAGGTTCTCTTGGAACCCAAACCCCCTTGCTGTTTTTTCGTTTGGGACTTGCCTTGCGTTTTTCGCTGCGCGAAAAACGCATAAGATGGTCTACTATATCCTCACAGGAGCCCTTTTCGGCATAAGTCTTCAGCTTCACTATATCGCAATCGCACTTCCATTCTTTGCTCTGGGCTTCCTTGATTTCAGAAAATTCGATTTTCGGTTTGCGGCTGAAAAAAAGAAACTTGTTCGTGGTCTTGCAGCAATTTTGGGAGTTACGATATTCACCTTCACTCCGCTCATTCTCTTTGAGCTAAAAAATGGCTTCATAAACACCAAAACCTTCATAAGCGCATCAAAGACAGGTGAGGTCATAGCTAAAAATACGACACAGGTACAAAGACTAGCAGACACAAGCCGTGGGTACTTACTTCACTCCATTTCCTATGACGTTTTTGATGAACAAAAAGCTCTTATGATTTTCTTTTTGTTATTAGCCTTTGTCGCCTTACTTGTATATCGAAGAAGAGACGATGCTTCAGTCTTCGTGAGAGGGCTGTTGTTTGTGATACTTCTCAATGTTATGGCGCTTTCGAGACTCGAGACAGGTAGATATGTGCATTATTTCAATCCGTCATTCCTTGCTACTTTTTTCATATGTGGGTATTTATTCGAGCTTGCCTACATGACAGCAAAGAACAAGTTTCTGCGGATTATTCCGATACTGATATTCCTAATATTGTTTGGCCTTTTTGCGATCTATCAGTGGCCACGCATCGAATTTATCTTCGGACCACATAGGAAAGATACCCAACTCACACATGCAAAGAAGGCCGCCGACTACATATTGACCAAAAAAACATCACCACAGTACCAAGTAGTAGGTCTGCCGTTTTATGAAACAGAGGGTCACTATAGATATTACCTCGAGATTCTAGGACAAAGACCAATGCCATCAGACAGTCTGGGCGACCCCAAGGAACTTTTTGTCATTTGTCACGAACTTGATAAAAAAGACTGTGACATACCAGGAAACGCGCAGTGGCAGATAGCTGATTTCCAGAACAGACATCCGAGGTGGAAATTCGACAGATCTGCCACAAAGACCATCGATCATGTGAGTATATACAAGCTTATCTACTAGTTTCTTTATGAATTGAAATGCCCACACCAAAAGAAGCTACCTCTGTTGATACTTTTCAGAGACTGATTGAAGGCGTAATTATGAAAGTTCCACACAGTGGCGGGCTCGTGGTAGGTGTCGATCTTGAACACACCCTACTTGACCCATTCGATGTACAAATTGATTATGCATCAGTCAGGCCAACGGCAAATAGTCAGTTTCTAGATTTTTTAGGTCAAACATTGCCTGCCGTTGCAGCAAAACTTGGGTCATCTGAAAGATTGTTTCTCGCAAACGCAAGCCGATTTGTGGTTGATGATCCAAATAGTCTTCGCGGACTCAACGCAAGCAACGTATACGCTTACGTAAACCACGGTGACGAGATCCTCCGTGGTTTCGGCATGCAGACTGTCAGATTGGGAAGATCATCAACTGACTCTCTGCCAAAAAATGGTATGGTGTGGCACCTGAACGACATGAATGTGGGGGATGTCCATGTTCGCCATACTCCAGTCGGTTGGACAACCTATCAATCGACTTTGCCACCCTTCAGAGCAGGCGCCAATCCGCTATCACTTCAGAGATATATCGATGCAGGGATAAATACGTTTGCTAAAGTAGACACCGAAGCCCTTATGGACGAGGCATTGAGTGACAGTCTCGTAGTGCGAAGGTCACTATACTGGAGTTTTTGATACAATCTAGTCGTTGAATGAATACCTCTATGAATATTTCACTTATCTGTCCCTGCTACAACGAAGAAACAAATTTGCAAAAGGGCGTCCTTGATAAGGTTGGTAACTTTACAAAAGATGATTCTCGGTTTGTGGAAGTTCTTATCGCTGATGATGGCTCAACAGACGGCTCAAGAGAGATAATAAAGAGAGAATATCTCCACTTATTCCCAAAATTCAAGCTACTTGAGCTGCCACACGGTGGAAAGGCAAATACAGTAATCTCTGCCACAAAAGCTGCAATTGGTGATTTCGTTTTCTTGTCTGACATCGATCTTGCGACGCCGATTGAAGATGCATACAAGCTTATAAAAAGATACGAAGAAACATCGTCTCCCGTCATAATTGGCTCCCGTGGCGCGACGAGACCCGACGCACCATTCACGAGGAAAATTATGGCCATTGGCATGATCTTGCTCCGGACATTTGTCATCGGCCTTGCACGCATCAAAGATACTCAATGCGGTTTCAAACTTTTCAAAAAAGACATAGCTTTGTCAATTTTTGACAAGTTACTTGTTTTCAAACGTAAAGAGGTGAAGGGGCAGGCATCAGTATCAGCTATCTTTGACTTGGAATTCTTGTACCTGGCACAAAAGTTTGGGCATAAGATCGAAGAGGTTCCGGTTATTTGGCGCCACGTGGAGACAAAACGAGTGAGCTTCGTGAAAGATGTCATAGAGTCACTCATAGATATGGCGAGACTCAAGTGGTACGACATAAAAGGTAGATATAACGCTTAGCAAATGAAAAAACTTCTAACAAAAAACCTTTCCATTCAGATACTCGGAGCGCTTGCAGTACTACTTGGATTACTCGTCACATACACACCAAATCACCTCAAGATAGTTACTGAAACCTATACATCCAAGCATCTTGCAAACATGTATGATAACTCTCAGTACACAGTACCAAACTCAAAAAATTCGATAAGCGATGCCATACTTTATGCGCACGCTGGATATGAATACGCAACAGGTGACAATCCACTAAGGCTCAATGCAGAGCATCTTACAACAGGCAAATACTTGATTGGCTTTTTTTATTTGCTCACTGGATTCACAAAATCTTCAGGAATTTTTTTTGTTATTGTAATTTTTGCAACAATCAATATATTCATTTACAGGAATACAAAAAGCTTTTTGCCATCTTTTATATTCTCGTTATTTTATGTCGTTGATACCAACATCAGGTATCAGATAGTTGGTGGTCCACTACTTGATATTATTCAGCTTTTTTTCTGGTTGGTGCACTCGTATACCATATATAAGATGGTCCAAAACAAAAATACGTGGCGCTGGACTTTGTTATCCGGATTGTCTCTTGGTCTTATGGCATCCAGCAAAATGTACGCACCAGCATTGCTTACTCTATTTTGCGTTTCGATTTACATACTTCTTGATAAAAGGTCGAGAAGCTGGAGGGGTGTTTTTTCGATCATTATAATCTCGACAATTGCTACTATCACTTACATATCTACTTATGTGGTTTACTTTTTATTTTATCGTGGTAATTTACTTGACTTTATCAAATCACAGCTCTGGATATTACATTTTTGGACAGATAATCCTGTAAACAATGTAAAAATAATTGGAGCAGCCATACCGCTTCTTATGTCGAATAAATACTTTGTTTGGTGGGGGGACTCACCCATCATTCCTTATGAAGACTGGACTCTCGTTTGGCCTGTCGCCACATTACTCACATTATCTTTGTCTATGCTAACTATCTCAAACTACTTTAGGAAACGGGAAGGTTATTGGACTGAATATAAAAATAGCCGATTATTATTATTGCTGTCTCTATGGATAGTAATCTTTTTTGTATACCTTCTGAATATACCCATTTCCCCAAGATATTTCCCTCTACTTTTTGTGCCAGGATATATACTAATGGCGCTAGTAGGATATGAAATTTATGCAAAATACCATAATAAAAAAAGATAATGTCTTAGTTACTGCCATCTCTGTTTTTGTAATATCTGGTTTTCTTTTGCAAGTAGCAAATCTGGGTAATTTGGTACCTTTCCATGACTGGGACGAGGCTATATACATGCAAGTTGCGAAAGAATTCGTAAAGGCGCCTGGCATCTTGCTCACATACAACGGTCAGCCTTGGTTTGAGAAGCCGCCTTTACCTACCATTGCCTATTCAACCGCCTGGCTCTTGCCACTCAAAAGAGAATTATCTGCGAGACTTGTGTCACTAGTTTTTAGTCTGTCATCGCTTTTCATACTTTACAAAATACTAATTAGTCTCAAGCTCTCCAAGCGCCATTCGCTTATTGCCATATTTGTAGCCATCCAGTCAGTAATGTACAGGGATAGAAGTGGGCTCGTGAACGTTGATATCATGCTCACACTTGGCTGGCTGCTGTATTTGTATGGCTCAACAAGCAAAAACATATGGCTAAAGCTCATAGGCACCATGACTGGCACACTTAGCAAGTCACTTCTTGGGTTTATACCACTTTTACTTGAGATTGCGACTGATGCGCTACTCATGAAAGTCACAAAGAGAAAGATGCTCGAGTGGTTGCTACTCTTGTGTTCTGGATCTGCATGGCATATGTTTATGATCTGGCGCTACGGAGAACCATTCGTACAGTCACACTTCATGGATCATCTAGTATCACGGGTCACAAGACCAATTGAGCTACATTTCGGCGACAAATGGTACTATCTTGCCAAAATATTTGGTGAGACGCACATATTTGCAATCATGGCAATACTTGGGATGGCTTTTGTGATATATAGAGTCTTTGTAAACCACTGGCCTACAAAAACCCTCCCAAAAAACACACGTGATATTTTCTTAGTCATTGGTGTCCCGATGGCATATATCATTCTTCTGACACTTAGCAAATCGAAGCTGCACTGGTATGTGACGCCGCTCATTCCGTTTGTGGGGATGTGGGTAGCACTTGGAGTAAGTGAATTTGAAAAAATTCATTTCAACTGGTCAAATATGATTTCAACTGCAATATATTTTTTTATTGCAATTTATTCTGGTTTTATATTTGCGACATCAGTGACTTCCATTCAACAAGATTGGTTTACGCCCACTGATAAGACAATAATTGGCATATGTGTTGGTAAATATTCGGCAAATAATGATGTCATCACATATCTCATCCCGCCACAAGAACGCAAAGATGCGCATGTCATAGAGGCAGCAAATCTCCAGATAGGAAGCTCTTTTATATATGGCTCTGCCCCAGCGTTTCTTTACTATGCAGACAAACCAGTCAGCTTTGTATACAAAGAGAACGACCTAACAACCAAAATAAAAAACAGTAATATACTAGTCGTACCTGTGCAGGATCTAGCAACTCAAAAAACAAAAGCTGTCATATCAACCTGGTTAGGAAAAGATATTAGCCAAACACAAAGGCTCTGCGAGACTAACTCACTTGTCGCATACCGTAAGGTTATGTATTGATATAATGTGGGATATGTCTTCTATATGTGATGTTTTTGGGAGTTTGAAAAAGTCTTTGACAAAGATAGATATTGTTGCGATTTTGACTATCGTACCCATATACTTTGCATCAAGACTGACCAATCTCTTGGCACTACCAATCTTCTCTGATGAAGGCATCTACATACGCTGGGCAAGAGTGGCAGCGTATGACCCTGCATGGAGATTCATATCTCTCACCGACGGCAAACAACCTCTTCAGACGTGGGGAACAATACCTTTTATCAAAATGTTCCCAAATGACTTGCTTCTTGCCGGAAGACTATTTTCTGTGGCGACGGGATTTTTGGCGCTCATTGGAATAATGGTGCTATGTGGGTATCTGTGGGGTAAAAAAGGCGCTCTCATAGGATCTGTTTTATACATTGTGACCCCATTTTTCTTGTTTTATGACAGAATGGCGCTTGTTGATAGTGGGGTAAATGCAGCATTCATTTGGATACTTTTCTTGTCTCTCGTGCTCCCAAGATATCGACGACTGGACCTCGCCATGATATTTGGGGTGGTTGCTGGCATCGGACTTCTTGCAAAGTCATCAGTGGCACTATTCCTTGCCTTATCGGCATTCGGGGTACTTGTAATCATCGAACAAGATCACATAAAGGAAAAAGTATTATTTTCGGCTACCTACCTGAAAAGATATTTCATGAAAAACAGATGTAAGATCGCCTCTTACTATGGACTTTTTGTGATTGTATTTTTCATAGCGCTTGCTCTTTACCTTGTACAAAAATTCTTCTCACCTTTCTTCCACTATATAGCCGAGAAAAATCTTACTTTTATTCAGTCTCCCAAGGAGTGGCTTGAGGCACCATTCTCGCTCGTTGCAAATAATGTGAGATACGTCACGTTATATGTTGCATGGGAATCTGGATGGATACCAGTTGTGTTTGCTATTGCAGGATTTTTCGTTCTTCTTCGCAAGAGATTGTTCCTGGCGCTGTATCTAGCTATCTGGACACTCGTGCCATTTCTTCTTATCATAAACTTCAACAAAGTTATTTTCCCAAGATATCTTATATTTTTCCCAACTTTACTTACCATTTATACTGTCGCATTTATCGCAAGCATAAGAGACAAAAAGGTATTACTTGTATCTATCGCCACATCAGTACTTATCTTGTCAGGATTGTCTTATCCTATACTATTCAACGTTACATCAATCTCACTGCCGCCTGTCGATAGAGGCCAGTACATAGAAGGTCAGACGGCGGTCTGGGGGGCTGATGAGCTTATGAACATCATAAGAAATGACGTCGCGTTGTCCGAAAAGCCTGCGATAGTTCTCGCGGAAGGAAATTTTGGACTGATTGCTGATGTACTTGAGGTGATGAAACGGCCAAATGACAAGATATATATCGAAGGATACTGGCCACTTGATGAAAGGCATATAGTTGCCAAGACAGGAGAGACTGATCAGAATCTTGTCTACGTTGTATTCTCACACAGAAGTGATTTCCCTGTTCACTGGCGCGATATCATGGATGAGGTCGCTACTTTTGATAAACCGGGGAATGATCCAAATGCAGTATATCTGTACAAGCTAAAGCCAAGCAAAACTACTAAAGTAATATATTAGAGACAAGTCAATGTATCAAAAATTAATATTCCCAAAAGAACTATCGAAGACTGTTGTCATTGCATTGTTGTTTGTAGTACTTCTGTTTTCCCTTGGAAAAGATATGCTTCCTTTCACAAATAGTGCGTTCAAGTTCCATGATATGACGCAGTATGCAAGAGTGAAGGAATATGTGTCAGAGATCAAGACTCTCCACATTCCACCTCAATCAGCCAGAGATATGAATTTTGGGACAGGATACCCAATATTCATGTTCTATGCGCCCGCTGCATATATGGTTGCGTCAATATCAGGCATAATCGGTTTCTCAACGATAGACTCTGTGATGATGACATTTCTTATGTTTTGGTTTGTTGGTGCTTGTGGGATGTATTTCTTGCTAAAAATAAAAACTGAAGATGCTACCTCGTCAATATTTGGAGCAGCACTATACTCCACATCGCCCTGGTGGGCAGGTGAGATATTTGTACGTGGAAATCTCGCAACTTGCGCCTTTCTTGCATTTGCGCCGTGGGCGCTTTGGTCTGTCCACAGATACAAAAAATTGCCTATCGCTGTATTTGTATTTGTGATGCTGTCCACGATCTCGCACAACGCACTATCACTTGTATTTGTGCCCATACTCCTTGGCTATACATATTTTGCAAAAAAGGAAGATAGGCCAAGAAGACTGACCACGATCTTTCTAGCAATCCTCGCGTCAGCCTGGTTTTGGGTACCTGCCATGATAAATCTCCCAAGCACTTATGCAAAAGAAGTAGCAACTATGATCAAGTACCACGAGCATTTCTTGTGTCTTGATCAGATATGGTCAGCTGGATTTTGGGGATATGGCGCATCACTCCCAGGTTGTTCTGATGGGATGAGCTTCATGCTAGGCAAAGTCCAAATAACCGCTTTTGTTGTTGGCATAATTCTAGCAATTGCCAAAACCACGAAGACCAAGTCACTCGTGTATTTTGAGGCTCTCGTAGTCTTGTGGCTTACATTTATGACTTTGTCTGACTCAAGAATCATCTGGGAAGCACTTCCCCCTGTCCATGTGATTCAGTTCCCATGGAGGTTGCTGGCAGTAGTACTACCATTTTTGGCAATAGGTGGGGGATACTTTTTCAAGTATGCAATTGAGATTTTGATGATAGTTGTCCGCAATCATATTCCAAAAAATATTGGTATTGATCTCATTAAAAATATTTTGCTAGTTATTACTTTGCCACTCCTTATATTTGGAAGCAGTAAGTTTTTCGTTGGACAAGA
This sequence comes from uncultured Gammaproteobacteria bacterium, assembly GCA_964488055.1. Taxonomy (GTDB): domain Bacteria; phylum Patescibacteriota; class Microgenomatia; order UBA1406; family GWC2-37-13; genus JAGOLU01. The sequence continues at coordinate 442 of CAZATL010000022.1, read as the reverse complement.
AATTTCCAAGAGCGAAATCCAAAAAAAATACTTGTCTGCAGAATATATTGCATATTCTGCTGCATTTGAGGCACCAGAATACCTACCAAAGAGTGTAAATCGTAGCTTTTGGCTAAAATACAGAGATGAAACGATGCCCGAGGACCAGAGATCAATACTTATATCTCAAATGTCGAAGTTTTCTCCGAGCCCGACCTATTATCTCATTGGCTATCTAGTAAGTGGACTATCAATATCATTTGTAATATGGCAAAGTCATACAAAAAAAATTCGGTCGTAAGTCTAGGATATCTCTTTTTCCAAAGCGGATATTCTGCTCTGCTTGGACTTTTTGCAAACATCGTTATAACAGTCCTTGCTGCAAAAGATGTGTTTGGGATATATGCCACAACGCTCGCAACGATCTCAATATTTAATTATTTATCTGATGTCGGCCTAGCCG
>CAZATL010000021.1:0-19178 GCA_964488055.1 uncultured Gammaproteobacteria bacterium | reverse complement strand
ACTTAGCACTTAGCACTTAGCACTTAGCACTTAGCACTTAGCACTTAGCACTTATGTTATTATAGCAACATGTTTGCCCGAATTATCATAAGTCTCATACGACTTTACCAGAAGTCATTTCCTCTAAGATACCAGATAGAGCGTAATCTCCATCTACCTTATCATCCATGCAAATTCTCGCCATCCTGCTCGGAATACACAATTTCGTGTGTGCAGAAATACGGCTCCATCAAAGGATTGCAAATGGGATTATCACAAATCATAAGGTGTAGTGGAATTTCCAACTAAATATTGTCATCTGTTAATGCTTAAGGCACTTGAGCATAATCCGTCAGAGCATCCACGGGAGCAAAAAAGCCCCCGTAGATGCTTGCCCTAAATATCACTTATTCAAAACCAACTTATTGTATGACTCAATCAGTAAATGATATTAGTCCATTTATTGCATCTGATGCACCATGAATCTTTAGGTTGGGTCTCATGACATAAGGACTTGGTATGAGCTCATAGTCTCCATTTTCATTCATCACTCCAAATATCCTCATAAGCTTGTGATGAATTACTCCATTTATGTTTGCTGTGCCTGTTTTTATGAAAGGTTGACAAACACATGGACTATTGTCTATAGCTCGCAGAACTTGACTTTTTGTTGCTGACCCCTGTAGAGAGGTATCTTTGCTACCGTCTTGCTTTGGTACCCATATCTGCACGTCTTTCCCTTTGGAGCCATTTTTTGGCTTTACACAGCATGACTTTGTAAAGTCAATATCGCCCTCTGACAACACATCATGTGCCATACCAAGATCGACCAAGTATGATTTATCGCCATGATCGATAAGCGGTGCCAAAGATTTTGCGTTGATAACCTTTAGCGCATCTTCCCCAATAGTTGCCGAATCTTCTCTGCCGCCTCTTACCCAAAGCAATCCGGGAAAATTGCACATCTCACCAGGGTCGATAAAGATAAGGTAGATCTACGTGTTTTGCGAGCAGTCGAGTGTCCACACTTCTATCTCTACCTCCGCCCATCCCTGTCACACTGGGTAGTGTGGCTAGAGCTATTGGCATTTGAGTAAGCTCACTCACTAGCTGAAAAACCCTTCTTACAGGTTCGACTACACCAAACATCTCTGTAAGGAGACCCAATCCTGCAGGTCTAGCCTCCACTTCGAATATGCTATTGCATGGATTTTTTGGGTCAACGATTGATGAGGCATCGATTCTTACAATAGGCGATGGCAAACCAGTATTGGCTTGAAAAATTGTTTTGTTTGGTTGGCTAGAGCGTCTGTGCGATGCAATGAAATCACTATTAAGAAAACCTTCAAAAGCTTCCTTGATGACTTTTGGCAAGCAAAATTCTGGTCCAACATTGACTTTAAATTCTCCAAAAGAAGATTCTTCTATTGTTCGCCTGTTTTTTTCTGACGTTAATACGTCCATCTCAATTAATGACATAATTTTATTTTTAATATATAAATGTGTTTGGAAAAAAGAAGTTACGGTGCAGTCAGCACCAATAAAGTGCGTAGAGAAGTGTGGTCTTTTGGACTGATGTGAAAGTCTGTATCATTACTAAAGGATTATATCAAATTTTCTCACAAATACTTGAATCTATTAAGCTTGATCTCGCGCGAGGCGCGTGTGACTGTCGACACCCCAACCCCAAGCGCACTCGCTATCTTATGTTGTGATTGACCCTTTTTGAGCCTTCTTACTATCTCAATTCTACGTGCGAACTCCACACGTTCTTTTTCTGTGAAGAGCCCAAGAAGCAAATCCCGCACTCGTGCAGAAGTATTTGATTTTGTGAAGTATTTCTCTAGCTCTAGTTGGAGCTTTGTATCAGCTATCATAGCAGTAGTATATCAGCGTACTAGTACGTTGTCAATCGTGCTATTGACATGCATCAAACTATGTCTTACTATTAACACAATATTACAAATTGCCCAAATATAATAATATGGCAGCAAAGAAAAAAGGCGTAAAGAAAGCAGTCAAGAAAGTAGCAAAGAAAAAGACTGCAGCCAAAAAAAAGAAGAGATAATTCTTCATAACCCCTTGCAAGAAATGTTTCACATTTTGCCAGGGGTTATTTTTTTATCACACTTGCATTGATAATTTCCTTCACTTGTACTATATTCACCTCATACTTGATACTTGGTACTTAATTATTTTGGACACATATGAGAAATATTAAAGTATTCGTCGACTCATGTAACCCCGATGACACAAAAGAAGCAATACGACTACTTGGTCATATAGATGGACAGACCACAAACCCCACGCTTCTTACGAAGAACCCCGAAATCCAGAGATATCTATCAACCGGTAAAAAGCTAAAGACTTCCGAACTCCTGAAGATGTACAGGGAGGCAATAGTTGAGATAGAAAAACATACAGAAGGCGCAATATCAGTCGAGGTATATGCTGACTGGGAGACGAAAGCGGAAGTGATGCTTGAGCAAGCACGTGACATGAGAACATGGGGACAGAATATTTATCTGAAGTTTCCGACTATTCCAGAAGGGCTGAAGGCTGCACAAGCATTCACGAGTGAGGGCGGACATGTGAATATGACACTTGTCTTTGATACAGCACAAGCTGCGGCAGTGTATAGTGCCACGCGTGATACGCAAGGCACTGCATTTGTCTCGCCATTTGTGGGCAGATGGGACGATAAAGGGTACTATGGACTGGATCTCATCAAACAAATTAGGTCAATGTACGACAGATTCGATGCTATGCGCGGTCGTAAGTCTTGTCACGTCGAAATATTGTCAGCATCACTTCGAAATGTTGATCATATTCTCGGATCTATAGCATATGGCGCAGATATTCTCACCGCTCCAATATCAGCGTATAAGGCATGGGTAGATAATGGCAGAGTGATACCCACTTCCCCACCTCCAAGACCGGTTGGACTGAAAAGTCTCCCAGAGGTGGAGATGACATATCAAGATGATTTCAGTGTATATGAGATAAACCGCGACGAGACTGGACTGCTCCACCAAGGGCTAGGCAAATTTGCAAATGATTGGAATGGAGCGATAGAAAAATAGTGGTCAGTCGACAGTAGTCAGACTCTCTGTCATCCCGATGAGTATCGGGATCCCTCGTTAGAAATCTGCACTTAGGTCTTTCCAATGTATATTTTTTGATCTGATCAAATCTTCTTTCTTTTCTCTTCTCCACTTTTTTATAGTTTTTTCTCTTGCAATGGCTTCTCCTACATTTCTATGTTCTTCAAAATATACTAATTTTGTGCAATCATATTCTTTCGTAAAACCTTCAACTAGCTTATTCTTGTGTTCACACACTCGTCTTTGAAGGTTATTAGTTACACCGATATAAATCGTACCTGATGGACTAGCCATGATGTAAATAAAGTAAGACATATATTCATGATAACAAGGGATATCTCGCTGGTCGCATCGATATGACAGGCATAAAGTCCGTGTCATTTCGATGAGCAAAGCGAAGAGAAATCCCTCGCTATTTTGTTTATAATGGACCTGTAATACTTAATAGTTTATTAGATACACATTATGAAATATCACATTCCAGCAGATGTCCCAGAAACACATAAAAAAATCTATGAGTCCAACATGGATCTTATCACCCACAATACTGGTAGACTTTTTCTATTCGCGGGTGATCAGAAAGTCGAGCATATGAATGAGGACTTCTTCGGAGAAGGTGTGGCAAGTGACGACGCAGATCCAGAGCATCTCTTCCGCATAGCATCAAAAGGGCGTATTGGAGCATTCGCATCACAGCTTGGACTTCTCGCGAGATATGGTAATGACTACAAGGACATACCATACATAGTAAAACTAAATGCCAAGACGCATCTTGTCAAAACTTCCCAAAAAGATCCAATGTCAAATACCTGGACATCAATTGACGCTGTCATGAGATTCCAAAAGTCATCAGGCCTGAACATCGTTGGTATAGGATACACAGTTTACCCTGGTAGTGAGTATGAGAGTGAGATGTTTGCACAGGCATCAAAGCTCGTTTTTGAAGCTCACCAAAATGGACTCATGAGCATCGTCTGGGCATATGCCAGAGGCAAAGCTGTCGCAGACGAGAAAGATCCTCATGTCTCTGCAGGATGTGCTGGAATTGGCGCCACACTTGGCGCGGACTTTGTGAAGGTAAACCCACCCAAGTCAAGCACCATGTCTCAAGCCGAAGCGCTCAAAGAGTCTGTTGCAGCAGCAGGCCGAACAGGTGTCATATGTGCTGGAGGGTCATCGCAGCCCACGAAGGAATTCTTGCAGTCTCTCTATGATCAGGTGCATATTGGCGGATGTAGGGGTAATGCCACGGGCAGAAATATCCACCAAAGATCACTTGCTGAAGCAGTGAGTCTCTGCGATGCAATATCGGCAATTACATACGAAGATAAGTCAGTCGAAGAGGCTTACAAGATAAGCCAAGGATGAATGAGGTAGTAAAGTGTTTTTGTCGTCGCTATAAAAATTATTACTATCAATTACTGGACTATTGGGTAGAAAATGGTCATCCTGAACGTCAGTGAAGGATCCAGAGTTTTATGAGTTTCTGGATGTTTCGCTCATCACTCAACATGACAATAATGTGTAGTCTAAAACTTTATAACCTTACGAACTTTATAAACCTTATAACTATTTTGTATTTTTTTCCATGATCATCACTCTTTCCCAATTTCTCATGCAGTCGGACTTCCTCAAGATTGAGCGCAAGAAGTCTTTTGGCATGCTCATGGTCACGCTCGAGGAGGTGAGCAAAATTATATCTTCACACGTTCGCAAAGTAGGTATATCAAATCTCCTAGGTCAGTCGGGCGATGTGAATAAGTCAGGCGATGACGTAAAAAAGATTGATGTTTTTGCCAATGATCTCTTGACACAGCTTCTGACAAACTGTGGACAAGTGAGTTGTCTTGGATCTGAAGAGCACGAAGACTCCATCTGCACAGTCCAGAAAGATGCGCCATACGACATATATTTCGACCCACTCGATGGCTCTGGTAATACCGAAAACGGCGGAACACTTGGCACCATATTCTCCATCTACAATACCAAGACCCCACACTCTCTCCGCAAAGGAAGTGAACAAATTGCAGCAGGATATGTACTATATGGAGCAACGACTGTATTTGTGTTTGCAACTCATGAATCTGTGAATGGCTTCACTCTAGACCCCTCGACAGGATGCTACGTTATGTCACATCAGAACATGAGATTTCCAGATAAGCCAAAGGTGTATGTAGCAAACGAAGCCAACGAACCACACTGGGACGATGATACCAAAGCCTATGTCCAGAAGCTCAAGAGCGAAAAGGGCCTGAAGCACCGCAACGCGGGATGTCTCGTAGCGGATTTTCACAACATACTGACGCTTGGCGGGGTATTTCTCTATCCATCGGACCAAAAAAGCCCCAAAGGTAAACTACGCCTTGTGTATGAAGTGAACCCGATGAGCTTCATCGCACATGTCGCAGGGGGCAAGGCCATATCAGGTGGCCACGACCCACTCTCACTCACTCCACAAAACATCCACGAGAAGGTGGGTTATGTCGTCGGCAACAAAAACCTAATCTGAATTCCTTCCTGTCTTTGCCTAGTAAGCATGTTTTTGGTATATTGAAAGCCAGATAACAAGGGATCTCTCCACCCTCCTTATCGGAGGAGTCGAGATGACGTTGTATATTTATTATTTTTCGAGTTTCGCATTTCGAGTTTTTTTACATTTATGTCTAAACTAAAAGTCGGGATTAACGGATTTGGGAGGATAGGTCGAGCTGTTACTAGAATTGCTCTTGAGTCTGGAGCATTTGACATAGTTACAATAAATACGAGAAAGACTCCCAACCCTCTCATGGCATATCTACTGAAGCATGACTCTGTGTACAGAGCTTACAAAAAATCAGTTGTGGCAGTTGAGAAAGGTATAGAGGTCGATGGCGTGCTCATACCCACCATACTTGCTGATAAGCCAGCAGACATTCCGTGGGGGGCTTACGGTGTACAGGTTGTGATCGACGCGACAGGCGCATTCACAAAAGGTCCAGATCTAGCCATGCATATAAAAGACACTGTGAAGAAAGTGGTGCTCACAGCTCCCGCGAAGGATGATACACCGACTGTGGTGCTCGGAGTGAACGATGTAGATTTTGATTTCGCTGGAAGTAACGTCATATCAAACGGTTCATGCACCACCAACTGTGCAGCGCCGATGTTCAAGGTCTTGCACGACGCATTTGGCGTGGAGATGGGATATCTGACGACAGCTCATGCATATACTCTAACGCAATCTTTGCTTGATGACGCAAACAAAGAACCTGACAGATCTCGAGCTGCAGCACTGAATATCTCTCCGTCGACAACTGGCGCAGCAAAAGCAGTTGTGAAGGTCATCCCTGCACTTGCGGGAAGGCTTGACGGCATGGCGCTCCGAGTGCCTGTTCCTACAGGATCATTCACTGACATCTCGGCCGTCGTGTCGCGAAGCGTCACAAAAGATGAGGTAAATAATGCTTTCAAAAAAGCATCTGAAGGATCTATGAAAGGCTACCTTTCATATGCGACGGAGGTACTCGTGTCGTCAGACTATATCGGCGATCCCTCCTCCGCCACTTTCGACGCAAACTATACGAAGGTCGTCGGCGAGAAACTAGTGAAGGTCTTCGGCTGGTATGACAATGAGTGGGGATATAGTTGCAGAATAGTAGATCTAGTCACAAAATTACAAAAGTTCCTAGAGCCTAGTACCTAGTTCCTAGTGCCTACGTATCTTGCTCTTAGTATTGCTATAGCAAGAGCCTAGATACATTTTACTTATGGGATTTAAGAAGTTTCAAGAAATATTTGCTTGGCAAAAAGCAAAAATACTTACTCTATTTTTATATAGCCAATTCAAAGAATGTAAAGACTTTAGGTTCAGAGATCAGATTCAATCGGCAAGTGTCTCAATAATGTCGAATATTGCCGAGGGTTATGGTAGACATTCTCAAAAAGAATTTCGGAGATTCTTAGATATAGCACAAGGATCAGCATATGAAGTAGAGTCGCTTTTAGATCTTTCTATAGAATTAAAATATCTTGACCAGAAAGATTGTCAAAGGGCACAAGAGCTCATCTATGAAATCACAAAAATGTTACGTTCACTCATTAATAGTTTGAAGCCTGACTAGGTACTAGGAACTAGGCTCTAGGTACATATTTTTTATGATCAAATACATCGACGAAGTCGAAATTAAAAACAAAAAAATATTTCTTCGTGTGGATTTTAATGTGTCGCTAAACAAAGACCACACCATCTCAAATGATGAGCGTATACGTCAGGCGTTGCCCACCATCAAGTATTTACTAGAGCGTGGCAATACACTCATTATCGCTACCCACCTTGGTCAACCCAAAGGAGTTGATCCACTATTCTCGACAGACAAAGTCGCACATAGACTTGAGGAGTTACTGGGGAAGCCTGTCGCGTTCGTCCCCTTCGCCAAAACATTCGACCCGATTTCCCTACAAGCCTCAAGTTTATCCGCCGAAGGAGGGCCTTCAAGCCTGTTTCTCCTAGATAATATTCGCTTCCACGAAGGAGAGAAGAAAAATGACCAAGAGTTTGCGAAGTCACTCGCATCGCTTGCTGATGTATTTGTGAACGATGCATTCGGCGTGTGCCATAGACCTGACGCTTCAGTTGTCGGCTTGTCATCACTTCTCCCCCACTACGGAGGATTACTTCTTAAGAAAGAAGTAACCATGATAAAAAAGGTGATTGATAAACCCGAGAAACCAGTCGTAGCAATCTTGGGTGGAGCAAAAATATCAACGAAAATAAACCTGATCAGTCAGCTTATGAATGTAGCTGACTATTTCCTAATTGGCGGTGGTCTCGCGAATACCTTCATGTGCGCTGACAACCACAACATCGGCAAAAGTGTGTGCGAGTATGAAGAAACCCAGACTGCCCGCAGGCTGATATACGAAGCCAAACAAAAAAATACCAAACTCATATTGCCAACTGATGCGATAGTTGGTAAGACTCTGGAGTCCACAGACAGCATGGTCAAAAAAGTAAAGGATATTGCTGATATGGAGCTCATTCTAGATATCGGCCCAGAGACACAGGCCGAGTTTGGCAGCATCATTGCAAAAGCCAAGACGATTATTTGGAACGGACCGGTCGGATATTCAGAAAATCTCGAATACAAAAGAGGTACAGACTTCGTTTATTACTCTATTACCCAAAACAGTGGCGCAATATCTGTCGTAGGTGGTGGAGACACAATATCCGCTATTGCCAAAGAAGAGTATCTTGAGAAGATCACCCACATCTCAACAGGTGGCGGGGCCATGCTTGAGTTTATTGAGAAAGGCACATTGCCTGGGATAGAAGCACTGAATTAATTTCCAATTATCAATTTTCAAGATCCAAGTAATCTTCAGTTTTCAATTTTCAATTTATTATTGATAATTGATCATTACTTGATAATTGTAATTGCATATTGAATATTATTTCGAGATTATCTCCACCACTCTATCCACAGGTAGCAATGATGAGTAGATCTTCATGCCGTTGTCAGCAATATTGACTAGTTTGTCTTCGCGAATGACCCTGTCCCCCATCATCCAGTAAAGGTCAAGATCGACCAGTGTATTTTGATTCCAAAATGTCTGTATCCCAGCTTTCTCAAATACGAATAACATACCATCATGTCCACAGATGTCTTTTTTCGACTTCACGTTCATTAGCCCTTGAGCGTGCGACGCATCAGAATCTGCCACAAGTAATTTATATTTTTTTTCTTTTATATTTTTCTCTACAACTTCATATGTCGCAAATGTAGTCTGACATTTCGTGAGTTTTGTTTCACTGGATTTCTCCTCTATCTTGGGTGAAGACTTGTAGAAGCTAGTCGTGACGGCAATGACGATGACAGTGAGAATTAGTAGTATAAAAAGCATTCTTCTTTTGTTTGCCATGGCTCATTATAGCAATTAGCAGGTACTACTCGGGGTATAGTATCTGTCACACTTCGGCAAGCTCAGTGTGACACAGAGTAACGTGTCATATTTCGGCAGGTTCCCTCCAAGGGCGGGCAGGCAATACTACAAATATTTTTCTAGTAACTGAATAAACAATTGAAAACAACTGGTCTAGTGGTATAATGCTATAGGTCTATCCGATTGCATGGGTGGACAAAAACACATCGTCGGTCGCGAGGGTTCAGTACCTCGTGACCCATCACAGTTCCCTTAAAGGAGGGAAAAGATAATGGCTGAAATAATTAGAGTCTCTGCCCAGTCGCGCTCGACTGCAGTTGCCGGCGCAGTTGCCGGCGTTATGCGCGAGCAAGGGTATGCCGAGATCCAAGCGATCGGTGCCAGCGCGATCAACCAGGCTATGAAGGCGATCACTATCGCCCGTAGCTATGTTGAACAGGACGGCTTCGATCTGGCGGTCGTGCCAAGCTTCGTCGAAGTGGAGATCGAAGGCGCGGAGCGCACAGCGATGCGCCTCACCGTCTTCAAGAAACCACCCGAGCTGGTGATCCCAACCCAAGTGGTCTAAGCAGAGACCAAGGGGGCGTCGACGTCAAACGACTCGGCGCCCCCGACACCCCCCTTCTGACTTCTCACAGTTTACTGTGAGCTAGCCGAACTGTTCGAAGGATATAGCACGAGCTTGCTTTTTCAAATATGGTTCGATGCGTCCGCCAGCCGGCGGAAGCGAGAACTACTGAAGTATATTAGGTAGAATTAGCTTTTGAAGTTTGACCATTACTAGGAATTTGGGAGCTGTAATTATTCACATCTCCTAACCCCTATCCCCTGGTCCCTAGCCCCTAGAACCTAGATATTTTACCCCTGTCTCTTCGTCACTCTTCGCTCGGCCTCTGTCAGACCCTTCTTGCGCATACGAAGTGAAAGTGGTGTCACTTCAAGCAGCTCATCATCTCCTATGAAGTCCAGACACTGTTCTAGTGATAAAATGGTTGCAGGAGTCAGTGACTCTGCGACTCCTTCTCCAGAGGATCTGTTGTTGGTGAGTTGTTTTTCCTTACATACGTTCACATCGATATCCATGGTTTTGCTTGCTACACCGACCACCATACCTTGATATACACCCGTTCCAGGAGCCACAAAGAGTATACCTCTACCCTGTGCTCCGATAATGCCGTATGAGGCAGTCGTGCCAGATTGAGTTGCAATGAGAGCACCGTTTCGACTTGATTCGACGCGCCCAGTCTTTGGCTCATAGCCAAGGAAAAATGTCGACATAATGGCAGTACCTCGAGTCTTTGTAAGCAATATATTTCTTATTCCAAGGAGATTGGCTGACGAAATCTTAAAGACTATGCGTGCTGTGCTTCCCATCTCGCTATGCATACTCTGCATGATGGCCTTTCGCTTACCCATTTCCTCGTTCACCGCACCCACATGATCCTGTGGCACATCTATCGTCACCTCTTCAAATGGCTCACAAGTCTGTCCGTCGACTTCCTTGTAGATGACCTGTGGCTTGCTGATCTGCATCTCATACCCTTCACGTCTCATAGTCTCTATGAGTACCGCAAGATGTAGCTCTCCACGGCCTGATACTACGAAGTCTGTCGAGTCACCTTCCTCTATCTTGAGACCTAGATTGGTTTCTTTTTCCCTAAGGAGTCTTTCTTTTATCTGGCGGGATGTAGTGTATTTACCTTCTTTGCCACAGAATGGCGAGGTATTTGGTCCTATTGTGATCTTGATCGTAGGCTCCTCTACATGTATGGCAGGAAGTGCATGTTGGTGGTCGGGATGTGTGACCGTCTGGCCGATCGTGAGCTCTGTGATGCCAGCAATTGCTATGATGTCGCCTGTCTGAATGTGGTCCACCTCTTCGCGCTTCAGTCCGTTACTTGTATAAAGCTTCGTGACCGCAAATGTTCCCTTCAGTCCTTGCTCGTCTATGATAGCGACTTTCTCACCTTTTGCTAGCTGTCCTGCTGTGACTTTTCCTATACAGAGCTTCCCTACATAATTGTCGTAGTCCAGTGTGGATATGAGAAGCTGGAATGGCTTGTCTTCATTTACGACAGCCTCTGGTATATCGCGGACGATTGTGTCAAATAGCGGAGTCAAATCTCCTGGCATTTCAGAACTATATTTCTCTGGAAGTTCTGTAAACATCTTACCGTCTCGTCCGACACCAAATAGTGTTTTGAAGTTTAGTGCTTCTTCACTATGCGCCAGCTCGAGGAACAGGTTCTCAACTTCTGCCAGTATCGCTCTTGGCCTAGCATCTTTTTTGTCGATTTTATTTATCACTAGGATGATCTTGAGATGATTCTCAAGTGCTTTTTTTAGCACGAACCTCGTCTGTGGAAGTGGACCCTCCGCAGCGTCGACAAGTAGCAGTGCGCCAGATGCCATATTTAGCACGCGCTCCACTTCTCCACCAAAGTCAGCATGGCCTGGAGTATCTATGATATTTATCTTTAGGTCTTTGTAGTGTACCGAAGTATTTTTCGCAAGTATTGTGATACCCTTCTCGCGTTCTAGATCATTGGAGTCCATGATAAGCTCTTGTGACATTTCTTTTTGGTTGTCACGAAATGTACCTGATTGTTTGAGCATGGTATCCACAAGAGTTGTCTTTCCATGGTCCACGTGCGCGATGATCGCAATATTCCTGATTTTCATGGCCGAATTATACCACAGATTTAGGGCTATATATCAGCACTAAGATATAATAATTAGGCGATTAAATATATGAGCAAATATGAATGAAAATGTAGCAACCATGCAAAACCCTGAAAACAATCATCTTCACCCCAGTGTCGTCAACATTACTCCAGATCATGAAGATTTTGTGAGGGTCAATGCATTCCTTTCAGAGTATTTTTTACGCAGAGGTGAATATGAGTCTGAAGAAATCATTAGGGCTAGATTTGGCCAACCATATGATCCTAACACTTTGCACGCTCGATTCTTTATGAAAGCTATTTTTGATAAGGATGAAGTGATAGGTGCAAGAATTCATCAAATTGTCATGCCTCCTGATGGCGCTTCCAAAGAGGTCCCCGTCATTGTTTTCTTAATGAATATACTGGTCGACGATAATAGCAAAAATAACGGCGTGGGTGGATTACTGCGCCAAGCAGCCAAAAATGATGTTACAGATCTGGCTAAAGGCACTGTCCACCAAGAAAGACCTATTTTATACGTTGCAGAAATGGAGCCGCTTGAGTTGGATAATGCAGAAAGTATATCCCGGTACAAAGCGTATATCAGGTCTGGTTTTAGATTGATTGATCCAAAACATACTAGTTACAGGCAGCTTGATGATCCTAATTTGAACTATGGAAGAGAAATGAGTCTGCTAGTTGCTAAAGACCTGAATCATCATGTATGGGATGAGAACACATCCATCTCAAAAATGAATCTCGAACAAGTTGTAGCTGCTCTGAAATTTAGTTACACTGCTGTTGGCTATAAATACGACGACAATACCGAGCCAAAAATACTGTGCGACTTGGCGAGTTATGGCACACAAGTAATACCAACAATATAGTCTAAAACTACGATCTAAAATAACCCATTCTCAAACTGTTTCTCGTCAAGAGATTTGCGAAGCTCACACCACTCGCACTCTGCGTCCTCACAGCTTTTGTCCCAGAAGGACAAATTGTTTATTTCGTTTGCAGTACTTGCTATCGTTGCTTTCAGCTTCTCAACATCTTCATCATCTATCTCAAAAGATTCCCTGTGCATCTTGTACTCTTTGTCAGGCTCGACGAAGTCGAGCTTCGCCTCGAGGAGGTGCCACTTGGGTTGGGCAAGAAGTAGTAAAAGTTTATAAAACACAAGCTGTCTATAGTAATTGCCATCAGATGATTTGGTCTTGCCAAGTATGTCATTCCTGCTTCTAGCACGCCCCGTCTTCCAGTCCACCACATTCACATTTGTGAGAGAATTGTCAGTAAACTCGACAAGATCTATTTCCCCGGTGAGTTTGATACTTTCTGACTCCGTGTCATACTTCGGCTGGCTCTGCATGACACCGTGTTTTTTATCTGTGTCATCCCGATGTATATCGGGATCCCTTGTTTGAGATTCGGCAAAAGGGAGTCTCACGTCAGGTATCCGATACTTCACTCTCACATTCCTTGACATGTCATCTTCATATGTCCTGAAGTAGTGTGTAAGAATATCTTTACCTCTTACAAGCACATCCCCCAGTTCTTTCGTGGTGAAGTCCTCTTTCATCGCAGACTTCTCAAATGCCTGAAGTAAGTAATCGCATGACTTTTCACCAGTCTCCTTGAGATGTAGATAGTACATAGAGAGAGCATTGTGTATGGCATTACCAAACATAAGTGATTTTTCCTTGCCAGACGGCACTCTCACCAAGTTCACATAAAAATATCTCCATGGGCAAGTAAGATAATTATTGAGTGCGCTGACTGACAGTCCATATGATGCAAAAGATGATCTTACAAACTCAAGGAAAATATTTTTGTCATTATTAATTTCTGGAATAGCCAGAGCTTGTGATTCCCCATCTTGTTTGGCAACTTCATAAGATATAAATTCTGGCCTGATTGATGATGCGAATCTAGAGAGAATTGTCGCCTTGCCGTCCAAGGTTTGCGTCGAATATGTGATGATCGCTGACTCCTTGGCGCGAGTAAGTGCTACGAAAAACAGTCTCCTTTCGTCATCCTCTCCTTCTGTCTCTGATCTGTCCGACACCTCGCCATAAATGCTTGCCGGTAATCTGAAAAGCGGTGACTTCCCGCCTGTCCCCCACACGCTATCTGTCGCAAACGGGACATATATGATGTCATACTCGAGACCCTTCGCAGAGTGCGTTGTGAGTACCTGCACCTTTCCTTTTTGCTCAAGTTTGATTCCAACCTTTATCTTTATGTTGTGCTCTTTGAGTTTCTCAAGATAATGGAAAAAGTCTGTGAGCCTCCAAGTATGGTCTTTGTCAAGCGACGCCACCTGATCAAAAAGCTCTCGTATTGGCGCAGTTGTGAGGATTGGATTCTTGCTTTTTAGCATGTACTTTAGGAACCCGCTATCTCTCACTATGGTATGAAGGGACGTGTGAAGTGACTCATTTTGAGAGAGCATATAGAAGCGTCCGAGAAGTGTGAAAAGCTCGTAGAACTTATGCGTATTTTTTATTCCCAGATCTTCCATCTTGCTGACATCTGACAAAAGTTCGGACAAGCTTGTTCTTTTCTTTGATGCAGCTTGTGATAGCTTGTAAAGCTCGAATGGTGGAAGTCCAAACACATCAAGATGCAGTACCCTGAAAAGTGCCTCGTCATCTGCATACTTGTTCACAGCGTCAAGAAGTATTAGCAGTTTCTCCGTGATGGGTTCCTCAAGCACGTCTTCAGACAGATCTGCGTATGCTGGTATATTGTCATCCGTCAGTGTCTGAAGCACTCTCTTGGCATGATCTCGTCTTCTTGTCAGTATTGCTATCTCGTGAAGTTGCGTGCCTTCCTCAATATTTTTCTTGATGTTGTTTTTTAGGGCTTCTAGTTCCTCATGTGGATTTGAGATTTCGATTATCTTTATCAAATTTTTCTTTTTGTGCTTTTGGGCTCGTAACCCCTGGTCTTCGACACCAAGCATTGCTATCGCGCTATCTAAGATAGTCTGCGGACTCCTATAGTTTTCGATGAGAGTAATGATTTTGGCTGTAGGATAGAGCTCCTTGAAGCTCCGAAAGTTCTCAACAGACGCCCCCTGGAAGCGGAATATTGCCTGCTTCTCATCTCCGACGACGAATATATTTGGGTTTTCGTGGAAGCTTGTCAGATATTTTAGGATTTTATTCTGGGCGTTATTACTATCCTGGTGTTCATCAACTAGTAAGTACTGATACTTCTCCATTATGCGAAGTCTGAAGTCTTGGTCTGATTTGAGCTTGCCAAGCACCGACATGATGAGATCGTCATAATCGTAGACATTTTCGTCAGATAGTGATTTTTGGTAGTTTTTGTAAAGTGACTGCAATTCTATGTTTCTCTCTATGTGGTTTAGTCTGTCGCGATATTTTGTCTTCATGGATCCTTTCACACGCGTACTCTCCTTGTCTGGTATTGCATCAAACTCTGCCTTCTCTTTGCTATTTATTTCTGCAAACTCACTAGGGTCTACTCCTTCGCGCTTGAGCTCGGAGATCGCTCTTATCGCTGCTGATATGTGCATGTATGGCTTGCGGAAAGGCTTAATGCTCCTAAAGTCGTTATCATCAAGTATCTTCTCAAGGAGTCGGACTTTTTCGATGTCGTCAGCAAGTCTCATCCCAAGCATGTCCCAGAAGTCATCAGGGTGTTCTTCGATGATGTGTGAACAAAAGGCGTGAAAAGTGAAAATATTTACGTGATGCGCTTCGTGACCTATGATACCGTGGAGTCGCTCTCGCATATTAGTCGCAGCGGCTTGGGTGAAGGTGAGGGCGAGGATATTTGATGCATTGACTTGGGTCTTGAGAAGAATGTTTGCGATGCGAAGGGTCAGAATCTGTGTCTTACCAGTGCCAGGTCCTGCGACCACCATCACAGGCCCCTCAATCATATCAACTGCTTCCTTTTGCTGAAGATTTAACATTTTGTAACTTTGTTCGAATGCATTTTGCTTCTGCATGTCGACATTGTAACAAAAGAGTGATCGTTGGATCTTTTATTGCTACAATAATGCGATGCAAAGTCTTCCTTTTTACCAAAAAGAAATATTTATCACGCAGGTGGATGAGAATGATCAGGTCATTGGGCCTGTCGAGAGATGGAAGGCGCACCGCGAGAATATCCTCCACCGCGCAATATCTGTCGTACTGACTTATGAGGACAAGGTATTTGTCCAGCATCGCAAGCACCCGCTATTTGACGGATACTTCGACATCACAATCGCCTCTCATCAGTTTTTCGAAAACGGGAAAACCCAGGAAGATCTCGTGAGTGTATATGCGAATATTCTGCGTGAGTGGAAACTCGAAGAAAAAGATATCGTAAGGGCCCCAGAGTTTATGGGTAAAATCTACTATATGTCGCCAGATTGGGACACCGAGTTTCATGAGCAAGAGTTCGATTACTTCTACAAAGTGGAGCTAAAAAGATTTACACCTCCTGTCATGGATTATTGCTACGGCTTCTCACTCCTCCCCCTCCACGAGATAAAGTCAGGAAAGCATGGTATCATCCCCCACGTCACTCCATGGACGAAAAAGGCAATAGAAGATGGGGTATTGTAAGTGAATCCAATATCCAAAATCTAAGATCCATTGTATCGCCATAACACCAGCTTATTTGCATTTGCTTTTACTTATGTGCTTTATATCAAACATGTGTTTTGAATTGATCATTGATATTTAGATTTCAATTTGATCTGCTTCATTGGATTTAGGATTTTGCCTCAATTTCAGGCATTTTGCCGTTATAATTGTCAGAATAACCTATTCCTATCTTTAGTACTGACAATATGAACCCAAACGTTGAGACACATTTCGCGGATATCTTGGGGCATCTATACATTAATCCACTCGAGAGATGCAACTTGAGGTGCAAAATTTGCTACACCAGAAAGACATCGCCTACGCTCTCACAGGAGCAAATCTTGGACTTTGTGGAGAGATATAAGAAGGAAGTGCCCGTGAAAGTAATCACTTTTTGTGGCGGCGAGGTGATGCTCCTTCCATATTTCCCAAGTCTAGTAAATAAGATAAATGAAACTGGAATTTTCGTGCAAATAATTACAAACGCCACTATTGATAGACTAGACGAATTCACGTCTCCGAACTTGGTCAACATGATAGTCTCGATAGACGGCCTAGAAGCCTATCACGACAGCAACAGAGGCAAAGGCAGCTTCGTGAAGTGTATTAAGTATCTGAAAAGAGCCAAGTCACTTGGCTTTCATAGCGAAATATTTTCTATTGTGACATACGATAATTTCAGTGAAATTGAAAAGTTCGAGTCGTATATCCACAAGAACTTAGGTAATTTAGATATTACATATCATCCACGAAAACCACCAGAATATCTGGCAAATCACCCCATCTCAAATATCGAAGGTGCTACTAAAAATTTCGGATATGTTTCGATGGATCAACTAAAAGCGATCTATGCTACAAAAAAAGTGTTCCCGCCAAAGGATCTTGGATGCTACCAGATCAGCCTTGTGTCTGACGGCAAGATATTTGGTTGCTGCGAAGGCACAAAGCCAATTGGTGTCGTGACAGATGAGATATCGGAGCTGATAAAAAGACTTCGAGAAAGGGTGCTGTCTGATGACAGTATAAAATCTAATCCATCCTGCTTAGGCTGTAGTCAACCAGACTTTATGTGTGGAATCAAGAAGTTGCTACAAACTATATGATATCGCAAAAAGACAGTCTAGAGAGAAAGAGTCGCTTCATAAAAGCTACGCGTCAGTTCTTCGAAGAAGGTAACTTCACGGAAATAATACCCCCCATCCTAAATACCTCTGTGCCAAATGAACCATATCTTTTTCCTTTTACTACAACTTGGAATAATTCTGTGGAGGAAAATAAGTTCTATCTACCCACATCTCCAGAGAGATCCTTGAAATTGGCGCTTGCAAGTGGCCTTGGCAATTGCTTCGCAATAGGTCACTGCTTCAGAAACCTAGAAGCATCAAGCTCCAGACACTCTCCAGAGTTTTTCATGCTTGAGTGGTATAGAGAGAACGCCAGATTTGGTGACATCATGGATGATATAAAAAAATATATTCAATTTCTATGTGACAAACTGAATACTCAACATGATGTTTTTCACGACATTTCACACGAAACAAATTCCAATTCGTCATCTCGACTCCATAAACGACTAGTGAATGGGTGGAGAGATCCCTCGTGGCTCTCCTGGACAACTATCTCCATAAAAGACGTTTTTGAAGAAAAGCTGAAGACTAGTTACAAATCGCTTGTGGAAGAAGAACGAGTACTTCTTACTGTAGCTAAAAGTCTTGGTTACAACACGCACGGCGCTACTTGGCGGCAAATATTCGACCAGCTTATCGTAAATGAAGTTGAGTCTATGATCTCAAAAAGTCCGACTTTTCTGGTGGACTTCCCTAGTCGTATCTCGCCGCTTTGTGAGACAAAGACAGACGAGACATACTTGGCAGAACGCTTCGAGCTCTACATAGGGGGTATGGAGATAGCAAATGGCAATAACGAAAATCTCGATGTAAAACGAATTAGAGAAGTCTTTGAAAAAGAAAGTGTATCGTCGCATGTGCCAGTTGACATAAAGTTCCTTGAAGCTATAGAGACTATGAAAGAATATGGCAAAAAATTTGCTGGTGTAGGCCTGGGGCTTGAGAGACTAATGATGGTTCTCTACGACGATTACGAAATGACTGGAGTGATATAAGAAGATAAATGACGCTCCTCGAGGCAGAGCCTCGAGGTATCAACACAAAGCGTCATCCCGAGCCTGTCGAGGGATCCCTTGTTACGACGCGCATGCTCCCTGGGTACTAAACCCAAAGGAAGTACTATTAACCTACAATATATTTTCTACCATCTGAATTTCTCTCTATCGCATGCACTCCAGAGCCCTCTTTTTTCTTCCTGTGCTTGGTCTTGATACATAGCAAGATCTTCTTTGTATTTGAGTTTCTTTTCTAAAATATATAGTCTGGCATAACCTTCGCCAACCATATAGCCGTTAAGATATAGGAATTCCGTTTCTTCCTTATTGAGCGGGAGGAAGACATTGCGAAGGAGTCGTCCGTATTTGTCTTTGTTGCGGCCTTCTTTCTCAAGATATACGAATTTCCCAAGTGCCAGCTGCTTCATACGAGTCTCTGCGTCTTTGCCGTAGCATTCGAGCTTTATGTTGCTCTGTTTATGTTCTAGCTCTGGTGTATCAATCCCCAGGAATCTTATTTTGTCTTTATCGTTTATCTCAATCGTGTCGCCATCTGACACTGTCGTCACAAGACCATATTCAAAGCCAACTAGATCATTTTTGTCAAAAGTATATTCATACTTTCCGGATATCTCTGGAGTGATTGCTGGTGACAGCATCGTTCCAAGTGGCATCTTGATGACCGCTACTATTGCAAGCAGTATGTACATGACAATCATTGGTTTTGAGATTTCTTTGACAGTTTTCATGTGGTCAATGGCGTAGATTATACTCATTT
>CAZATL010000020.1:0-19935 GCA_964488055.1 uncultured Gammaproteobacteria bacterium | reverse complement strand
CTCTGTCAGTATTATTTCCTGAAGTATGGACTCGATGTGAGATCGCTCCGCTATCCCGGGCTCACAGGATATAAGGCGCCACCAGGGGATGGTACGACAGAGTACTCTGTGCACATATTCTATGGCGCACTAAATGACGGCAAATACAGTATATTCCTGAAGGAAGACGCAAGACTTCCCATGATGTATATCGATGACGCGATAGACGGCACAATAGCTCTCATGGAGGCACCAAGCGAGAGCATAACTGTACGCACGAGCTACAACTTCACAGCAATTAGCTTTACGCCGCGTGAGATAGCAGAGGAGCTAGTGAAGATTCACCCAGGCTTCACATATAATTATGATGTGAATCCAGTGAAGCAAAGAATCGCAGAATCATGGCCACAGACCATAGATGACAGTCAGGCCAGACACGACTGGGGATGGAGTCCTAAATATGATCTGCCAAAAATGACCAGCGTGATGTATGAAGGGCTGAAGAAGAAGCTGAACAAATAGTAGACAGTAGACAGTAGACAGTAGACAGTAGACAGTAGACAGTAGACAGATACACCCTTTTAGGATCTATGAATCGTCATCTCGATTCGCCGGCTGGCGGAGAGAGATCTCTTGTAGAAAGTAGGTTATTTGATGTTGAGCAATCTACCAGTTAGCGTGAAGCAATAATTATTATGAGTAAACAAAATTTCATCCAAACTTTACAATCGGAAGTTGCGCGGATAGATAGCGCAAAGACCGCGAAGCGTCATGAGCGAGTGATAGAAGGATTTACAAATAGTACCAGTCCCAAGGCTATAATCGCGGGCCGTGAGTACTCAATATTCAACTCAAATGATTATCTTGGGCTCCGTCATAACCAAGCTTTGAAGAAAGCGGAGCACGAAGCGAGTGAGAAGTATGGCACAGGACCAGGTGCCGTGAGATTCATATCTGGCACCTTGTCTGTACACCGCGAGCTTGAGAAAGCTGTGGCGAAGTTCCATGGACGAGATGATGCTATTGTTTTCTCATCTGCATTCGCTGCAAACCTTGCTGTCATGTTCACACTTTCCCAAGGACTCACGAAAGATGCACTGATAGATAGTAATGTGCTTATTCTTTCTGACTCACTGAATCATAGAAGTATCATAGACGGTGTGCGCCTCACTGGGCTTTCGAAAGACAATCGCATGATATTCGCTCACAAAGACATGAGTGATCTTGAGAGAGTCTTGTCTGAAAACGTAGGAAAATTCCGAAGAGTGGTCGTTGTAACAGATGGGGTTTTCAGTATGCTTGGCGAGTATCAAGATATAAAAACAATGAATCAAATAATCGAAAGATACGACAAATCATATGAACAAGGGATACTACTTGTGGTAGATGAGGCACATGGAGTGGGGGCGGTTGGTGCCACAGGGCGCGGGACCGAAGAGCTCCAAGGCGTGAAGGCTGACGTGCTTGTCGGAACATTTGGTAAGGCATTTGGAGCGGACGGTGGGTATGTAGTCGCAAGTCAGACCATAGTCGACTATTTCCGCGAATCAAGCGCGACATATATTTACTCGAATTCCATCTCGCCTGGTACCGCAGCGGCAGCACTTCGTGCCATAGAGCTACTTGATGAGCCAGAAGGGAAGAAGCTCCTTGAGTCATCTAGAAATAATACGCAATATTTTAGGCAACTCATGACTGAAGCAGGGCTTCAGTTTGCGGCTGACTCGACTCATCCCATTCAGCCAGTTCTCATTGGCGATACAGCCAAGACCAAGGAGATCGTGAATAAACTATTCGAGAAAGGGTACCTTGTCACTAACATCAGCTTCCCAGTTGTGCCAAAGGGGCGCGACGAAATAAGAGTGCAGATATCTGCGAGTCACGACAAAAGTGAGATAGAGTCACTTGTATCAGAACTAAAAATATTAGTAAACATCTCATAACTGTCATGCTGAATTTATTTCAGCATCTCATTGACTGTATATACACAAAGATCCCGAACAAAACTTCGTCGAGTCAAACTCGACTTCGTATTTTCGGGATGACAGACATCGCCTGATTCTGTCAGCAAATTAGTTGACATGTACAAGGATGACACATGTATTGTAGTATTGTGATTACTTCTTGTCAGCGTCTGTGGATGAGTATCTCTGTCGCAAGGAATGCCACATAAATTAGTAGCAAGATCGTACCCTCCCTCTTTGATATTGAGTGCTTTGATTTGGCGAAAAAGTAGAAGGTGGTCAGCCCAACTGCCATAAAAGAAAGACTAATGAGATAGCTATTTGTGAGGTGAATGGCCTTGCCGTACAAGATAGACAAAAAACCCATAAGAAAGCCATTGAATGCTGCAGACCCCACATAATCCCCAAATGCCACCTGATGATTCCTCGTGAAAAGTGATCTGACGACAAACGACAGCTCGGGGATATTTGTGCCTATCGAGATGATGAGAAGACTCACTAGAAACGGCGACACCTGGAATATCATGGCAAAGTATTCTGTCTCACTCACCACGAATTTACTTGCGACAAATATCATAAAAATCCCAATAAGTATCTTCACGATATCTTGGCCGAGCATCTTGCGCTCCGACTTCTTAATGTGTTTCACATGATTGAATAAGCCTGTTTTGGACTGTACCGAGATGACAAGAGCAAAGTACATGAGTACGAGTATGAGACCATCCATCATACTTATAGTGCCGTCTATGGCAAGAAGAGAGGGGAGTGCGATGACGATAAGCGAGAGCATGAGATTGAATCCACGGAATTCTTTACTAACGTTCAGACCTTTGCCAGTGAATGCGAGAAGTGGGATGATGAACATGAAGATGACGATAGATGCGCCGATGAGATTGCCGACATATATTTCTGGATCACTGGCAAGAACAGAATTCACACCGACAGAAAACTCGCTAATCGAAGTGAAGAATCCAAGAATCAGAAATGATACGGCAAATGTAGACAGCTTCAGGTTGCGCGAAATATCCTCGACAGATTTTATGGCAAGGCCAGCCCCCACCCATATGGCGAAGAAAGAAAAAACATAAACGAGAACGTGGTAAAGTAACATCAGGATAAGAGCAAATCTAGAATTGCATTCATTTTACTCATATCAAAGCCCCATATGCAAGTAACTTCTGGAGCTAGTTCGAATTCATTTGCCAAACTGTACCTGAAAGACCTTGAGCTGAAGGTTGACCCTCTATCATTCCCCTGTCTTGGCTCCTTATAAAATGTGCGATCGTGGGTGGTACAACAATGTTCATATCCGCGTGCAAAGCATCTTCATGTATGACCTGCATTCTCTGGTAATCAAGCATTCCAGATCGCCTTAATCTTTCTGTATCGTATGAATCTTTTTCAGCATGAGATCTATATTTCGATAGCTGTGTTAATTCAGGACATACTCTCTGGCACTCAACACCGCCCCACATCACCATCGAAACGGGATATATTGCGCTTGCTGGCAATCCCAGAGGTCTTGGCATGATAGGATGCATCCAAAAGGGTTTACTGTAGGGGTAAACCCCTTTGTCTTCTGCATTTGGGATGACGTTGATACTTCTGAATTCTACAAGCAAACCTGTTGAAGGGTCGGTAAAAAGATGTAGTGGCGTTCCACGCATAAGAATCGATCTTCTTTCTTCGAGCCCACATGCGCGAGCCAAGTCCGTCAGATTATTTTTGCCTGCCACTATCCATTCGATATCTTTGTGTGGTCTTTCGAAGTCATCACCAAGTACACCAGTCTCTGGGGTAATAGAAATACCGCCATAAGCCCACATATTATCCCAGACGCCGACTTGTCTAGCTTTTGTGACGATTGACGCAAATAGTTCCTCTTGTCTTGCCCGTCTGCCGCTTGAGATATCAAGCTGCATTAGTCCTTGATACTTCAATCTCAATCTTTCGAAAATACCATCTGGCAATGCAGTCAGATCCGGTGAAAATTGTGATTCCTTGATTGCCATCAAATTTTTTGAATTCCTAATTCACTTTCATCCCACAAATAATTTTGTGATAGTGATTTTGTAAGAGTAATCATCTCCATTTTCGCGAGAATGGAAGTGATAAGTGCAACTACAAAGAAGCCAACAAAAATATATAGCGTTTTGTCATAAGCATTTGTGGTGCTTCTTATATATGACACTATCATTGGGCCTACAATCCCTGCAGCTGCCCACGCCGTAAGTATATATCCATGTATAGCTGCGAGTTGCACAGTACCAAACATGTCGCTAATGTAAGCCGGGATAGATGCAAACCCACCTCCATAACAAGTAATAATTAGTAAGACCAGCATTTGAAATGTGATAGGGTTATTTGCTTGTGGGAGAAGTGCGAAAGCTATAATTTGGATTATGAAAAAAGCGATATAGGTATTTGGTCTGCCTATTTTGTCAGAAAGAGATGCCCAACCAATGCGCCCAGCACCGTTGAAAAGACCCATTACACCAACCATTGTCGCAGCAGCTACTGCAGAAAGCCCTGCAATCTCCTGGGCCAAAGGTGAAGCAACAGATATTATTGCTATTCCACATGTAATATTTATAAATAGCATAAGCCAAAGGTAATAGAATCTTTTTGTTTTGATTGCTTCGTTTGCATAAAGCTGTACTATATCCTTTTTTATCGCAGCTGTGCCTTTGTGGGTAGTATTCCAATTAGCAGGGGGCAAAGTAAGATAAGAAGCAGATCCTACCATTACCACAAAATATACTAATCCAAGAAGAGTGAAGGTGTTTGGTATTCCGATGCTGGATATAAGTAATGCAATTATTGGACTTGCGATAAGTGAGGAAAATCCGAAGCCCATAATGGCAAGGCCTGTAGCAAGCCCGCGTCTGTCTGGGAACCATTTCACAAGTGTTGATACTGGGGATATGTAGCCTATCCCGAGTCCCATTCCACCAATCACACCATATGTGAGGTAGAGAAGTGGAAGAGACCCAATTCGTGTGGCAGCTCCTGCGCCTATTAGTCCTGACGCGAAAAATACGGCAGCGACTGTAGCCGAAATCCTTGGACCTCTTTTCTCGACCCATCTGCCCATAAAAGCAGCAGACAGTCCAAGTAGCATGATAGCGATACTAAATACCCCTGACACCTCCGCCAAACTCCAGCCAAACTCTTTCATGAGAGGTTTAGAAAATACGCTCCATGAGTATACAGATCCGATTGAAATGTGAATGCCTACGGCAGACAAAGCGATGAACCAACGATTCTTTTGATGCATAAATAAGAAGTAAATTAACACGCAGTTAATGATTATACCTCATGTAGAGGTAGTTTAGTCAGATAGTAAAGCCACCCCCGAGGATAGTAAAGCCACTCCCGAGGTGTAAGTGTGGTTGTTGTGACAATCACTGAGCGTAGCCACCCCCGAGGTGTAAGTATGGGCGCTGTGACGGTCACCGCGCAACCTTAAAGGTTGATTTTTCCACTGCAGCTGACCGTCTCATATCGAGTCTGAATTGAACAAATAATACAGAAAGTGTGCTATTGTTTCCAATATGAAGAATATATTGATCTGTTGTATTGTGTTTCTTATTGGTTTTGGTCTTGTCGGTTATCTCTTCAGAGCAAAGATAGTAAGCTATTTCTTTGCCCCAAGGCAAAAAGCAGTTTCTAACACGTCATCATCGAAAAACACTACTCCAAATACTAAAGTTAGTAAAGACATCGAAATAGTTGCCCAGAATCTAGACATCCCATGGGAAATTGCCTTCTTACCAAGCGGTGATATGCTTGTGACCGAAAGATCGGGGAAGCTCCTCAAAATTAGACCAGAAACAAAAACAATCGCAGAAATTGGCGGAGTAAAACATATCGGTGAAGGAGGACTACTTGGTCTAGCTATCCACCCAAATTTCTCCACGAACAATCTCATCTATATTTACCTAACTACTCAAGACGCTAGAGGAATATCTAATCGCGTCGAAAGATACAAACTGCTGGGCGATACTGTGACTGAAAAAGAAATCATTCTGGAAGGAATAAGGGGCTCGTCTAATCACAACGGGGGAAGGATAGCCTTTGGTCCAGACGGATATCTTTACATAACAACAGGAGACGCCGAAGACACGAGTCTTGCCCAAGACAAAAATTCTCTCAACGGGAAAATATTAAGAATCAAGGATGATGGAGGTATTCCAGCTGACAATCCCTTTGGAAATGCCGTCTATTCTTTGGGACACAGAAATCCCCAAGGACTTGCCTGGGACCAAAACGACACTCTTTGGGAAACGGAGCACGGGCCATCTGGCCCCCAAACAGGATACGATGAGGTCAATATCATCGTCAAAGGCGCGAATTATGGTTGGCCAATAGTAAAGGGCGATCAGCTAGGCGATGGATATGTCGCTCCAGTCATCCAATCCGGCGCAGATGACACTTGGGCACCTGCAGGAATGATTTATTGGAATGGAAGTCTTTTCTTCGTTGGGCTTAGAGGAGAGGCTTTGTATCAAGCAAAAATCGAAGCGGGAAATAGGCTCGACTTGACTACTCACTTCAAGGAGACTTATGGTAGGCTAAGAGCGATTGCTTTGGGAGATGATGGGTACATGTATCTCTCGACAAGCAATACTGATGGGCGTGGCAGGGAAAAAGAAGGAGATGACAAAATTATCAAGATCGACCCAAAGACACTATAAGGTAGCTACCTTACCAGGATTGTAATAGTCAATAATATCAATGACGGCTATTTTCACTGTCATCCTGAACTTGTTTCAGGATCTTTGTATTTGTAAGTGTGTAAAGATCCCGAACAAAACTCCGTCGAGTCAAACTCGACTTCGTATTTTCGGGATGACAAAGTTTTGTTGCTTTGTGTCGCCGAATTAAGTGACTATTAGAAGGATGTTAGAATAGGGGGTGCTTATAAAATGGTTATTACTACTAATTTGTGTCATTTCATTGCTTTTCGCCAGCTATTTCTTCCTTCGTAGCAAGTCAAACTTCGAGCCTTCATATCTTCCTAATGAAGATGACTTACCTACTAGCCAAATTGTTGACACGGTTGTTCCCGAGCCAACTCTGCCACCTGTTCCCTCGTCGAAAATACTAACAGGAGGAAACCATGTCTTCCAGACCTTCAACAACTGTGGTCCGGCGGCACTTTCTATGGCCCTTTCGTATTACGGCATATTCGTCTCACAAGAAGTTTTGGGCGACCAAATTCGACCATATCAAATAGCAGATGGAGTCAATGATGACAAATCTGCGACTCTATATGAGCTCGCTCGAAAGGGACAGGAATACGGATTTACGCCATATCACAGACCTGGGGGAGATGTAAACTTGATAAGACACTTCGTGGCAAATGACATACCCGTGATAACCAGGACATTGACAGCGGTGGGTGAAGATATTGGGCATTTCCGTGTAATAAAGGGTTATGACGAGCAAAGGAGAGTGATCATCCAGGATGACTCTCTGCAGGGAAGTAATTTGGAATATTCATACGATGAATTTAGCACTCTATGGACAGCATTTAGCTATGAATATCTAGTTCTGGTTCCCCAGGAAAAAGTTGAGAGAGCAGAGCTGATTATGGGAGAAAACTTGGACGAGGAAACTGCCTGGAAAAATGCCATAAAAGCATCTGAAAGACAGATCCTAGTAGATCCAGATGACGTATACGCTAAGTTCAACAAACTTGTTGCCTTGTACAATCTTGGCCAGTATAGTCAGGCGATAAATATCTACGAACAGATCGAGAGCTCCCTTCCGCCACGCACGCTTTGGTATCAGATCGAACCGATTGTCGCCTATCAAAAAATGGGCATGAACGAAAAAGTCCTTGAGATGACTGACAATCTGATTTGGAATGAGAACAGAGCTTTTTCTGAAGTTTATCAAATTAGGGCAGAAGTATATGAGTCGCAAGGTAATGGCGAGCTGGCGAAGGAGAACTTCGACAAAGCGATCTTCTACAACAAGTATTTCTACAAATACTGGAGATAGTTCCGAAATTTATTTTCAATTGCGTAGGCTGGCACTAGCTGACTATGTCTGGAACTATTATATGGAGTCTATTCAATATCCGCAATTACTAACTATATCCGCTTGATCTTTAATTTGATCCTAACAATATTTTTGTGATCATTCAAATGAAATCTAAAACATATATTACCTCGAACATCTTCTATCAGGTTAAAATGGTCAATTTTTCCACCCTTACATTTAACTGGACATTCTTTAAGGATTTCTACTAACAGCCTAATAAAAATCAGCCAATTTTTTCGAATGTCCGTTAAATCGGTAGGTAATTTGTTAGCTTGTAAAAAGTTGTATATTTCATTTTTCAGATAACTAAACTCAAAAAAATGTCTTTCTTTTAATATAAATTCCTTTGCAATTTTATGTGCATCACTTCCAACAATATATGACTCAAATCTATTTAAAAAGAAGTCGGTTGTGTATTTGCGCGATATTTCTTCGTGGACTAGCCAATCACGGAAGAAACCAATATATGACTTTGGTAGACCATCTAGTTTTTGAACTTTGAATATTTGTACCAGAAGATATTGTGTTTTTTCTTCTGAATCGATATGAGATATAAGCAAATTATTAATTTTCTTTATGATGACTTTTCTCATATTTTTATAGACTAAGATGAGATCATATTCACGCAATCTACGCACTTCCTAATTATGGGTAGAACATTTATAGCGTCGTACTTCTTTTTACCTGCAAACCACATATGAGGGTTTTCGGTTACAGACAATTTTTTTATTCTTTTAACTTCTTCCCTGATAATATTTACTGTTGTTACATCTAATGTTAAGCCTTTTGTCAGCTCATATATATTGATATGCATATAGGGATTTCTTACATTTTCGTTAAATTTAATGAGGTCTTCCTTTTGATTCTCGGTTATCACCTTAGATTTATAAAGTGCTATCGTAAGCGGTCTTATAAGTAGCCCCGCTACTGGTTCCCATTTAGAATTGGGATCAGTTTTTAGTCGTTCTTTATACACTCTGATTCTCATTGCGTATTCCAGAAGTAGGATTGAGTGCATTATTGCAGATGAAAATATGCCAAGCGTTAGGCTGTCCCTTATCTCCTCGTAAATTGATTCGAGCACTGCGCTTCCTATACCTGTTCTCATCTTTGGTATTGGAGTTACAAATTGGAGTGCAACTTTTCTCTTCTTGTCAAATAGATTTTTTACATATTCCTCGTAAGTGATAAAGCGCTTTTCTACCTTTTGACTATTTTCTTTCATTGAATTTAGAGTGTTTTGATTTGAGACGATGACAGTTGCATTTTTAGTAGCCTGCGTTAACTTCTTATTAAAATTCATAAAATATGCTGATTAAAAGAGAGTGGTAAATCGATTAACACTCTTATAGTAGTTCTTCATTATAGTTTCATTAAAGTCCTTCCAGCCAAACATAAACATAAGATTCTCTATTATTTCCTTTATTCGATCATACCTGTTTTTTTCATCCGTAATTTCGCTTACCAGCATATCATTTGACCAGTAAAAATCACTTGTGGGACTTTTGTAAATTTTGCTCATACTCACATTGATAGGGAACCTCATTCTCATCCAGTCAATACCGTTGATGAAAATTGAAAATTGGACTAAACCAACGAAGCCAACTTTTTGGTATATCACTGCAGCAAGAGATAAAAATTGATCCAATCTAGCCATTATTCTAGTCAGCTCAATATAATTTTCCGGCAAATACCCCTGATCTATTGGAGGATTTGAAAGAAAAAGAATGGTTTCCTTATAGACAATCATTCCGGTTGTATGAAGAGCAGTAAAATACTTTTTGGTTGATCCATCAATTGTCTGGTATATTTCTGTGCCACCTTGAAAGACGCTCCTGTGATCGACAAATGCAGGAAACTTATCGGTTGTGCCATAGTAATCATAGATATTTAGATCACCCAGTAAATCGTATGATTGTCGAACTTCCAATATTGCTTTTGAGGGGTAATATGGAGTAATTATAAGGTTAAGCATATCGACTGTTCCAGAATCTCTTCTATTTGCAGTTGGCAAAACAACTGATCCAGTAAAACCGTTTTCAACCTTATTCCAAATATCGTGTGTTCTGAATCTATAATTAAGTTCATCTTTAACTTCTTTCCTAAGCTCAACTGACTTTTGTCTTTTATTTCTTAACCATTCCCATTGATCTGAAGTGGCAAGATCTTCCCAAGATCCTGAAGATGATCTATCCGATACTCTGACATAGAGTTCTTTTTTATTAAATAACCAGTGAGGCGCCTCGTGACTTTCTGGTACATACATCACAAGAAAAGTCTTGTTATTTTTATCAGGAGGACAGACGTGATATACCGGAATAGTCGGAGGAGACATATGGCTTAGCACCATATTAGTTACAGTTAACGTTAGATGATCTTGAAAATCTATGCCTCGGGCTGGAATTACTGGTTTATCATCTTTGTTATCTTCTACACCTACCAAAATCCACCCTCCACGTGTATTTGCAAAAGAGGCAATAGCTTTCATTAGCGATTTTGACGAAGAAAGATCTTTTTTATAATCAAGATTAACACCTTCTTTTATCTGAGAGTCGCAAAACACGCGTACATCATCTGTCGTCACCTCATTTAGTGGTTTTCCGAATATGCTTGTGATCATACTTCGTAAAAGAAATGGTATGCAATAAACAGCCTATTATAAGCATATATAATGTATATATGAGTACATATCGTCAAAAGTTGGCAGCCTCAAAATTATTGGAAAATGGTGGAAATATTAGTAAAACTATGAAGCAGGCGGGATATTCTGCAGCAATGGCCAAAAATCCTCACAAACTGACCTCTAGTAAGGGTTGGCAAGAACTTATGGGGGTATATCTTCCAGATTCGCTACTGGTAGGAGTTCATTCAGATCTGTTTATGGCAAAGAAATCGAAGTTGCTTGGAGACAAAAGACTAATCATTCCTGATAACCAAGTTAGGGCTAAGGCATTAAACCTAGCTTATAAAGTAAGAGGATATTACAAACCTAAGATAAAAGACATTCTCAATCCATTGGAAGCATATAGAAATATACCTATTAGCGAATTGGATGTAGATTGACCGAACAATAAATATGCTACCCTATATCACCTTTTTTCACAATTCAGATTTCAATTATGAAGATAAGCCCACTCTATTCAATCTTGAATTGCGTAGATTAAGCAGCAAACAAAAGGGCAATTTCAATTTCTATTGGTTTAATGATAGGTATTACCATCATACTAGTTGGATCCCAAAATATTTCTACCTATTTATAAAAAATCCAAAAAATGATGGGGTCATTTTACATTCCAGGCCTTCTACCGATGGATTCAATCATTCATTTTCACATCTTGTGAATAAACACTTTGTGGAAAGGGTTGGCAAGGATCTTGGCGCACCATTTAGGCCGAGCATTACGAAAGGAACCGAATGCGTTGGGCCTTCTAGTTTTGTTTCGATGTCCAATATTGAACCGGATGTGGTTGTTATGCACGAAGGTGAACATAACATAAACGGAATAATTGTTAAACCAGATACTCACAAAGGGATGAAAATTTCATTGTTTGATGAGTATTACAATCCACTTAAATTTACCGAAATTCCCGCAATTACAGAGATTGTGCCTCAAATATTTTATTCATACCCATTCATTGTGCCCAAAATGATAGATGGAAAGTATGTATATGATGATTGGATTCAAAAAGAATCAAATTGGGATGACACTTAATATATAAACTCTGTTACTTGTTTAATCTTATGTACGTCAGATAAACTAATTTCCTAATAAATAGACACACTTATATTTTGTACACAAGGATTTTCATCTTTCAAATCAAGGTTTTAGCTATGTAGCACAATTCCACTAGCATAACCAGGAAATATTTTTTGGGGGGTTGGGGAAAATGCATAAAAAGGAGCTTGGCTAAGCATTCTCCTGTTCTTTTCTACCGAAAGATATTGTCACAACTTTCCGAGGTGAGCGGCTGATCCGATCACTTGATATCGACCTATAAAGACGTTAGACTAGACTTTGTATTTAGCCTTCACTCATTATGAACGTATACTTAGATATTGATGGAGTACTTCTCATCAAATCGCAAACCCCAGCAAATCACGTAAGAGATTTCTTGGAAAGGGCTTTGAGTGGCCACGACGTATATTGGCTGACAACCAGATGCAAGGGCAATTCTCTAGCCACATTTCAAAGCATCGCAAGATATTTTGGATCAGAGATCCATCCGCTACTTCAGAAGGTAAAGCCAACAAGTTGGGAAACTCTAAAAACTGAAGCAATCGATCTTAAATCAGACTTTCTTTGGTTTGATGATTGTGTACTGCAGGCAGAAATCGAGGTTCTTAGGAAGGCTCATAAAGAAAATTGTTTGGTAAAAGTGGATCTGAAGATTGACCCAGACACATTGGCTAAGTGTATAAGCACTCTTTAAGACCTATGAAAATAGATTAATTTTCATATAGCACTACTCCTGCACGATAGTCTGGGAAGGACTTTGGAGGTATGTCCGAAAAGGCATAAAAAGGAGCCTGACTAAATATTCTTCCATTTTTTTCTCCTTTAAAATTGTGATCACAATTTTCTAAAGTAAATATTTCTTTTCTTTTTGCAATAGTACAGGATTCTATAAAAAAATTGCCAACCAAAGCTCCAAGAGCATTACCTGTACTTCCAGTCACAACAACCAATTCTCCTGTGTATTTACTTAGACACTCTTCTATTAATATTTTGTTAGACATTACAGCCGGCTCAAGAAACAATAGTTTTTTAACTTCAGGATATTCCCAAGCGATAAGAGATATTGCACTTGCTCCTGCCGATGCACCCATAAGGAATATTTGAGGATTGCTGGAGCCACAGATCTCTGTTGATTTTTCTAAAACATAAGACATTACTTGTCTTAGTTTTCTATCCCACCCAAATGCATTATATGGATCGCTCATTCTAACTACTGCACCAAGACCACCTTGAACCATATAGTCTGCGAGAGTCACATACTTATTGTTATAGCCATTTATTCTGCCACCGGCACCAGGACAGTTGATAATGATCACACCATTAGTGTATTGGTGAATAACAATTTCTTGAGTAAATTTGTATTCATCTTCACCAGCGCGATCTTTCCAGCTAAGCGTTATATTTTTCATCAAGGTATGTAGTAAAAAATATGTGTGATATATGACAAGTATTATGATAATTTAATTTTCCAAGGGTATTAGTTGAGCCCATCTCTTATCTTATCCCAAAAGTGCATTTTTTCATTCAAAACAATTATTGTCTGAATCAAGATGTGACTGACAACACCAATCGTTGCTGGATTCAGCACTTTGCCTTTGCGTTCGTTAAATCCAATAAGATGGTAAGTAATATTTGCACCAAGCCACTCTCTCAGGAGGTCAGAACTCAAATCTTCATATACTGGTGCGTAAGGCCCCCTCTGTGTATTTTTTACAAGCTCGACATACGACAGGAATTTATCCTTCATCCATTTTCTCTCAGCAGTGCTTAGATCATTTAAACAACTAAATTGATATGCAATTGAATCTATAAAATGTTGAGCTACCTTTTCTGATAGAGTATTTCGACAAACTTGAATTTCTAATGCAAGTAGGGCTAAAGTTAGACAGGCTTCCGCTTTGTTTGGATTATCTACTTGAAATGATTCCTTCGATATTCTTATAAGTGCTTGACTTATAGTAGGCCAAACTGTGTGATGTGCCATTCTAGTAATGGTTATAAGCATTGTTTTTGCTTCAAAATCAGGATGATTTAACATATCACAAAACCAATAGAAGATTAGTTCATATACAACTTACCTAAACATTGTCTTTCAAGAACGCATTTAATTTTGGTATCTATTCAGGTCTTAATTCATAATCAAGATAGGCTTCATCGTCGACAGATCCGTTTCTGTACATATCCTTTTCGACTTTAATCATTACTCCAAAACGAAACAACTCACCAACTGATAAATCATCATTGGTGAACGTATACTGTATTTCATTATTGGTGGAAAAATTTCCATTTTTGAATCCAAAGGCATCAGTAAAGCTTTTGCTTGCAGAAAAAAAACTATATAAAATTTGTCTATTTTTGGGATCGTTTGCCACGATTTTCCACTTCACAATATCTCCAGGTTTTATCTTATTATTTGGTGAAAAATATGCTTGATTGCCGTTGTAACCATTGGATTGTGATTGTCTACTTATGTTACCTCTATCATCTGAGATTGATAGAATAATTGGATAGTAATCATCGTAAGCATAGTCTTCCGATGATTGTTCCAAGATTGTTTTTTCATATTTTTTATTTGCCTCCATAATTTGACTTGTCCTCTCTTTTCCCAATCTTTTTTGAGCTGCAATCTCTTGTTCATACTTTGGGATAATCTTTAGGATGTTTTGTGCCTCTGGATAGAATCGATATTCTGGAGCTACTTTTGAGAGGTAGCCTCTTACTTGATCATATCGTTTTTCTTTATATGCCCGCACGCCGTACTCATAGTTCACTTCATAATGAATCATCAATCTAGTCCTTTTTATCTTTTCGATGAGATCTCTATCTTCTAGTTTAGAATTGAGTTTTGAAGGAAACCACCACGTTTTAGCTTCCAAATATTTTGCATAAGCCGGATTATATTGATGGTTTGTAAATTCTTTATCACCTTGGGTTTTTAATATTATTGAGTAAATTAGAGTTGATGAAATTCCAATAATAAAAAGAAAGGCGATTGTGAGAAGAACTGAAGAAACAACTATCAAGGCAAAGCTTTTTCTACCTGATACCTGCTGTTTTGGTTGAGTTTCTATTGCCGGCTGGTTCATAAGTGTATTCCGGCGGAGATACTCAAAACCCCCGCCAGTGGCGACTTTTCAGTCACCCATAAACCTTTCGGCATACGACGCCCTACAGCGAACTGACGAGGGTTAGCTCGTGCTGTAGGGCGATTTACTACCATACTCATAAATTTCTCTATGAGGTTAGGTAATCCGATTTGTTATGTTATTGTGCTATCTATCGTATTAATTATCAGATACCTTTACGAAAAAACACACACGGTTATTATTATAATTCAAATCCACTTAATAAGTATCTGGGATTGGTGGACAACATTAGTATTTGTTTAAGTTTCAAATATCAGAAAATATCGGAATTCCTCAAAATTGTCTAAAAAATCGCGATTTTAACTTGTATAGGATTAGGCGAAAAGGTTTAGTACAATGCCAAAAATGTATATGTATATGAGTGATAAACAGCAAAAGGACTTTTTGTATGTTTTTGACAAAATATCTGACCTCCTAGTGTTTTCCGAAAATAGTAGAGATATTATTTATACGCTCGTCGTTTACCCAGTTCCCTTAGTTGGACTTCATCCAACAGACGAACAAAAAATCATCCAGGATCTCATAAATAGAAAAGTCCTACAGAAATATGCAGAGGATGAGCACTTTTATGTCGGAGAGAAAAAAATGAGTAAATCGGGGGGTTTCAGTTTGCATTTGTCAGTAAATGTTAAGGAACTAAATAAACTAAGAAATAAATTAATATCGGTTAAGCCGAAATTAGAGGCAAATAAATTGACAATATACTCCGATGGCAAGGTCGTTTATCTTGATGAAAATGGAAAGGTATTTAATACCACTTTCAAAACTACTTCAAACTCGTTTGCTATTTTGCAAGCATTAAGCCAAAAGCCCGGGAACATATATCGATTCACAGAACTTGAGAAGTATTTAGATACTTCTAAAATAAATAATTATGACTCTCCTCCTGCTGAAGATAGAAGAGTGCGAGATGCGAAACAAGCTATAAAGCGAAAGCTTGGGTATAAGGGGGACGGTCCATTTAAAGTCGATAAAGGTTTAGGTCTGAAATGCATAGTAGAACACTTGCAATAAATATTTCCTCAAATTTCCTCAATTTGCTACACATTTAAGCTCAAATATTGAATCCTTAGAGTGTATTTATCCTCATACTGCAACGAGATAATTACATAAATGAACATTTGGCTTGATGAAGACCTAAAAATACAAAT
Source organism: uncultured Gammaproteobacteria bacterium (assembly GCA_964488055.1). Classification (GTDB taxonomy): domain Bacteria; phylum Patescibacteriota; class Microgenomatia; order UBA1406; family GWC2-37-13; genus JAGOLU01. The sequence continues at coordinate 3,908 of CAZATL010000020.1, read as the reverse complement.
TAGAAAAGTATTTGAACCCCGCTATATGCGCCAGCTGTCTGACGCAGAAGTTGTCCAAATAGGGGAAAACCTAGCGAATACTATTGAAATTATATGCAAATTTAAATGGAAACAAATATATGAAAAACCAAAAAAATACCAAATTACTACCTAAAATCACGCTAATTCTAACGAAAGGTGATACCAAGAGGTATACACGCCCTTCTATACGAAGAATGCAATATTTTCTTAGAAACAAGGCAGAACCATATCTAAAAAGTGGATATTTAATAACTATTCGGACTACATATTGTGATGAGACTACGAATTCCGGAACTTATAACAATTTACAAGATTTGAAATGGGCATTTCAAGCCTTTGTGAAGGAGTACATAAAATAAAACATATGGAAAATAATATATATAAAACAAAAGATCTTGCTGAAGCAGCTAGCCTGCTAATCAGCAAAAATACACTGCTAGGCGTTGTGCGTGAGGAGAGGGTATGCTGGTTTGTTTTTGAAGACAGGCACGAATGCGAGAGACTATCGAATCAATATTTTTTTGGAGAGCTAGCAGTTAATGCTCGAGAATTTAATGAAGCAATCATCCGATTGAAAGGTTATATATTCAGTAGATAAATTTATGAACTCGATCTCAGTAAATGTAAATGTATGGGTAGATATTAGATTGAAAGACAAGGGAAACTTACTTGCCAATGCAAATATATCGATATCAAGTAGTGTTTTTGGTAGAGTTACGATAAAAAATTTTCAGATTTGGCAAAGCAAAGAATTCAATCGGAGATTGAATGCTCCAATTAACATCAGCCCACCGGCAAATAAATTTCGTGGGAAATACCATTATGTCATTTTTTTTGAAAGTGACGAAGTATGGCTTGAAATTGAAAACATAATATATGAAGAATATTGCAAAAAAAGAAAATCAAACAGTGAGCGCCATCAAGATAGTATCGATAACGATGAAATAGACAGGGGGATGATGTTAAAAAATACTAATAGTTAATAACCAGTTACTTTATATTTCCAGTTACTATATAGTAACTATTACTATATTAACTATATAGTTAATCCTTGTAATCCAGTTAATAATTAATATGAGTATGGATAATCTTGTTTACGTTAGATATTCTAGGAAATCATCGGAATCTAAAGAAAGACAGGTGTTGTCTATCAACGATCAAAATAAAGAATGTGAAGAGTATGTGAATCGAACTGGTATATGTGTCAAATATCAAATAAGTGAAGAAAAAAGTGCATTTAAACCAAACAGAAGAGTGAAGTTTGATGAAATGGTTGAGTTAATAAAATCAAGCAAAGCGAACGCAATATTAACCTGGAAGCCAGATAGAATTACTCGAAACCCGCTTGAGGGTGGAGTTATCTTACAGTTACTGCAAGATGGAATACTCAAAGAAATTAGAACTGTCCAAGGTGATATTTATACGCCTGAAAGTGACACTCTCATCCTTCAAATGCATTTTGGAATGGCCAATCAGTTTTCAAAAAATTTAAGTCAAAATGTGCGCCGGGGTCTGAATCGTAAAGTAAGAGATAGAAAGGAATACCCATTTCCAGCACCTATCGGATATGAAGGATATGGAGAACCTAGACGGAGAAATATTAGACCTTTTCATCAAGAATCTTCATACATTAAAGAGGCATTCGAGATGGCATCCACAGGTCTGTATTCGTATGCGCAAATAGTGGACATTCTTTATCAGAAAGGATTTCGAACAAAAAAAGGTAAAAAGGTGGGAAAAAGTCACCTCTCAAACATACTTCATTGTCCGACATATTATGGTTATTTCTTATATAGAGGAGAGTTATTCGAAGGTAACTACAATCCGATAATTTCTAAAGGATCATTCGATCTTGCGGGAAAAATGTTAAATGATCGGTCGCGCTCAAAGAAAAAGGTGTGGGATAGAGATTTTGCTGGACTTTTTAAATGTGCTGATTGTGGTTGTGCTATAACTACATCAATAAAAAAGAAACTAATAAAAAGAGAAAGTAGATTTGCTTTTTACACATATCATCACTGTACGCATCGGAGAGGAGCTTGCAATCAGAAACCAATAAATGATATAGATTTCAAGAAATTACTTTATGAAAAATTAGATGAGATTACGATCGATCAAGAAGTTTGGCAACTTGGATTGAAACTTGTTCATAAAAAGTACAGCGAAGAACTTAGTCGAAGTAAAAATCATTTGCATAAAATAAACCAGCAAAGAGAAGATCTACGAGATAAGTTAAACACTCTGGTAGATATGCGAATAAAAAACGAGCTTTCATCTGAAGAGTTTATTGATCAGAAAAATCGTATGTCTGAAAAGTTATCAACACTTGGAAGTCTATCACTAGATAATGACGATTCTTTTAAAAGTTGGTTGGAACTATCAGAGGAGTACTTCAATACTGCATTTCAAGCTAGGGAAGTATTAGAAAATGGAACTATTGAGGAGAAGCAAATTATTTTAAGAAAGATCGGTGAGAACTTTGTATTTAAGGATAAAAAGATTGATATGACGTTCAAAATGCCATATGACATACTACTTAAACCTTCGGTTCGTACTAACGTGCTGGGGAGCATGGATTCGAACCATGAGTAACCTGCTCCAAAGGCAGGTGTGTTACCATTACACCACTCCCCAAATGTCTAAAATTCCCTTTATCCAGCCATTTATCTTACGATTTAGATTTGTGCTTTTACGTACAATAATTCGTACTAAACCCTTATAGTCTTCATTCACATTCTTCCTATGAATTGGAAGTTTATTTTTTTTGAATCTTATCTTCAATTTTTGGATGTTGAGTTCTTTTTTCCAAAACATCACTGCACTCTCAATATTCCCACTTTCGTGGATATATAGTTCAAAATCCAAACTTGAGACAGCAATATTGCATATTCTATCAAGCCAAAGCAGATAAAGCTTCACCATTTTAGGGTCAGAATTAGCAAAAACAACCCTTTGTGAGTTATTTCCATTTCGCTGCTTGGCTCCTTCTGCCCAGTAGAGACAAGTTCCAATTATCAAAAGCTCTCTGTTTTTTGTATCCAACATTTCTTTTCTAGCATTGTTGAATATTTCTTTTGTATTTTTGATTCTAATATCTCGTCTTCGAATAGAACCCTTGAGAGCAGACGCTATCCTTTTTCTCTTTAGTATAAGTATTTGTTCTTTTGTGAGCTCCACAGACCTTACCCAATAAGATAAAGTAGATTTAGCCACTGGTACTTCACGTAAAATATCTCGATAGGATTTGCCCTTTTTCCTAAGTGAAAGCGCTTGCAGTTTTAGGTTGGCTTTCATAAATAGAACATAGGACAGTATATATAATACAAGTATAGCATAGTTCAAAATAATGCCTAATAATGCATTATGGAGTATGCAATTCCTGCTATCATGAGTGCATGTCGCCAAAATTCGCTGTGATGCTGGGTATGACTATCGGCTCGATCGTCGGTGGATATCTGCCGACATTCTTTGGCATATCTCCATTTTCTTTTATCTCACTCCTTGGCAATACGGTTGGGGGTATCGTAGGGATCTACGTGGGGTACAAGCTGACTGCGGGATAGACCGTTTGTCTGCGGAACTGTAGACATATCATTCTCATATGTCACTCATCTAGATCCTGAATCCAGACTTCGCCCAGGCTTCGTCCGGCAAGCAAGTTCAGGAAGTCAATGATGGTAATATGACTAAATGTGATATCCATGAGATCTTTCATTATGATGTTTTGACTTGCTGATACAATTACTACCCTATGATAGGTATCTTACTTCTAATCCCAGGTGTTTTGTTTCTTATGAAAGGAGCTGACTTTTTTGTCGAAAGCTCTGCCGCACTCGCCAAGAGAATGAAAATAAGCCAGGTAGTGATAGGTCTCACAGTTGTGGCAT
>CAZATL010000019.1:0-20191 GCA_964488055.1 uncultured Gammaproteobacteria bacterium | reverse complement strand
TAGTTGTTGCGAATTCCTGTATGCAGGCAGTCTCGCAGATTGGGATGCCAGAGGCGCGGATACTACTTGCCCAGTGTGCGACATATCTCGCGACTGCGAAGAAGTCCACAGCTTCATATGACGGCATTAGCGAAGCACTGTCTGATGTCGAGGGAAAGGTTCTTGATTCTATCCCACTCCACCTCCGCAATCCTGTGAATAAGGTTGTGAAAGGTGAAGGGTATGGGCAAGATCACGTGAGATATCCTTGGAAAGAGGAGAATGAAGGTGGTAAAGTGGATCAAGAATACATGCCAGAGAATTTGAGGGGGAAGAAATACTACATGCAATAGGTGATGTGATACATTTCTGCTTTATATACTAGTCTCATCGACCCTGACTAGCCATAGGACAATTGGAACACGAAGAAGCTACCCAATCAAAACTGCAACCGACAACAGTCATTCCTTTGTGAGTAAGGTAGATGTTCCCACAAAGATCAAGTCTACATTCTTTGCCCAATTTTAGATCACCATTTTGACCTGCTCGTGGACTCGTTAAAACTTCTGCCCTACTTAACTGATTCGCCAAAGTGAGTGCTTGTGCTGAACTCACATCTCTCACTGTCATTTCTGCTCTGTATGTCATATACATGTTAGGATGCTTAATAATATAATTATTATAGGACTAAAAATTAGTTTTACAAGAGCTCCCGACATTCTACTTCGGAGCCATCTCGCAGTCATCCTAGTGCGACTAGACACTAGGATCTCACATTCCTTGTCATCCTCGTTCGCCAACAGGCGAATTAATCCGAGGATTTTTCTATATTCGCAGTAGGAAAAATTCGGAGTAGATGCATCATCCCATATGCATAGAGCACGTAGGTGATGATCTGTAGAATATCCATCACATTCCTTATTCCAAACAGGCCATAAATAAATGCTCCCGCCACAGTCTCTCGCACTGGCACAAACGGAATATTTAGCTTCATAAGTTCTGGCAGCAGTCCATATTCTGCGAACTCGTGTATCCCTTTAGCTAGTAGTCCTGCCGAAAATAGAATAAGTAGGATTGTCGTGACTCTGAATATCCTATGTACTGGAAGCTTGATTGATGCAGTAAAAATGAGAACACTAGATATGATTCCAGCCACAATTCCCAGCCCAAATCCTTGCACTACTTCAATGGGTTTGGTCGATAGCATGATAGAGGATAAGAGGAGTATGATCTCTATGCCCTCACGAAAAACGGACGTAAAGGCAAGTGCGAATATCCCCCACATATGGTGACTTTTTATCTCTAGATTTATTTTCTCGATGAGTCTCACTTTGTAAGAACGAAACTCCTTATCTAGAGTGAGCACAGCCCAAGTGATGAAACATGCCGTCACTATAGAAAGGATTCCTTCGACTAGCTCCTCATTCTTCCCTGTATAAAACTCTTGGAAAACAAATCCTATGTACGATCCAAAAAATACCAGGGAAATACTCAACAGTATAGCTGTCACCACACCCATCCAGACAAATTTTAGTTTTTGCTTCTCGTGAAGTCGCACAAATATCCCGGATATCATAGCCACAACTAGCGCCGCCTCAAATACTTCTCGAAATGTGACAATGAAAGATGGAAACATAGAAGTAAGAAGTATATCAAAAGATGGTCCGTTGGGGGCGCTGTCCACGTGCCCGAATTATAAAACATCTCCCCGCTTCGCGTACCCCCTTCACAAAGGGGGACCTCGTTTCTAGATCCTCCTTTTTGCACCAGCCACGTTTGACGTGGAAGGAGGTGTCCCGAGTACTCGGGACAGAGGATGTCGGAGATTTATGCTTTTCAGTGTAGGGGCGGACCAATGAGTCCGCCCGCAAAACAACTATGTTGTTGTGTGTCTTGTACCCGCCCGTCAAGGTATTCGCCAAAACAACAAGTAGAGTGACAATATTCAAGTACCTGGGTAGCTGGTCCTTCTTTAACAAAATCATTTTTCGCTTCTGATCATCTTGAAAGCTATTGCTGGTAAGGTAGCAAGTAATGCAAAAACTGCAGATATATTAAATGCCATTGATATACCCCATTTATCAGAAAAATATCCAAGGCACAGTGGGGCAAGGGTTGTCGCAACCCCAACCATGACAGAATTGAAGCCAAACGCCTCCTCAAAATTACCGGATTTCTCTACAGATTCTGATACCATGGTCTGTATCACTGGCACTGTACCTTTTGTAAATATCCCCAAGACTATCGACGAGATGATTATTATCACAAATGATGGGGAATTGGCCAATATTACTATGAACACTGCCATAAGTATCTCCGACATGACAAATACATTAGAGTTTCCGTATTTATCAACAAGTCTCCCGAGGAGAGTCTTGCCCAAGAAATTGCCCACGAAAAATACTGCAGTGAGTGATCCGAGAGTTGCAGGATTTGCCCCTCTATGAAGCAGAAGAAATGGCAAAAATACAAAGAGCGAAGAGCTCGCAAAAGAATCAAAAGTTCCAGATAATGAAGAAAGGAGAAAAGATTTATTTCTCAAAAGATTATTTATTCCCAAAGATTTTGCCTTTTCTTTGTTACTTTCCTTGCTATTTTTTTCTTTAAGTAAAGATGTAAGTACGACCAGAAGTGACAGAACAATCACACCACTGACGAGCGATGTATATCTCCACCCAATGTATACTATCACAAATGTTATTAAGCCCGAAATCCCAATTCTTCCAACATCCCCAATAGCTGTAAAATTGCCCATTATCTTACCACGATTATTTTTATCTGAAAATCTCGCAACAATTGCGAAAGCAACAGGATGGAATAGTGCAAATCCGAGTCCCGCTAGTAGATATGGCACAAGTAAAAAATAGAAATTTGGGGCAAATGTTATACCAACATATCCAAAACCGTATAGTGTTAGTGATATTAAAAGCAGTCTTGTCCCACCAATTTTCGCTGCAATAACTCCTGCAGGTATCGCAAGAAATACTTGCAGCATGTTCATTGTTGTGCCTACCACTCCCACCTGTGTCAGGTTTAGAGACAATTCTTTTGCGATGAAAGGAAGTAGTAGCAGTATACTGGCCTGAAAGCCATCATTTAGTATGTGGAGTATGTATAAAGATCCAAACCTTTTGTTCATATACGGGTGCGAATTTATCCTCTGAACATATCAACTTTAACAAACTCTGTCGTCAACATATTCAATGCTTGCCTTGTGTTTTCTATTACAAAATAAATCGCAGGCCACTCGTCATCAACACAGTCTTGGCGTCTTATTTTATCGAGCGGCACCCAAAGTACTTTATTTATTTTTATTTCTTTCTCTTGCTTATCGACTGTGAGTAATTGCCCCGATTGATATACGCAGAGTCTAGCATTCGCAACAATCTCTATATCGCAACCGTCTCGTTTATAAGTCCACGCCCAAGTATAAATCGGGACACTTGGTCGTACTATTACACCGGTCTCTTCTTGTATTTCACGTATACATGCAGTGTCAATATCTTCACCAAAATCTACCTTGCCCCCGGACAAAGCTAGCTTGCCGTTCAACTTATCTGGCATGAATTTAGATTCTGTTTTTATGAAAAGAAGTGATTTTCTGTCTTTTGAGAAAACGACTCCCTTCTGCGCGAAATAGAGAATTTTATTTGTCATAAATGGTTTAGCAGTAAATCATGCCACCTTGTGCTTCTTATCTTCTTGCTGTACATCTTGAGCCCCTTCATTTTGCTCGAGTATTTTTTTCTTCCTACCTCTCACAAACTTTATGACCAGGCCGACAGCCACACAGATCGAAATGATGGCAAGTATGTCCCTTATGACAGGCGGGATACGGTCTACGACACTGCTGTACATGCCTTGCACTGGTGCAAAGATCTTCGATAGTATGGAGCTAGAGCTTTTTGCTACTTGGTATATGACAGGAAGCGAACTCTTTTCATAAATAATGATCTTTTCTGTCCCTGTGTGCGCTGACACCTCTGGCAAGTACATTAGCTCCGCTACGGCGGGTGGTATCACAAATTCACCACTTGAGACAACACGTGCCTGGTAGGTCTTTTCTATACCACTTTTCTTCAGTCCATAGAAGCTCATCACGACCCCTTCTGCACTATACTCGAAGTCAGATGACCAGTACCCCTCATCTGTTTGGGCCATGGTTGCATCATTTTTAAGTCTAGTATTTACAGGGATCATGCCAGATGGCAGCTTGTCTGCAATTGCTCCATAGAATTTCACGCTATCGTCTTTCGCATATACAGTAAGTTTCACGTTCACAGTATCCCCAAGTCCGATCGTCATCCTCGGATCTTCGGCGTTTGTAATAGAGCGAACTACAGAGATGTCTGATGATTTTGCCTTCACCTTATCATATGGATATGACCACTTGGACGTGAGTAGACCATATCCTGCACCGCCCTTGTAAACGACATTTAGCTTATGATTTTGTCCATTTGCAAATGATGATAGGTCGAGCGGCACGATCACATCTGTCGCTTTGTCATCGAATTTACCTGTCGCAAGTGATCTGCCGTCAAGCGTCACTTCGTAGTTCATATCACCTGACCCACTTATTGCTGACTTCATCTCAAATAGCGCCCTTACAGCCTGTACAGTACCGAAAGTATTGCTAAAGTATTCTTTCTTCCTAGACTCTATGAGGTAACGGGCGACCTTCATGGCCTCGTCGGACGCTTTCCAGTATCCACTTTTCATAAGTGCCTGCAGGACAAGTCCTGTACTTGCATCCTTCGAGCCAAATCTCGCCCAGTTGTCCTCACTCCAGTATATAGTCTGGCCCAGAGTCTTTTTGCTTGCGTCAAGCGCGCTAGCCCACATGTTTATGGTAGCGCTTGTGGTCGTACTATCTTTGTATGACAATTCATAAAGAGTGCGCATTGCTATCATCGCGACTTCATTGTCGTTTAGTTGTTTATCTTTGCCAGCTCGATCTCCGATACGCAGATAGGCTTTGTCTCTATTCAGAAAATCAACTGCATAGCGCACTTTGTCAGCATTTACCTTGTAACCCATCACTTCAAGCTCGCGGAGTGTGAGCACTGCATACATAGTGACATATGCATCCTCATGTGACCCAGTCCAGAAGGAATACCCACCACTTGGCTTTTGGAGATTTTCTAGTCTTTTTATCGAATCTTCTATCATTACATCTAGTTCACTTTCTTTGTAATCTGTGCGCGCAAGCACTTCTGGATTTCTTTTGGCTATCATGAGTCCCTGGAGTCTTGAGGCAGATTGCTCCGTACAGCTATATGGGTAACCAATGAGATACCCCACACTATCACCCAAGGTTGCAAAGATATTGCTAGATAGTGTGATGCTGGATTTACTCTTTTTCAGATCAATATTTTGAGGGATGGAGAAGTCGTACGAGTTACTTCCCATAGCAAACTTCGTATCAGTCTCCACAAATACATCCTCCTTCACACTTATCTTTTGCTCGACTATATCAGATGACTCTTTATTGTCTTTTGCGATTAGGGAGAAGCGAAGAGTGAGACTGCTTACTGGTGTCACCGCTTCGACTTCCCACGAGACATCTTTGGTCTCTTGGGCACCGAGCACCACCTCACCTTGAGGTTTTGCTATCTTTAATCCTTTTGCTTCTAGCTTATAATCAAATGTACTTGATTTGCTCAAATAGTTTGAAGCAGATGCATATATCTTGGCCTTGTCGCCGACCCTTAAGATATTTGGTAGTTTGGGCCTTATGATAGTGTCTTTTGTGACGATTATCTCTTCTGATTTACTGCCGACACTTGTACCTGTGGACACGGCCACGCCCTGCACGACCCAGGTCGTCAGGTTGTCGGGAAGAGTGAAGCTGACATTTGCCGTACCGTCGCTCGAGGTTTTTATGTTCGGATTCCAGTACGCTGTGTCTTTGAAGACAGATCTCGCACTGTCTCCCTTCTGGTTGTGCACGAATATCCCATCTGCAAAATATGTATGGTTAGTCTTTGTGGTCAGATTGTAGACCTTCACATCCTCACGAACTAGATCGATCCTGGCTACTGCGATCTCCTTACCGTTTGTGTCAACGAGTAAGTCACCCATCTGCACGTCGCCAGCCCTTTTCCAAGAACCATTGACAAATATTATGTGATTTGGGGTGACCTTGAGATCACTGTTTATCACAAGGTAGCCCATCTCCCGCACCTCGTGCGTTGCCGTCACCTCGTCTACTACAAGCTCCTTGCTCTTATCACTCCTTGTCAGCACCTTATCGCCCACTCGCACTTCGCCAATATCTTTGGTCTTACCATCTGCCATAAGCACTTTGGTGTCTCCTGTGAAGCACCCGCCGCCCCCGCCACCCATATCGTAGAAGTTTATATTTTTGAATGAGTAAGATGTCTCAAATGCATATGCTGCCCCCCCGAAGTCATAGCCGAATCTATTTGCAGCATCACTATCCCAAAACTCATCAAAGATCTGGCCTACGTTTGGATCCTTTAGCTCAAAAAGCGCTTTGTCTATGGCCCATACCGCAACTTCAGAAGGTATGCCTACATTATTTTTGTCTGCTGTCTTTATACTCACAGACACTACGTCCTTGGGTAGGTATTTTTCTTTATCAGTCTTCAGGTATACATTCACCTTCTTGCTACTTGTATCAAAGTACAGATATGTTCCAGCTCTCAAGAGATTTTTGTCGAGTGTCCCATATGCGACGACTGCAAGACGTGGTGCATATGCCTCCGTTAGTTTCATTCTTCCACTTGACTCATAAGACGCCACATCAAGCACATCGTAACCTATAGCCACATTCTTGCCATAGACAAGAAGCACATTACCACTTTCGTAGGGCACAGATAGGGATAGACTTGCATCGTCATCAAACTGATATTTTTGTTTGTCGGCTTTTATGGTGATATTCGCACCAGCATCATAGCTACTTCTTATATAGCTTCCTTTTTCACTTACCCAGACCCAATCTGTTCGCTCGTTTGTCCGACCCGAACCGTCTTTTGCTATTAGGACTACTTCATATGATCCAGCTTTTGCTATGGGGAAGGACGTATTGAAGCTGCCGAAGTCGCGAGAGGATACACGAATATTTTTTACTTTTTTTACTTCTTTTTTTACTTCTTTATATGTATCCAAGCCATAGTCATCTATGTCTCCAGTCTTTACCCAATCGTGATGGGTGACTACATATGTCATATCGATGTCTTTCGCGGGTTTTTCTTTGTCGTTGGATTTTATCACATACTTCACATCAGTATTCCCACCCGCCTGGAGTATCGAGAAGTTGTCGTCAGACTTCCTGTAGAGTGTCACGTCTGCAGAGTATATGAGTAGATTCTGGTAACGGGATGAGACATTTGCCGACCCATCGTCAAGCGAGGCAGAGATAGTTATTATCGAATTTTTCTTTGGCTTTACCTTGAAGTTGTCAGGATTTATATCTATCACACCGACCCCTGACGAGTCAAGATTTACAACACCTGACAAGATTTCATCTCCCCAAAGCAAGTAGTCTGGGATATTCACATTGTCACCATCTTGCTCACCTGACAAGTCCCGCATATATCCGTATTCATAGTAATCACTCATTGTGACTGTATATTTCACAGGAGTTCCTGACATCGACTGGCCAGAGAAATAGGTGCCCGTGACTATAGCCTGGATAGTCTCATCAGCCTGGACTATCATCTTGGGAGACGTTGTAAGAGAAAGCTCATATTCTGGCTTTCGATATTCTTCGACGTTGAAGTATACAGATGACTCGTCGTATCCGACCCTCTTGTCACTAGCAGGTAGTGAGATAGTCAAGTAGTGATAGCCAGTTTTTATGTCTTTTGGTAGCACGAACTCGCCGTCTAGAGTACCCATGTCAGACACTGTGTATGTCTTCTCAAAAAGTGGCTCACCTTCGTAGCCCTTATCAATATATATCTTGACTGGTTGATCTGGCACTAGATATCCCTCACCATGCATATCTCTCACAACAGCCTTGAAATACATCTTGTCGCCTGGTTTGTAGATAGGGCGATCTGTGAAAAGATAATATGTCCCTTTCTGATATCGACCGTCAAAGGTGGGATACTTCATGTAGTCACTTGAGTAGTTTAGCTGATCTAGGTTGATGGGTATGAGTGCGTAATCACCGTCCAGACTAGCAAGCGCCACGTCCACCATAGCGTCAAATGGAATTTCACCTGTGCCATCAGTAGAGGTCACCACGCTTCCCTTGCTGCTTCTTGTATCGAGCAAGCTGTACGCCTCAATTTTCACGTTTGGTATCGACTTGTGAGTCTTCACATCCTGCGCCCAGAAGAGATACTTGTCCTTTGCTTCGATCACAACAGCCCCGATACTTGACTTTACTATATACGCATTTTCCTTTGCCCCGCCAAGCTCGACAGTTATATACCAGATACCCTTCACGTCACTAATTGGGAGTGATACTAGCACCTTGTTGTCATACCCCGATTTCACGCGCTGTGTGAGCTCTGTCACTTTTGGGAAATCTGACACCGATATATCTTTTTCTTTTTGAATCGTCTTTGAATCATGAAGAAGATAATTCAGAAGATTTTGCTCTGAAGTTTTGTATAGCGTGATTTTGGCATCTCCAGATAGATTGTTACTTGTTATGTAGAAAGCTGGTGAGGCACTACTTGGGAAGCTCATAACCCCACCCAGTTTGTATGCTTGGTCAGGTGGTTCTATGGTGAGCGAGGGGTATTTGGAGTTTATCGCCCCACTCATCCCCATTCCTGCATCTACCTGGAGTATGTGTGCTATGACTACGATCGATAGAAGTAACGCAACTAAAATAAAGAAGTTTGTAAAACGCGAAGAATGAGCGCCTTTTTGCATATATATTTTGGATTTTGTTTGTAAGGCTTAGCCTATTTCGAGTATAACACCACAGATTACTGTATACAATAAGCTCTGTCGCTTCGTCTGGAGTAAGGGCCTAAATTATTCTCATCACTGTTTGAGTCGCGTCAGACGCGACGAGTTTGATGAAGAAAAAAATAAGACCATAAACCAGCTAAAAACATATATAATCCATGACAGTTATCCTCACACATGTCAAATCCCAGGAATTTTATCGTTTTCGATATCGTACCACCCCGAACTCTGCCCGAGATCAGGCAGAAGAAGGTCGCAGAGGTAGTGGCGCTTATCTCGACACTCACCGCAGGTACGGGGCACGTAAAACATATTGTGCAACAGAAGATTCATCCAAATAACAGCACATATATAGGCACAGGCAAGATAGAAGAGCTCAAAGACATTATCACTCGTGACCACATAGAGTGCATAGTAGTAAACGACATCATGAAGGCGGGGCAGATATTTGACCTCACTATGGCCCTGTGGCACATAAACCCAAATCTCAAGGTCTGGGACAAAGTAGATCTCATCCTCCAGATTTTCAAGAAAAATGCACACACCGCAGAAGCCAAGATGCAGATAGAGCTTGCAGCTATGCGCCACATGGGTCCGCGTATTTATGGAATGGGAATGATCTTGTCACGCCAGGGCGGAGGAATAGGTACCAAGGGAATAGGTGAGACCAACACAGAGCGTATGAAGCGTCACTGGAGAGAAGAGATGGGCAAGACAGAGAAAAAGATAGCTAGTCTTCAGGAAGACCTCGAAGACCGCATTCGCAAACGCAAAGATAAAGGAATAAAGACTGTCGCCCTGGTCGGTTACACAAATGCAGGCAAGACATCGCTTTTCAATGCACTGACTCGTAAGGAAAAGCTCGCCAAAGACATACTCTTTGCGACGCTCGATAGCTCGACAGGCTACCTCGTCGGAGATTACGATCCGGCGTCACCCCCTAGGAGCTTTGAGAAGCGTCCTCCCATACTTGTTACAGACACAATAGGCTTTATGAAGGGTATGCCGCCAAGCCTTATAAAAGCATTCTCATCTACTCTCACAGAAACACGTCATGCCGATCTCATATTGCATGTCGTCGACTCATCAGACGAAGAAATTGAAGAAAAAATAAAGGTGGTTGAAAAGACTCTCGCGGAGATCGGTGCAGACAAGATCACGTCGCTACTATTACTAAACAAAATGGACTTGCCCCCTAGTGCTCCATTTACCAAGATAGTCACCCTAGTCAAAGATCAGCATGCTATCCCAATAAGCGTGAAGGACCATGAGTCTCTAGCTAGTGTGAGATGGAATATCAGGCAAAAACTACACCTCGAGACTAAGGGTGTAGGGGATAGGGGGTAGGGTTTAGACAAAACAACTACAATCGCTACACGCTACACCCTTCACCCTATACGCTATAATTCCCCAGTATGAAAACCGTTTTCCTCTCAACATCGATTCCGTACGTCAATGGCAAGCCACATATTGGCTTTGCTTTTGAGGCCGTGCAGTCAGATGTATTAGCCAGACTTTTTAGATCTAGTGGACACGCCACATACTTCACAAGTGGCACAGACGAGAATGCACTCAAGAATGTCGAGAGCGCGGAGAAAGCTGGCAAACATGTGCAGGACCTGGTGGACGAGAACGCTAGCGAGTTTGAGAGGCTCTGCAGGGAGCTTCACATAAGCCACGACACATTCATCAGAACCACATCAGAAAAGCACAAGCTAGGCGCCCAGAAACTATGGGAATTGTCGAGAAAGGATATATACAAGAAGACATATAGCGGACTATATTGCGTAGGTTGCGAGTCATTTTATGAAGACGGCGATTTCCCAGACAACGTTTGCCCCAACCACGCGCGCAAGCTCGAGCTGGTCGAGGAAGAAAACTATTTCTTCGCACTATCAAAGTACCAAAAACAAATAGAGGATCTTCTTGAGACCGACAAACTCAAAATCATGCCCAAGTATCGCAAAGAAGAGCTTTTGAATTTCGTGAGAAAGGGTCTCCATGATTTCTCAATCTCAAGACCAGCGAGGCGTGTGAAGGGATGGGGGATACCAGTTCCAGGGGACGATAGTCAACGTATGTATGTCTGGTACGACGCAATCTCAAACTATATTACTGCTCTTGGCTTTGGCGGAGAGAACGAGGAGCTCTATAGAGCGTATTGGGAAAAAAGCGACATTCGCATCCATGTGATCGGCAAAGATATTGTGAAGTTCCACGGCGTTTACTGGCCGGCGATGCTTATGTCCGCAGGCTTACCCATTCCCACACATCTTTTCACGCACGGCTTTCTGACAGTTGATGGACAGAAGATGAGCAAGACTCTAGGGAACGTGATCGATCCATTTGAGCTTATCGAAAAATATGGAGTAGATGCTGTGCGCTACTACCTAGCGCGCGAGATCCCTGTGCACGATGACGGCGATTACAGCGACCACCGCATGAAGCAACTCTTTACAGCAGATCTAGCGAACGAGCTTGGGAACTTGGTAAGCAGAAGCCTCGCAATCGCCGGAAAAGATGGATTGGAGATACAACTAATTAAAAAATTAAATAATAAATCAATAGAAAATGATGATATTTTTGGCTATCAGAAAATGCTAGAAAATATCTGGCTTGAGGTAAGAGCTCTTAATAAATCTTTCAACGAGTTTGCCCCATGGACCAAAGAGGCGGGCGACCGGAAGGATTTCATGACAAAAGTTTTACAGGGACTGCAGTCTATCGCACATGAGCTAGCGATCTTTCTGCCAAGTACTGGTAAGAAAATTCTTGAAAAAACACACGGCAAGATCGCAAAGACCGACCCTCTTTTCCCAAGGATTTCGTAATCTACAGTTGTTGTGCATTTATCCTTCGAGCGAGTGAAAGGAGTCGAGAAGTTTTACAAATATTGTTCTCGACAAGCTCGAACAGTAACTTTCTTTCATAAATTCTATAAGTAACTTTGGTTATGAGTGTGAATTATTGAGCGGGTGTTGCTACGCACCTCGCCTCGAGTCGAGAACATCTCACTTTTAATCACTCAATCCCAACTATCTCTCCCACTCTCAAGCCCAAGTGACTTGCTGCATGACCCTGATTTATCGCAATCTCAAGGGTCTCATGACTGCCTATATACGCCAAAAACTTCCCTGGTTCGACATCCGCAAATGTCCTTACGATGGGGATTTTAGTTTTAACTAAGTTTGCATTTATGGTTATGTTATTAGATTTTTCTAATCCTGCATTTACTTTTATATTCCCATATGGATCTATGTGGAGTATCTGATTCTCTTTGAAATCTAAAGTAACAAGTGGTATCTCTGTTGGCAGCAAAAATTCTGAAGTATCGTGACCAGCGACTATTTTTGCTGCCACCTTCGCAAAAACATCTCTCCCGTGGAAAGTATTTGTAACACTTCCAAGCGCTTTCTCATTTATGACAAAGACGTTCACTATCCCGTCGCTATTTGCAGCAGGGTAGAGGAGTCCATTATCAGGCCCCACAAACCAGGCATTCTTTGTCTTTATGACTACTCCTCGTCTCTCTGATCCAACTCCGGGATCAACTACTCCTATATGTACAGACCCATATGGCGCAAACTTATAGCCCTTTTGGATAAGAAATGCTCCCTCCACAATAGAGTATTCTGTCACCTCATTTGAAAGGACTAGGAACCTCGTACTTGGACTTATGGTGTGGGCCACAAGCTCCATCTGCGCGACAGCAAACTTATCACCAAAATCACACGTTAGTGTTATGACAGGTTGTGACATAAAAAATTAAAAATAATAATTCTTTGTTATAGTTCTCGACTACGCTCGAACAATAAAAATGTACTTATTGCACAACTAAAAAACCCCGCTTTCGCGGGGTGTTGATTTTGCTAATTTTGTCTACTACACATCAACCGCCCCGCTGTAGCAGGGTCGCATCATCATCGATGTTGAAAGTTGATATATCCGTTTCATACTATTTAAGTGTACATTTTAACACACACTAGAATCATTTATTCAGCCATACAGTGACTTCATTGCTTTTAATTAGGGTATTGTATGGGCCACCATTATAACTGTATTCGATAGCCAAGTATATGTTAAGCTGGACTGACGTCCCCGTTCCCAAATTAAATGTAACAGGGAATTTATTTGCATCAAACATCATAGTTGAGGCGTTTGTATTAGTTAGTAATTCAAAGTTTGAAGTGCCACCACCATCTATGGCAGAAGCAAGCTTAACTACCTGACCTTGGACATTCCGTGCATATAGTACTCTTTGCATTGTGGCGCCAGACAAACTGCCGGACAACAAGCCACTACCTCCTGTATAAACCTGTGCTTTCGAAGTGCAACTCAGACAACCAGCTGTTCCACTGTATGAATCGCTTAATACAGGATTTGGAGTCAAATTAGCCACTGGCGTTAGCGTTCTTGTTGGTGTAGCTGTTAGCTGCCATGGCGTCGGCGTTCTAGATATACCAAATGATGGTGTTGGTGACCTTGTCGGCGTTATGGTTGGCTGCCAAGGTGTCGGTGTTCTGATCGGGGTACTAGTCGGCGTAATGGTCACAACAGATTGACCAATTCTTATGAGTCTATCAGACACAACAACGAGCTTCTCTATCAACCCATATGGGTATACTGTGCTGGGCTGCGTGAACTGATCATACACACTTATGTATGGCTCAAGCCACACGTAGCCAACAAGTGGTTGTGGAGGAGATACTTCGAAATTGCAATCAAAAATATAGAAGTTGTTGTTTAGTGTCACGCTAATATTCGTTGTTTGTATATTCAGACTAATTCTTCCTGTTTTAGTTCGACCCTCCATATCACCACACTCATACGACACCACTTCTGGACTTGGGCCTGTACTCTGTCCTATACCATCCTTGTAGAGGACCCTAGAAAATTTCAGAATGACAGGCACAGGTGGTCTTGATGGGGCTGGAGTGATGCTTATACGCACAGGAGTAACGGTTGGGCTCACAAAGCCACTAATCGTCGGATATGGCGAGAGGGATATCGCTGGTGTTGGAGTCACAGATAACGGTGCGTTTGCTGCCACTCTAGTCAGGTTGTCACTTGACGCCACATAGTCATTTACTTCCGCTCCCATGAGACTTGCATAAAACTTGGGCTTTACGAGCATGCTCATGAGTATGACGGTGGCAACTACTCCGAATATGGCAAATAAAGCAATCTTTATGTATGGGGTTTTTGCTGGTCCGCCCGCATCAAATCCTACACTAGGTGTATTGTCTTGCATATTATTACTTGTTCATAAAATTAGGATAATACTCATCCTATCACAACAAACAATTAGAATGCAAGCCAAATCTCATTTTACAACCACGATCTCTGACTGCGCTCAACAACTGGTCAAAATCTATTCTAACGATTGTTAGGACGAGGTGCGGGTCACTGCGTCTTCATATTTATCTTTAGTAGCTGGTTTTTCACTCCACCGTAGACATAGTAGAGGGGTCTGTCAAAAGTTGGTGTGTCCCACGATTTACCATCAATACTCGTTGGCTCAATGCTTGCGATACTAACACTACATATCAAGTCAGGTCGGACTGCTGCGATTGTCTCCTCATCAAACGTTCGAAAGGTGTGGTATCCCCAGTTTATCTGCTTGCCTGTGCCGTCGACACACGAGTATTTTGATTTCACAATTACTTGGGTAGAGGGTGCAAATATCCCCGTAACAATTACACCTTTTATGACCTGCGGCGCGCTTGGATTTTTTATGCCGACCAGTGTCGAGGGGTCTTCTGTCTCGGCACTCACTTTGCGGATGCCACCACTTGGCGTGGAAGTGACTTTTGTTGATTCTCTGCTGACAAAGTAGAAGATGGCACCGGCCACGACAAGTAAGACACACGCTACGGCAATGGTTTTGGGATTTTTCGGTGATATTTCCATGGATCTATGCTAAATGTATCTCATACCCAGGCTATTTGCAACGAAAAAATACCCCCTCCGAAATAGGAGAGGATTTAATAACTGAAAACAAGGTATTCGTACTTCAGATTCTCTCGAGTCTCGGGACAATCACTGTTATGAATGTTCCTCCAGATGATATCGCTTGAGATGTTGGTAAAATATCAAATCTAGTAACCTTAAACCCTGACGGCGCAACCCAACCTGTTGTTGAGGTTGATACCACAGCACACCGTTGACCCTGGATAGCTTGCGAATTATCGACAAATATTGTACTTCCATTCATAAGAAGTGTTATATTCAGAGTTTTTGCTACGCTGCCACATTGTGTCCTTACTGTCAGTGTGCCATTTATGGACATTCCTCCACCATAGTTCACCACGTTTATGTACCATGAGCCTGGGATTGGTGTGGGTGTTGGTGTATTGGTTGGAGTAACAGTAGGCGTTCTTGTTGGAGTTATCGTCGGTGTGGCTGTGCTTGTTGGTACTGGAGGCAAACATGCGACGACCTTAGTATTACTTAGCACACCGTTTGTACAGTTTGCATCAATGTTTTTACACGTCTTGATCTTGTAATCGTATGAGTTCACATAAGACACCCCTCTATCTATGAAGACATCTGGTGATAATACTGCAGGAATACGAGAAGCAATTGTTGTATATGATGTTTGCCAATATGCTCTTCTCATTACATTGTAATATGTTGAGTTGAGTTGTGTGAGGTCTGGATATGCGGAATCTTGCCACGTCACTCTCACATCCACACCTGTAGTCGTCTTGTTTATACATTCGAGTGTAAGTCCTTGCGCAGCTAGTGGTGCCCAGGTTGGTGTTGGGGTCCTAGTTGGGGTTACTGTCGGAGTGCTTGTTGGACATAGGGGCACTGCAAATGACACAATGTTGCTCTTTACAAGAGTTATTTGCGGTTTGTCATAACCCGTGCCAGGATTATTACGAGCTGCTACAGGGAGGGCCTGGTCTCCGATAGCATTTCCACGACCTCCACCACGTGTGGTGCCATCTCCACTCTGTACATATCCGTCTACCCACGCATAATAGGTAATGCCTGGTTCAATCTTAAGTTGCGCTTTGTCTAGTGCAGCAAATTCTTGTGTTCCTTGGACACTACCTGTCGATGGATAACCATCAAGATCTTTGTGCCACATTGTCCTTCCTACGACCGTCGACACACTTGCAGATGTCATAGCGGCAACGTCAGACTGCCAGTTCAATGTAAAAAGATCATTCTGCGATGCTGGAGCCACGAGACATCTGCCTGCTGCCACAGAAATATTTGCTCTCAAGATGCCTGGCTGTGGCACTATACCTGCTGCTACAGGCACAAGATCATTATTTTGAGCGACATTTGGCGTGGTTGGCGCGGGACCGAAGATACCTGCGAAGTACATTGGTTGTGCCACAAGTACGAAAAACAGCAGTGAAGACAATACACCAAGGACAAGTAGGCCGGAAAGTAGCCACAATTGTGGTATCTCTTTGTTTACAAAATCATCTTTGTGGCGTCGACTCATAAATTATGAAATTAAGAAAAGTATAAATATAAACTAGCTACAAACGTCCCCTTTACTCATCATATATTAATGAAAAGCATTGTGTCAAGGACTGATAGAAGCAGATAATGGAGTAATGATTCACAAAAACACCCCAATTATCCATCGGGGCATTTGTTTATTTGATCAATTATTTTATTTTTCTCCCACGCTAGATGTTGGTGTTGGTTATGATGGTCGTCCAAAATGAATCATTCCCCCACAGTTTATGATACTTCCCTTAAATAATGGATTCATACTTGGATCTTTGATCGGACCCGCTTTTCCACCGCCAGAGTCTGGTGCTGGTTTCTGTGGGTCAGCAAAAGCTGCACATATTTTTACAGCATTTGAGTCTTTGATAGGGCCTTTTTTCCCACCGCCAGAGTCTATGTTCGAGTCTAGATTTATGTCAACGTCAAAGCCATGATTTGAGCCAAGCCTCCACCATTTTTTATATCTTTCAAGTGAGACGTCCGAACAATATTCGTGCGTTGGCACTTGCAGAAGACTCATTTTTGCGTATTTTGATCCGTTGCTAACTGTGTTATACACCCTTACTCTGGTGTCACTAGTATAACATCTGGGATTTTGACTCTCATATTTGTCGTATGAATTACACTGATTTATCCACACATTTGCCCATGAATCACATTTCCATCCACCTATACCCGCAGCAACCATTTCAAGTCCATCTGCGCTTGTTGCACTATCTTGAGACGGTGCACCCATCATGCTTGCAAGATAGTAAGGTTGTATAAGTACAGAATAAAAAATATAGGCAACAAAAAGCCCTGCCACAAGTAATCCCGTGAGAAGCCATGTCTGCGGTATATCACCTTTCTTAGATTTGTATTTTGCCATAGTCGTAAATGTTTATAAAAAAATAATGTTAGTTTGACTATCCATATTGATATTACTATTTTTCAGACTGTGATGTCAAGTTAAACCGCTATAGTCCAGGTATTTTATACCTGTGTATAATTTGATTATGCTAAACAGCAGACAAGACAAAATCAAAAATGTGATATCAGGCAGACAAGAAGGAGTTGTCGTCTTTGAGGATATTCACGATCCGCACAATGCCGCCGCCGTACTTCGTACATGTGATGGATTTGGCTTTCAGAAAGCCTACTATGTCTTTGAACAGGAGAAAAAATACAACCCAAAAAAAGTGGGTAAAGCCAGCTCCACAAGCGCTAACAAATGGCTAACAATAGACACATTTAATTCAACGAAGTCGTGCTTCGAAAAGCTGAAAAGTGACGGGTTCACCATCTATGTAACCTCCCTAACCACCCTAAAATCTCCAACCAATGTTTATGCAGATCTCCCTACTCTCGGCCCCAAGATCGCCGTCGTCTTTGGCAACGAATTCCGGGGCGTGAGTGAATATGCCACCCAAAATGCAGACTTCCACTTATATATACCTATGAGAGGTTTCGTCCAATCTTTCAATATTTCGGTCTGCGCGGGTCTAGTCCTCGGCGAATTGACCCGCAAACGAATGGAGGATGGTATGGAAAAATACCTATTGCCTGACAATGATAAAAAGTTATTGAGGGTCGTGTGGAAATAAACAAATATCTCTACTATTATTAAACTTAGCGTCATCTCGACTCCATGAACGACTAGTGAATGGGTGGAGAGATCTCTCGTCAGATTATTGAGGTTCAAATATCAATAATTGCAACATTTGAATTTGATTTGAGGTTTGAATTTTATCATTTGAATTTTTATTGTGCATATTATCAAATCAGTCACAATATTTGGCAATGCATTCGGCAGTGGGGGAGAGCGTGATTTTGATATGGCCTTTCTCACTTCCAAGCTCCTCGCCGAAAGTGGACTCCGCATCGTGGATGGAGGGGGCCCAGGCATCATGTATGCAGGTATAAAAGGAGCCAAGGCAGGTGGCGGCAAGACGGCTGCAGTATACCTTGAGCCAGACTATGCCACCACCATCGCGAGTCGTGAGAAAACCGTAAATGCCGACATGATGCTATCAGAGAAAAACTACATAGACCGTACCAAGCGCCTCATGGAGCTGGGCGATGCATATGTGTTTTTCAATGGTGGCACAGGCACGATATCGGAGTTTGCAATGTGCTGGGTGGTGGCGAGACTTTACTTCGGCCACCACAAACCTCTCATACTCTTCGGTAAGTTTTGGCGCAACATCATCGAAACATTTGTCCAAAACATGAACATACGTCCGGAGGAGGTAAGGGTTCTAAAGATTGTCGAAAGCCCCAAAGAGGTCCTCACGGCGCTTGAGGACTTTGAGGATATGATCGAGGAGGATCGCAAGGTTCATATCGAGCGCCCAGGCAAAGAGCGCCACCTGATGCTAGGGTACTGAAGACAATGACCAATAATCAATGACAATAGTCAAGTAATCTTCAATATTCAACTTTCAATTTATAGATGAATAATTAGCATATTTTGAGCAAATATGGTTCGATGCGCCCTGGGCGCAGAGAACTATTCTTTTGTGACAAAAAATGAGGTTATTTATATTTTTATCACTGTTTGAGTCGCGTCTGCAACAGCCACGTTTGACGTGGACGCGACGAGTTTGATAAAAATATAAATAACCTCATGATTGCACGTTTCCAGCAATCGCTTCCTTCACCTTCGCCAGTTCTTCATCATTTATCACACTACAAAATATTATATCCTTCCCAAGCGATGCTTCGATTTTTTTCTTTTTTACTTTTTTGTCTTTCTCTTCTAGTAGATCTGATTTTGTGATAAGTATTATTTCTGGTTTTTCTAGAAGATTTTTATTGTACGCACCAAGTTCCTCGCGGATTTTTTCATAATCACCTTTTATATCTTTTGATTCGCAGCTTATGCAGTGGAGGAGCACGGACACCTTCTCCACATGTTTCAGGAACTTCACCCCCAGCCCTTTGCCCTCTGATGCGCCTTCTATGAGCCCCGGAATATCCGCCAAAACAATTCTTCTTTTTTTATTACTTTTTCCGCTTCCGCTGACTACTGACGACTGACCGCTGACAGCTTGCATTACCCCCAAATTTGGATCCAGTGTTGTAAAAGGGTAGTCAGCCACGCGAGCACGCGCACTTGTCAGCACGTTTAGTAGACTGCTCTTGCCAGCATTTGGGAAGCCAATTAGTCCAACATCGGCGATAAGTCGCATGGTGACCTGGAAATCCCGCGTCTGCCCAGACCTGCCGTCATATGCCGTCATAAACACCCCTGGGTTGCGAAGTGAGACTTTGGTATTGCCATATCCTCCATGCCCACCCTTACATAGAAGCACTGGCTCACTACCACTTAGCTCGATCACCTCTTGAGTCGCAAGATCTATTAGTTGTGTGCCTTCTGGGAAGTGAAGAGTCAGGTCATCTGCCGCAGAGCCAGCCTTCGCAAAAGTCCCACCTATCCCACCATCTTCTGCCTTGTATTCTTTTTTGCGGGCATAGCGAAAAAGTGATGTAAGCTCCACGTCTACGATGGCAAATATGCTCCCACCATTACCCCCGTCTCCACCACAAGGCGCCCCGCGATTGGGGTAGAAGGCCACACGACCTGTGCCACCATTTCCCGAAATTACAGTGATTCTCGCCTCATCTACTAACATATGTAAAAATTCAAATGTCAAAACTCAAATATCAAAAATATTGCACTTATACTTACTACTTATACTTTCGTATATTCTCCTTATTATAACAAGCCAATGACATATTATGGTGTAGGGTTTAGAGGATAGGGCATAGTAAATAAACTTTCTTAATACTACTCCCTATACGCTACCCCCTACACCCTTACTACTCACCTCACTTGACTTTTGTTCTTGAACGTGCGTACAAT
>CAZATL010000018.1:15593-20430 GCA_964488055.1 uncultured Gammaproteobacteria bacterium | reverse complement strand
CGCGGAAGAACTTCTTTTTGGGGCGACCTCTCATGAAGGGTGGGGTGTATCCAGACTATACGATCAGGCTTTATAAAAAAGGCACAATGCGTTTTCCATGTCGCGATGTGCATGAAAATGTGGCTCCAGTTGGGGAAAAGGGTGTAGGGGGTAGGGTGCAGGGTGTAGGGGAGGAATGTGAATGGTTGGGGACGCTCCAGAGCCCGATGAATCATTATTCGGATCCGAGCTTTGACAGGTATTTAGCCCGTTGGCAAAGGTATACCTCGGCTGAGGCTAAGCGGGTCATCAAAGAGGCGAAAAAGATATATGGGAATGACGGGAAAAAACTTCTACAATGGAAGGTGATATTTCTTATAAAGGCATTCGTTTTTTTGCCAGTCTACTGGTTCCTCAAGACCTATATCCGTCACAAAGGATTCTTGGACGGCTGGCAGGGTCTGGTCTTTCACTTCATGTCAGCTGTGAGGTGGTGGGGGATAGGCTACAAAGTTCTAAATGCTAAGTTCTGAATGCTAAGTCGAAATTCCAAATTCCTAATTCCATATTCCAAGTGTGTGTAAAGGGGCAAGTGCTGAATGCTAAGTAGTAATTTGGGATCATGAAGAAAAATTTCAGCTTATTTAGATGTGCGGTGTTATGAATTACTTTTATACTTATGGGCGATAGACTTAGGCTCGACGAATATGATGCTAAAGGTCCGATAGATCGACAAGGATTTGAATATAGAATAAGGTTGAGAGAGGCCGTTAATGGGCTTGTAGAGGGTAACGACAAAGCGCTCAGGAAGCTTGGACCAATCAGTGAAGCAAACGCTAAGGTTGCAAAAGACATCGTAAAAACGTTCCCTCCAGGCAAGAAAGAGACGTCCATTCCAGCAGCATTAGCTGCTATAAATCAAGCAGAAGACAATGGTTTGGAAAGAAATCTCGGGAATGCTCTACGGAGCGTATATCTAGAAAGAGTCGAAACTGAGAATGATCAAGGAGGAAAAGTTGAAATGGCTAAACAAATAGAAGCCATAGTGCAAGCATTACGTAATGCAGCAAAAGATGAGGATAGACAGCATTTAATGTCTGTAGGTATTGATCTGGAACAAGCTGCTCGAGCAGTTAATTTGCTAAAAAAACTTGCGATTTTCACTGATGATGCATCTAGGTTATCAACAATAACCGACTTTGAAGGTAGGCTAGGTGGTCCAAATAGCATGCTTGTGGCAGCGCTCAAGTCATATTATGGTATCGCGGAGGTTCCAAGCAATCTCGTGGTCGGAGAAGTTGTCAATAGTCAGAGAGAAATTAGTAAACCTGAACGAGATCTAATTGACAAGCTATTAAAACTACATACCTATCAAGCAATTATGAATCTATTAGGAGAGCTAAAATATTCTGGATTAGTGATAGGCGATAAACCTTGTGGCAATTGGGGCCGTTTAGTTCAGAGATCGTCAGGTATAGGAGATGTGGATTATAAAATCTACGATCAATTTCCAGCTTTAAAACAAAAATTAATACAAATAGATAGTGGAATTGCATGATTAACATCAGCTTTGATTGATCATCTAGGAAGAGAACCGAATTGAGTCTTCTGCGATGTTTCGAATATAGATTCTATCGTCACCAGAGTTTATGGTGAGCTAGTCGAACCATTCCTCCAGAATGGCATGGATCTGTGAAGACTGTCGTCTGACTGCTGACGACTGACAACTTCTTATACCCCTACTTTGAATTCGACAATGTCGCCTTCTTGCATGACATATTCGCGGCCGGCGGAGACGACCTTACCACTATCGCGGGCCTTCACCCATCCGCCAAGCTCAATGAATGCGGAGTAGGGGACGATGTCGGCCTTGATGAAGTGCTTCTCAAAGTCGGTGTGGATCACTCCAGCTGCTTGTGGCGCTTTCATACCCTTTTCTATAGTCCAGGCTCGCACCTCTTTCTCTCCAGCTGTCAGAAATGATTGGAGGCCGAGTGTGGCATACGCCGTCTTTATAAGTTTGTTTAGGCCTGGCTCCGAGAGATTGTAAGACTCAAGAAGTGCATCTGACTCCTCCTTCGAAAACCCTGCAAGGTCTGACTCGAGCTTGGCATTTAGGAAAAGGGCGTTTTTTGCGATATCGCCTAGTTTGTATTTCGCAAAAAACGCATCCTTGTCAGCTCCATATTCTGCAAGCTGGCTTTCCGAGATATTGAAGATATGGATGACCGGCTTTGTAGTAAGGAGAGTGAGGATTTTTATGATTTCTTTGTCTTCGTCTGATATGTCGGCATTTCTTGCGGGATTACCTGCATTTAGATGGGTCTTGAGCTTCGCGATAAGGTCTCCCCAGCGCTTGTTGTCGAGCTTTATGTGCGCTAGGCTCGGCGGGAGGACTGGAGCCTTCCTGTCATTTTGTTTCTCGAGAGTCTGCAGGTCTGCGAGTATGAGTTCGCTCCCAATGACTTCGAGGTCTCGCATAGGATCGACTGTCTCGTGGACGTGAATGACATCCCCATCCTCAAATAATCTATGCACGTAGGCAATGGCTGAAACTTCACGTATATGGCTCAAGAACTTGTTGCCAAGACCCTCACCCGTCGAGGCTCCCTTCACAAGTCCTGCGATATCGTAGAATTCGACTATAGCTGGCACGAGGACTGTCGTGTGTACGACCTCGGCGAGCTTCGCAAGTCTCTCATCTGGCACCTCGACGACGCCGACATTTGGCTCGATTGTGGCAAATGGGTAATTTGCGGCAAGAGCGACTTGTTTCTTGAGAAGGGCGTTGAAAAGTGTGGATTTTCCGACGTTTGGCAATCCGACGATACCTATTGAGAGTTTTGACATGAGGGGAATTATACTTTATCTAGGGGGTAGGGGGTAGGGGGTAGGGGGTAGGGGGTAGGGGGTAGGGGTGACAAATTTCTAATTGACCCCTGCCTGCCGGCAGGCAGGTAATTATCCTAATTTCTAAATATTTTCCAAATCTAATATTATCAAGTATTGCAAAAGTATGGTAGTTCTCGTCACTATCATTCCTCGAACGATATTCCAAGTTACGTGTTTATTCTTCGAGTGATTAGCGAGAAATTAGAAAGGTGGGGTAGTCACAATGCTATAGCGAAATAGTTCTCATTCGCCATTGCTCGTTCGAACAATATTTAATAGTTGGGGCTCACGTTGCGAGTTCTTCGAGTTGGCGGCGGCGGATGATGAGGCGAGGATCATTGTCAATGATCTCTTTGGCTTTGGCGAGATATGACTTGGCTTCGCCAAGCTTTTCACTTCTAAGTATCTTAGCGAGAGTCATATATCCGCCTGATAGCCAGACGTGAAAGAGGAAAGAGTCAGTTTGTTGCTCATATTTCGCAATGATAGATATTCCCTCACGCACATGAGGAATTCCTGTTTCTTTTTTGCCAGCTCCATATTCTGCATCACCTAAATGATATATGACGTGTCCCTTTTCGGCATTTTCCTCGGGCCAAAGAGATAGCGACTTCTCGTAGTTTACTACCGCATTTTTGTAATCACCTGCAATCATCTGAATTTCTCCTAGTCGGAAGTAGAGTCTATGGAGAACATCATCTAAATGATGCATATTTGCGATCTCAAGACTCTGCAGGCACAGATCCAAAGCTGACTTGAGATGTGTCTCATCTTTCGTGAGTAGATAGAGGTGCTTATAAGTCAGCGTCATCCCACCCATAGCCTCTGTTTCTCCTAAATAATCATTGATCTTCTGATATTTCGCAATTACTTTAGGATACAAATCCAAAGCTTCAGAGTATTTCTCCTCTTCGCGCAATATTTCGGCTTGGACATGCTCATTCCTAATATCCATATGGACGATCATTATACATTCTATAATGAGGTAAAGATCCTATCAGTCGCCTAATCGGCTCCTTCCAGGATGACATTGCAGCTATCAACCTACCACCTACAACCTTTGCAACATTCCAGTTGTTCTTTTGGGTGTAATTTAGTACTATTCAAATTGAATTATCAATATTCTCATATATCTATGGCAGAAAACAAATCATCAAACTTCGGATTCGGACTCATCTTGGGCATGATAGGGGGCGCACTTGCAGCACTATTTCTCACCCCAACAACAGGTGAAGAAAATAGAAAAAAAGCAAAAGAACTTTATGAAGATCTGAAGAAGCAGATTGAGGAAGGTAAGTGGGACGAGAAAGCCCAGGAGCTATTTGGCGACGTATCAGAAGAGGGGAAAAGACTCTATGCAGAGGTAAGTGTCGAGGTCAGTAAGCATCTTGAGGTGCTCAAGGACCAGGTCGAGGACTTCGACAAGGAGAAATTCCAGAAGTATGTGCAAGATACAGTAGCTCTCGTTGGCGCGCGTGTGCAGGCGACGGTACCACAGATGGAGAAGCTGATCGCGCAGATCATGGCAAAGTTTGAGACAGAAAACAAAAAAACTGAAAAAGCAAAGAAAGTCCTCAAGCCAAAGATCAAGGTGGAAGCCTAATATCGTGAAAGTTCAAATGACAAATCACAAATAACAATTCAAATTCAATTAGAAATTTGAGTTTTGATGTTTATTTGTGTATTTGAATTTTGTAATTTGAATTTATTTATTATGGATCTAGCATCAATATTTTATTCTCTTGGGATCATATTCTTCGTATCTGTCCTAATCCTTTTTGTGGGGCTCGCAATATTCGTCTGGAGACTCTATACAGGCCTCACAAATCTCAAGAAGGAAATGCCTGGCAAGGTGATAGGATTTCTCCAGAGTCAGAACTCGGCTGGAATAAAGGCCGTCGCCGTAGCATTCGTGGGCTTTCTTCTGGCCAGTCTCAAAAATAAGGTAAGTGGGAAGAAATCGTGA
>CAZATL010000018.1:0-15493 GCA_964488055.1 uncultured Gammaproteobacteria bacterium | reverse complement strand
GTGAGGGTGAGTGCGAGTCTGTACTTGCGGGCTTCTGATAATATCTTGATAAACGAGCTGGTTGCGAAGTTTTGGAACTCGTCGACATAGAGGAAAAAGTCGCGTCTGTCCTCTTCTTTGATATATGACCTGTTCATGGCAGCAAGCTGGATCTGGGTGATAATCATGGCACCAAGCAGTGCTGCATTGTCCTCACCGAGCTTGCCTTGAGAAAGATTTAGGATAAGTATCTTGCCCTCGTCCATGATCTGCTGGAGATCTATTGTCGATTTCGTCGAGCCTATAATATTGCGGATCATGCGGGATGAGACGAACTGTCCGATCTTGTTCTGGATGGGGGAGATAGCCTCTACACGGAGCTTGTCAGTGTATGTGTCAAACTCGTATTTCCAAAAGTTATACAAGACCTCGTCGTGTACTTTCTCAAGCTGTTTGTCGCGCCATCTCTTGTCAGATAGCAGGCGTAGAGCATCTGCCAGAGTGGCTTCTGGTAGCTCAAGGAGTGTGAGTATGGTATTGCGCAGGATATACTCGAGTCGTGGCCCCCAGCTATTGGCATATAGTTTGCCAAATATTGCAACGATACCTGACGCTACAAGGTCTTTTTGCTGGTTGTGTCTGACCTCAAGTACATTCATAGCAAATGGGCGCTCCGTATCAAATGGCTCAAGATACACAACATCATTCATGCGGCGCTTTGGGATATAGTCCAGGATGGTCTCTGCCAGGTCGCCGTGCGGGTCGACTATACCTATCCCGCGACCCCGCCTGATATCGTCTATGGCCATGTTTGCGATGAGTGTGGACTTACCTGCGCCAGTCTTTCCGATGATATAGATATGGCGACGCCTATCTACCTCTTTTATGCCGAATATTGTCTCTTCATTCTTGAATTCGGCTTTGGCAAAGAAATTGGTCTTTGCTTTCTCATCTGGCGACAAAGTCTGTGCAGAGGGGAGAGATGGCGGTGGCTCACCTGGTAATTGTTTGCCCCATCTGATGTTTTTTATACCTGATACTGTCTTGCCTGTGGGATGCCAGATGGTTGCTAGCTCGGCAGCATTCATGATCTGTGTGCGGCGCTCCATGAAGCCAAACTTCCGCTCTTTCACCCTCCCCACGAATGAATCTTTGGTGAGCAAGACCTTGCGTACTTTGAAGCGATTGCCGTCCCCTATACCAAGTGCTCCGTATGTGCCTGCGATGCCGGACACGACAGCCTCAAGTCCCTCTGCGCCAAGCGTGGGATTGTCGGAGCCTGTGATGACGCGGATCGTGGTGCGCCCACCTGGGAAAGCGGACTTGCCTGCGATAAGAGCAGCATTTGCAACTTGTTTCTCTGAATACGTGCCTTTTTCCTTGTCGTATACCTTGGACTTACCAGATGATAGGCTTGCTTTTTGCCAGTTGAAGTGGGTAGGGGTGACGAGCACTTGGATCGCGACGCGGATCTCTGGACTTTGCTTGGACAGGAAGCCGAGGAGATTCGTGAGGCTGTCCACATCACCAAGCTCTTTGAATGTGCGAATAGGTAGATAATAGGGCTGGGAGAGAATGAGCTCGGCAGGGAGTAAGAATTTGCTTTTGCGGACTATGTCAAATGGATCTGTGGTGGCGCTTAATGATGCTTTTGGGTAAGACGACTGGACAAGACTCTTTACAAAAGTTTCCTTGGATTTGGGTGTCACTGCGTAGAAATACACAGTCTGGCCAAGTAGGTATATTTCAAATGAGTATGTCTTTGGGCTGCCAAACAGCAATCGTTTCCACATGGGGGTATATGAGGGGACGACAGACGAGAAAAGTGACTGCGCACTATCAGGCTTGGTTTCGTCGTCTTTGGCTGTCCGGATCTGGAGATATGAGAATGGTGACATACTAATAACTACATCATAACATTTTTAGACAGCTAGTTCATAATGTTAATAAAGTTTTTAAAGTTCATAAGGGGGTTGATAGGTTGTAGGGGGAGGGGGGAGAAGAAGGGAGAATTCAATAATGCTCGTAATAGTCATTTTTTCACATTATCAAACTCGATCATGTTAAACGGTCTCAAACAGTGATAATGATGAAAAATGACTATTCACTTCGCAGACCAAATGCAAAATGCAGAATGGAGAAGGGGGAGAATGGAAGAGGGTAGTAAATTTCTAATTGACCCCTGCCGGCAGGCAGGTAATTAACCTAATTTCTAAGTACGAAAATAACAAAGAGAAGAAGGAAGAGAGGACTAGATTTGGATATCTGCAAGCTTCACAACTTCGACTGTAGTAGCTTTGCTTTTTGATTGGTCTTTGTAATTGTCAGTAATCAAAGGACACTCCAGCTTTCGAGCAAGTGCTACGAAGGATGCATCATAAAAAGTCATAAGTGAAGACATTGCTATCTCTTGAGAATTTTTCATGAGATGTGAGTCAAAAGAAGTGAAAAAAATAGGTAAGTTGAGAAAGAAAGATAGTGCATCGACTTTTGATTCAGCTGGAATTTTCTTGTGAAGTAATACATTGCCAATTTCATATTTGGCAAGTTCGGGCATGTGAATCTCGATTTTTTTCTCTACAGCCATACGAAGTATGGCATCTGCTTTATCAAGACCGTCCTCTTGCGAAAAAGACACCCATTTGACAGCGACTGATGTGTCGACGACTACCATTTTTTGTTCAGTTATGAGCATAAGTAACTCAAGTGAAATGCAATTCTTTAGTGACTTACCCTATCGTTTCTTATGAATTCACTAGTATCCACAGCAATTTTCTTATCACGGAAAAGCTTCATTTTACTTTGGATTTGGCTCCACTGGCTTTGGTCAAGTGAGGTGTCGGTGAACTCAACAGTGATCTTGGAAGGGTTTTCTAGTTTCACAATCACAGACTGATCCTTGCCCCCTTCTCGAGTGTTCAAATACTTTCTGATCTTTGAGGGGATGGTGATCTGCCAGCGGTTGCGAATTGTTGCATGAGACTGGATGATTTTCATACATATATCATATCAGATTTTCTGAAATTGTCAATAATTTCAGAAAATCTGAAAAGACGACTTGTAATGAAATGTCTTGCAACGTCTTGATGTGGGGTATTTGGACTAGCTTGTCGCCCCGAAAATCAACCTCTGAGGTTGGATTTGTTTTTGGTTAGATTTTGTCACGCATTAAGCATCAAGCATTGAGCATTAAGTATCGAGCCTTGCGTCGCTGACGGGGGGTTAGGGGCGATTTCTGAAGCCGAGGAAGCCTAATGTGCCGAGTGTGGTAAGTAGTATGCCGAAGCCCAGGTACTGCAGGTATTGAGGCCAAAATAGCACAACATAGCTCTCAGTAGTCAGGCGACAGTTTTCAGAATTTACTTCACACCTTGTGCTTGCTGACCCCTGACCACTGGCCCCTGACGACTCCTTTAGACGCCATCCATTTGCCCAGTTGTTTACAAGTACATGACCTTCGAGTTTCTTGCCGAAGAATGGGAACCAAGTATTGTCTGTTTCGTAGGCTACCCAGCCCTCATGATAACTCTGATCTAAGGACAGAACGTTCGTAGACTCAAGATTGACTGAAGGAATAATAACTTTATATGCGTGATAATTCAGTTTGACAGTCTCTACGCCAGTATATTTAGTATTTTCGGGTACATGGTCTTTTCTTACAAACTTAATTTGCGATAGCACCTCATATGGGAAATAGTACAAATTCAAACCGTGTAAAGAATTCTTACTAGTTACGCCAACATATGAATTGTTGTGGAAATTGATGCTGTATCCTTGTCCCCATTCATATCGAGGGGGGAGAATGTATATTTCCTCATCATTTTGGAGTCTGTCGACAATGAAAGGATCTTTCTTAGTATTGTCCAGGACATACATGAAGAACCTTCTTCCCTCAATATTCGTATTCCTAATGTCCAATATGTACCCAAGAGATTGGGGTAGAGTAGAAGCTGATTGATAGCCTATACATCCGATTGACCCATCATTACTTTCGACCACGACATTTGTCAGGTCGAGGTTTGACATTTTTGAGTTACCCCAAGAAGGAGGTCCACATATACTCAAGCCTGTCTTGCGAATATCAAAAGATTGTAAAATGTTCTTATCAATACGTACTTCTAGATTGTCACCTTCGACGTCAATCTCAAAATCATTGGATAAGATTAAGACTTTGCCCTCGTACAGCATTTCTGCGTCTTGTGATTTTGGCAAAAGTAATTCGTACTCACTTGATGTGATTTCTTTCGGTATTTTGGATACTAATCTTATTTCTTTGTCATTGATCTCAATTATCCAATTTTTTGGGTAGCGGGTTTGTGATTCGAGATCACGAAATGGATAATAGATATCTATTTTGCTACTTACATCACTCACATACTCTCCTTCTTGTTCATATGCGATGTCTTTTTGCATGGCCTTGACCGATGGAAGAATGTTCGCAAAGTTATCAGCCAGGCTTATGGAGTCGCTGTTTCTTGCATCTTGTGCCACAGAATAGATAGATAGCTGATCATATTTCTTTGCAAGTTTTATTATGCCACTTTTTGCCATCAGTTCTTCCAACCTGTCATAAACAATTATTTCTGACGATGGAGTCACTGGTGTGAGCGACTTATCAAGGATAAAGTAGTCAATTTTGTACTTTTTTACGACTCTCTCAAGATCCGATATCTTTTCTGATTCAAAGGCTGCTTTTGCTTCCCAATAATATGCCTCGCTCTTGTCGCTCCAGACATCAAAAGTGCGCGAGACTATTGGCTGCTCTATGCCATACCAAAGAAATCCCGAACCGTTGTAACCCCATTTGTGATAAAACCAACCCCAATATGTATAGTCAGGTAGCAGTGCGATCCTTTTGCTTTTGTCAATCTTCTTGAAATAGTCAAAAACTTGAAGATATTCACTTGGCAAATTCACCTTCATTTGGCTGCTGAACAGGTTACCTTGGAATACTGGCAGAGAATATATGACGATCAAAGCAAAAATTCCCAGTATGCAAATCCTTTCGACAAGTAGCGCGTATTTTTTGTTATTGCCAATGATGAGAGTGATAAGTGCGTCCAGTCCGTATACCAAAAACACACTCATAAAGAGCACATGTGGCACAATAAATTTCGTGAATGGTGTGCGGAATATTTGGGCGATAAAATCTACTCTGTACAACAGCTCATTAATGTTGGAGAATGGGGAAGTGGCGTTTAGGAAAACGATTGCCGTGAAACTGAATGGAATTACAAAATAAACCAGTTTTTTCCACTTGGACCAGACCCCCAAAAATACAATAAGTATAAAGATAAATGGAAGAAGAGAAATAACTGGCTTCTCAAAATGTCTTTGCCACGGCAAAAATAATGGCTCACCATCTATGCCTACCATGTCATAATAAAACCCACTTATCTTCATAAAAGCGTAAAAAGTACCCTTTGCTTTGTTCTGATAGAGTGTGTCCATCGTACTCATTCTGTTTATCTTCGACTCTTTTACGACAGATGATGACGTGGCCAAGAAATATGTTTGTGGTAATAACCAGAATAGATTGACTGCAAGTATGAGGATGAGCGCCACAATCCCGTTCACAAGTACAAACCTTTTTCTCAAGACGATCATTTTGGTTATCCAAACAAGCAGTAGCATTAGCCCATACACCACAAATATCGTTTGGACGTACGATTGGGGAGTTGCGAGCAAATTAATAAGAAACAGGAGAAGCAAATTCTTGGCATTCAGACCATCTTCATTTCTAATTATCTTCAAAAAGATCCACATCTCAAAAGGCAAAGCTGCAAAAAATATTGAGAATGGTTCAAAAGGAAGCGCAAATAGCTGGATAGTCCCAAGATTGAACATGTAAAAGAGGCTCCCGATAATGACCAAAATCTTTCTACTTGAGCTTAGACTATTTGCTTCATTAAGTAACAAATGAAACCCGATCCCACCCAAAAAAAGCATAGATATGTGGAAGACATACCTTATGATATTGGCCGGCATAAAGTACGACATAGCTACGACTACTAGTGCCCGAACTACGTCTGATGCGTGGGCGAGGCCAGAGATAAGGCCAAAGCTCTGATATTCTTGCCAAACGGAGAAAATAGCTCGCTTCAGGGATAACGCGGGATATAGGTCTGCCTGAAGATTGTCCCATCCCATGAGCCATGATCCTGGCTCAATATTCTGCAGAAGAACAAAGGCGAAAGTAGAAAAAAAAGTCATAAGAAGAATGATTCTCCCTTTCTGCTTGACGAAGAGTGATGATAGTATTTTTCTCATTATTGTTCGACATAATCTACAATTTTTCTTGTCTCGTCGTACTCAAATACAAATGTTTCTACATTCTTGATCACATAGTCTGGCTGATTGACGATCACGGACTTCACCTTGCCGGTGCGTCTATTCAGAGCTGCTTGGAGACACCAATCAGATGATACACAACTTGCTAAATATTGTCCAAAATCAAACGTAGTCCTTGAGCTATTTGGCATACCCCTGATCACAACATTTACTTGGTTATTTGTCTTATGTCTCGCGTTTATTGTCTCGACAATTTTTATAAACGAGGTATCGTCATCTTCTGCGATAAGTCGAGTATTGTCCAGAATATTCAAGGTAAAAATAAGACTGCCACAGACCAAAAACGTCATTATGACTATTACCACCTTTGGGAAGAATCTGACAATAAACAAACATATTGCCACAACCACCATGTAGACAGGCAAGGCAATGACTCTGAACGGGAATGCAATTGTTGACAGTAAGAGTGCAGGCAGCAAGCTAAGTCCAGCGAGTAATAGCCATGAAGTAGGATCAACTAAAGCTGAAGACACCTTTCTTTGGTAATTGCCTATCTTTGAGTCGCTACAAAACCAGATGATTGCGATCAGCCCGACTATTATGTAATGCGCGCCCAGTGTCATGATCCAGGACTTTGACAATATATCAAGGCCACTGACGAAGTTTCCTATCCAGTATTCATTTCGTACGCCTTCACCGGTGAAAATGAAATTCATGGTGTTTAGGAAGCTTTGGGAATTCTTTATGACATGGAGCATCCCAGCTTCTGTGAGGAGTTTGCTCCCACTCATTTCTCTCACGAAAGACGCTGCCGTGGGCTTCAGAATAAATGTCCTTGTAAGGAAATACAAAAGAGAGGGGAGATTGATGATGATAGCTGAAAGAAGGAATTTCCTCGATCTTATTTGGTATCCAAGCTGCCTAGACAGTAAAAATGTCACAATAAGACAAGTGAAAAAAATATTTTCATAAAGCAGAACGCCGACGAGCTGCAGAATTGCGATTATTGCCACTTGCTTTTTATAACCCCACTTTTCGTACGTTACTACTAAAAGCTGCAAAAGAAGCATGAGATTTGCTAATGTAGCATTGCTGGCTGCAAGCCAAGCATATTGCTCGGTGAAAAATGGGAAGACTATATAGAGAATTCCAAGCAAAGCAGAGACAGAAATGTCTGTGTATTTGCTCAAGATTCTGTATATGAGGTACCCACAAATCGCATGAACAATAAATGGGATGAGATGGGCTACTGCTGGTGAGGCAAGGTATACCGAGTAAATGAAATAAAAGAATATCAGTGCAAAGGGTCTTAGTAAGCCATAATCCTTCGTATAACCTATGAAATGCTCCCCATATTGGCCAAGAAGAGCCGGATATATGTGCACGTGATCGTCCATATTGAGCTGTAGTCGCATGACAAACCATGCCAGTAGCAGAGTAACACACAAAAATACCACCTCGACGAGGCATGTTTTTGCGAATATTGTGATTTGGTTTTGAGTGATGTTGGACATGTTTTATTGTTCGAGCGAGGCCGCGCATTGCGCGGCCTCTGCCTGAAACTAACTTATATGCTTCTCGATTTCTCAGCCTAAGGCTGATTCACTCGAAGGATATACGTAACAATTTACTTACTATTTCTCTTTTCATTCAGACAGTTTTGGACCCAAGTATTTTCTGGGGTCGAAATAGTCTCACCAGCTTCATTCTGGTATGAGATTCTAGCTGCCTGATAACATCCGTCCACCGCTGCATTTTGGGTCTGTGTGTCTATGGAAGCTGCAATCTTTTCGGCTGACTTTGCGATAGGGGATAGACTGCTGGAAATAAAATATCCTGCGACCACAATCGCTACTGCGAGAATCACATATGACATGACCCCTGATGTATTTGTGTTCATAAATATAAAATTAATTAATAAATTGGTAACTATTTGCAAAATCTTATTGACCCTGAATCTAGTTCAGGGATTCAAGAAAGTGTAGTTCTCGCTACTCGCTCGAACCATATTTTATTGAATTCCTGACGAAAGTCAGGATCTATCCAATCTTAATCATTAATCCACTTGATTATTTTGTGGGTAAATAATCCAATGTATTAAAAAGATCGGTGTCGGAGGCAATGCAAAAAGCATTGGTGAGGCATTGCCTCCGACGATTATCGATCAGGAATATAGTGCCCCTCTCACCAAGGGGCGGGTTTGTCTAGCGCTGGACAGCGGGGAGGTACATGTGGCTGAGGAGGTCGTTGGCCTCCATCAACCGCCAAGCTTCCGCGTTTGCGTCGGCCTCGTCCAGGGCGCACCAGACTCTGGTGCCCTGAAAGGCACCCGGCTGGACTTCGCTGACGCCATAGATCGGATTCTCGCCGTTCAGCTTGTTGATCGACACGCGCCGCATGGGCGGGCTCTGCGTGTCGTCAATCTCGAGGCCGACGATCCAAGGTGAGCCAGTCAACTGTGATTCGCGCCCGTCAGTGTTGACGAGACGCAAGTCACTCATACTGACTGGACCCTGGCCGACGCTGCCGAGATCTACTGCTACGATTCCGAGCGTTTCGATGAAGCGACACTCGACCTGCCGCGGCTGCGGCCGGTCGAGATCTTCATTGGGCCGATGGCCGTCTTTCCAGAACCACACGCCGATCTGGTCCCATTCGAGTTCGGCGTGCCACCCAGCGCGGGTCATGCCTTCGGAGACACTGGCTGTGATCGCGGAGCTAATGCCGATGTAGACCGTGTGGTCCGGCATCGAGACAGTGAAGATGGGGTTGCCATCTTCCCAGTCCGGCGTCCAGTCGGTTCGGATTCCGACGGACGGGAACTGATCGCTGTTCGTGGCCAGGATGAGGACGGTCTGCGGCTGATTGGCATTGGAGTAGAACTCCAAGCCAGCTCCGTCGAGTCTGTAGAGACCTTCGACGATCTGCTCCTCATCAGGGCATACGAACGTGCCGCCACTCAAACTTTCTGCAGTCGCGCACGCAGTTTCCTCATTTGCCTGAACCCAGCCGCGGATTTTACCATTGATCCAAGGTTGGTAAGCCTTAGTTGTGGTAACTACCGAGGCCGACCACACGGGGGTGCCAGTTGACATGTTCTGCTCAACCACCCAGACGGGGGTATCTTGACCAGACATGTTCTTTGCCTGAAGCTCATAGGTGTGTTCGTCTTCGGGGTTGACCACTTGGACATCGGCATTGCTCATAGGCTGACCGGTTGCGGCGTTCAGCGCCCGAGGGGGCGCGCTGGTCAGGTCGACGCGGACAACGACAACGATTGGTTGAGTGTGGCATACGAACGTGCCGCCACTCAAACTTTCTGCAGTCGCGCACGCAGTTTCCTCATTTGCCTGAACCCAGCCGCGGATTTTACCATTGATCCAAGGTTGGTAAGCCTTAGTTGTGGTAACTACCGAGGCCGACCACACGGGGGTGCCAGTTGACATGTTCTGCTCAACCACCCAGACGGGGGTATCTTGACCAGACATGTTCTTTGCCTGAAGCTCATAGGTGTGTTCGTCTTCGGGGTTGACCACTTGGACATCGGCATTGCTCATAGGCTGACCGGTTGCGGCGTTCAGCGCCCGAGGGGGCGCGCTGGTCAGGTCGACGCGGACGACATACAATATGTTCGAGGTTGCGCTGACGATGCTCGGCATGGACAGCGCGAGCAGAACGAGGATCGCGGCCGCGAGGCCGCACTTCTGGGTAATACTGCGCATTTGCTTGCGCATACTTCACTTCCTTTCTTGGGTTAACTACACGAAAAACGGATAGTTTTGAGTTCTCTGGCACTTGTGGCCTAGAGAGCTAGACAGGATACATTCCTATCGAGCGAGAAAAGTCAAAAATGAGATCCTGAAACAAGTTCAGGATGACTTAATATGGATCCCTCCCTTCGACTTACGCTCATGGTAAACTCTCGCTCGGGATGACCCTTCGGCATAGCTCAGGGCAGGCTCAATGACTATAAAATTTGACTCTTTTTGCTCGACAGAAAATATACCCTATAAAAGTAAATTATTCCTGATCGATTTGTAAAGGTGCGGTAAGCCTTGTTTACGCTTGCAAATCGCGATCAAAGCTCACATTTCCATTACTAGTTCCACAAGAGCTTCCGCTCTTATAAAACATGACCCATAGTATACAATATTTGAGGCTGAATGTCAAGGCCCAACTTCGCCCTTCGGGCTACGATGGGCGAGGGGGAAAACGAGTGAACTGTGCACTGTGAACCGTGAGCTGAAGGAGGGATGGTTCTCGACTAGGCTCGAACCATATTTATGATTCATTTTATGAAGACACCTAGTGTGGGTGACATCCCCCGTCCCGAGGGCTCGGGACACCCCCTTCAGAAGGGGGATCTATATAGGTGAGTTACTTTGATAGGTTTATACCTACTTAGACCTTGATATGTGGCGAAGCAAAATATGTATCAGGCGGAGTTTTAATGAAAAAAACATGTTCATTCAGCTGAATCTTTTCAAAATTTATTAAAAAATAAGTACGAAACTGTGCGTAATTGTGATGATACAGCTCTTTATGATCGAAGATTGGTAGTTTAGCCTCGAAAATACTCAATTCCTTGGTATTTTGGCATCATGTAGTCTGGGTGTGTGAGGTCAGAAGCTATCATTTTGACCCCTGCAAACTGACGAGTACCACTATTTGGGTCATAATCCAGCACAGAAGTTCTCACTTTATCAAGAGAATACCCCCTTTCTTCAGGTCTCACGATACCGTCATAATGATAGAAGTCACCCTCTTTGTACCGATTTTCCCATGCTCCAAGATTTGTGTGAATTCCACCCAAAACAGCTAACTTTTTTACGGATCCAACAGAAAATGGAGTAAAACAGCCATCAGTTTGACAGTCTTTGAGACCTAAAGTGTCAGATGGATGATCTTTGACTGACTCTGATCCTGTTAGTTCAAAGCCTCGGAAACAGTCATACGCTAAAGCATTTATGAGCGCGGCCTTTGTGACTCCTTGGAGATCATACCCTTGCCTAGATGTTTTTATTTTCGAATCAGCTATTTGCGCATACCGACATGCATTTATATAAATACCATCTGAAAGAAATTTTTCACCAGTAATATTTGAAATATTTACTTGATCACACCATGTGGCGACAACAGCAGCGTCAAGTGATTTTGCTTGAATATTTTGGATTTTTGCTTCTGCAAGATTTTGTGCAAGAAAGCCGGCAGATTGAGAGTTTGCTAAGACACATTCGCAAAATGTCACCTTACCCTTGCGATGTCCCTCCCTGCTTATGTCTGCGCTCACATCACTACCCAAGCCTTTGCCCACTACCATAACAACAGAATCCCAAGGACTCATGGGAGCCCTAAAACCTTTGGCATCTTTGGCTTTTTGGGAGCCACCATCAAAACTAATTTTTTCGATAGCTACGCTACCCTCAACATCATGAAGATAAAGAGCGTTGTTTGTGCCAAATGATCCCCATTCTCCAGTTATTTCAGAAAGCGCTGGAGAAAGCTTAAGTGTGGAACCGTTTTTATTCCCGATAATCTTAATTTTTGCTCCTTCAGGAACAGCACATTTGACTACCTGCTCAAGTAAAATCTCACCGCACGGAAGCTCTACTACTATCTCATTTTTTGTTTCGATAGACTTTGCTACTGCATTTTCTATTTCACTTTGTAGTCTCTTGGAGTCCCAATCTTCTACTCGAGCCAATGCTTCAGGGATCTTAGCTCCAGGGAAGTCGGGAACATTATCATTTTCACTTGGCACTTCAGGAAGCTTCAATATCTGGAATCTTCGCTCTGGTCCTGCCCCAGAACCTAGAAGCAAAGCGCCACTTCCCGCGAGTGCAAGCGCAATAAAATCTCGCCTGGAATATGTTTTTCTTAGGAAATACGATAGAGCATCGTGCTGTTCGTTCATAACTTATTCATTATGCCACAGAGTCCAAAATATGTTTAAGCTTGAGCTGCGACAATGGTCTTTGGGTAGGGGAGAGGAGAGGTATTTTCGAGGGCGAATAGTAATCTTTCGATTACGCGCTCACTTGATCTCACGCTTGACAGCTCTTCAGAAAAGTGTTTCAGTTTGAGCAATTTGCGTGGATTTTTCTTCAATTTTTCGATTATTACAGCAAGAGCCTTTTGTTTTAGTGGAAAGAATATCTCATTGGATTTGAGATCAACTTTTGTCATGGCGTCTGCGAAATCGTGGGATTTTCCGTAGTCTCTAAGTACTTCTGATAATATAATCGGCTTTTTGAAAGAGAGCGCAAGTGAGAATGGTCCTGAAGCAGACATAAACACGCGGTAAGGCATGACCACAAGATCTGCAGCAGAGTAATACTTGCTGATATCTTTGTCAGCCACAAAGCCTGTGAGCCTGACATTTTCTGATTTTGAGGCGATATTTACGATATTCTCATAATATTCTTGATAGTATTCTTTGTCCTTCAGTGTCGGATTACTACCTCCAGCTAGAATGAACTTCACATTTTTGTCTGGATAATTAGCACCGATTCTCGCCATCCAATCACTTCCTTTGTACCAATTCACAAAGCCAAAAACGAGCACTACGAAATCGTCTTGCTTGTAGCCAATAAGAGACTTTGCCTTGTTTTTTGGCATGCACTTTTTCTTGTCTATGGATATAGGGACTATGTGGATCTTGTCTGGCTTTACGAGGGTACCAAGTCTTATCTTTAGCTCTTCCTCAAGCACAATAAGAGTATCGGCAAATAGTCCGATACAGATATAAAATCCGTGGAGTGCAGTATCAAAAATGTGTTGGAATAGGGGAGTCGTGACATTGATATGTTTGGCAAGCTGGCGGATATCGAGCACCACTTGGTGGATCTCGAAGTGCACTTTCTTACCACAGAGTTTTAGTATTACGAGGATAAAGGGAAGCGCGAGTACAGGGAAAATCCCACCAAAGATATTGAACTCAAACTGTATCAGAAAATGCTCTACCTTCGGGGCTATAAATATGATGCGAAGTATCGCAAAAAGAGACATTGGAGAGCCTCGTCTCCACATACGATACACGAGGACATTCTTGCCGTCTTGATAGATAGAATATTCGTCTCCGAATTTTTCGGCAATGACTAGTACTTTTTTTTCTTTCCCGAGAGCACGAAGAGTCTTTTTGGCATGCCAAGCGACGGCGTTTAGCTCTCGTACGCCGTGGTCACTATCTGGATAGCTTGTGATGACACAGATAGTATCTTTGTCATCGAAGCGTGAAATGGTGGATTTTTGGGATTGGGTCATTTTTATAACTCGACTAGTTCCTGGATCGAGTCCAGGAAGTCAAAAAATTTTGAATCCCTGATGAAAATCAGGGTCCACTTATGAACAAGGGATCCCGAACTAAATTCGGGATGACGAAATAATAGGTTTATAAAGTGTGCGCAATGTCTCTGGGCGCGAAAAACAATTTTCGTGCCAAAAGTGGTGCGCAGGAGCACCATTAGATCAGGGTTGATCTATGGTGCTCCTGGTGGGAGGGTCGAGTCTGGGGAGACTCGACCCTCCATCAGAGGGGATTTTTAGGGGAAATTTACTTGGCGGGAAAGCGCGCGAGCACCTCCCCGGACGGCCCGTAGACCGTCACGTTGAGATGCGTGTTTCGCGCGGCCTTTTCGCCGCCGATCCGGATTGCCAAGTCCTGGAGCGTGCCACTACAAGCGGTCACGCGATACCAGGCACCTTGGCGCCAGAAGTATTCGCGCACATGCGAACCGAAAAGCTGGATGCGCGTTTCCAGCTCTCCGTCGGTGCCGCCAGCGCCGTCGTCATCAAGACCAGCATAATCCACATGCTGGCCATCAAACACTAACGCCTGGAAGCTGCCCGATGTTAAGTCTTCGCCGTCGTAAATCTGTGCACCGTCGAATTCGCGCAATCGTGCATCGAAGCTTGGCATCTCAGATTCGACGCAGGTGCCGGACGAGGCCGTGCCGGTCGTGGCTGTGGGCGTGGCCGAGCGGGCTGCAGGCGCAGCGGAGTCTGTAGGGCACAAGCGGATTGCCGGCCCATAGACATGCGCTCCAGCACTCCACCATTGCCTGCCAGTGTAGGCTTTGTGCCCTCTGGGCACTTCCAACCTATTGTCTTCGAATGCCCGCCAGATTTCACAATCGCCTTCCTGTCCGATTTTGGTCGGCGCTACAGAGGCGACCGTTATGCTGGGCGCAACAACGCTGACTGTCGTGAGTGTGCGCGTTGACGGGAGGCTGGGCGCATCGATCCGCGGAATGGCCAATGTGTTGAGACCACGCAGGGTGCCATCGGGCACCCAGCCTTCCGCGCCGTCGACCAAGACGATCGCGTACCAAACTTTGTCGCCGTAGACGGCGTGGGCCGACACGATGTAGGCCTTATTGTAGGCAACATTGCCGACAACAGGCCACAATGGGCCGGGCCCGTCGTAGGCAGGCGCCGAGCGCACTGCCGTGCCGATGGCGACGCTGTTCAGGTCCACTGCCGGCGGTGGCGTGGGCGTCGGGGTCGGGCACATTTGGATGGCAGACCCGTCGGCCAATCGGCCCACAGTAACGGGCTCTGTGCCCTCACCGCAGACCAGGTCCTGCGCGTGTGCTGGCGTGGCCGTGAAGATGGCCAAGCCGCCGGCGAGGACGACGATGAGCGCCATCATGTACCGCGGCGCGCCGTAGGGCACGCAACGGGCCATGACTGGCGCCGGTGACAAGTTTTTTTGCCAGGTGGACGCGATCAGCGTCCAGAGCTGGCGCGCGAATTTGCGCATTGTGTTCAATCTCCTGTTGAAAGATGGTCGCGCGCCGTATTTGGCGAACTTCTGTGTGCCTAGTTGGCGCGCGACCGGGTACGATGAACGACTTGAGGTGCTCCCTTAGACGGTAGGGAGCTGATGGATAGGCTAGCCTGCCCCTTGGCGCCACATAGGGCAATTGGGGCATTGGCCTAGCCGTCGTACAGCTCTAGCTCATCTCATCTAATTTCGTCCCATTTTCTGGGCTCCCAGTCCTTTGGCTGGGATAAACGAAAAAAGATATCGTGGCTAAGAGCCTCCTCCCGTCTAGAACAGTTTCAGCAAGTTGGCTTCATTGCCAACCTTCGGCTTCAACTGTA
Source organism: uncultured Gammaproteobacteria bacterium (assembly GCA_964488055.1). Taxonomy (GTDB): domain Bacteria; phylum Patescibacteriota; class Microgenomatia; order UBA1406; family GWC2-37-13; genus JAGOLU01. The sequence continues at coordinate 118 of CAZATL010000018.1, read as the reverse complement.
GAGGAGATTCTATGGATAAGCACAAATTCTAAATGCTAAATTCTAAGTGCTAAGTAAATAACCAATATCCACACAATCTCACTCTACAGTTGAGTGTAAACTTATAGTAAATTCGTAA
>CAZATL010000017.1:0-22464 GCA_964488055.1 uncultured Gammaproteobacteria bacterium | reverse complement strand
TATATTGTCGGTAAACCTTATTCAGAATTACCAGCATACGTTGGTAAATCACTTATACCCGAAAACAAAGTATCAATCCAAAGACCAAATAGCGAAACTGGCCACTGGCTTATGAGCGACAGATCAACACCTAACATAGTAAAATGATACTCCTCGACCCAAGGGTCGAGGTATCTGTCATCCCGTTGGACAACGGGATCCAGTGGAAGTATTTACCTCTGGATACCGGCGTACGCCGGTATGACTTGAGATTTAATTTCACGACGCAAAGCGCCCTAGGAATTAGACCCTGATTGGATTAAGCTTCAAACTACCCTCACATCTGACTTACATATATCCAAAGAGTTTTATCTGTCGACTGACCACTGCCCACTATCCACTTATTTAAGCCACTTGACTTGGGCACATGCTTCTCTATAATCACGTTCATGCATACCTATAAAAATCTGAAAAAAACCGATCCCTCTGTTTATAAACTTATTCAAGGTGAAGCCAAAAGACAAGATGACACACTCATGATGATCCCGAGTGAAAATCATGCCTCACATGCAGTCGAAGAGGCGCTCTCTAGTCCATTTGGTAATAAGTATGCAGAAGGATATCCAGGTCGCAGATATTATCAAGGCAACGAGTTTGCAGACAAGATAGAGTCTCTTTGTCAGGACAGGGCCAAGGAGCTCTTTGACGTTCCATACGTAAATGTCCAACCTCATTCAGGTTCGCCAGCCAATCTTGCTGTCCAGGTAGCAATCCTCAACCCCGGCGATACTTATATGGGACTTGCCCTGTCAGCAGGTGGACACCTCACACACGGCGCAAAATTCACATCAGGAAACAAATTCTTCCGATCAGTCCAGTACGAGGTAACAAAAGATGGGTATCTCGATTATAAAGCGATAGAGGTGCTTGTACTGAAGGAAAAACCAAAACTAATTATTGCCGGCACGACAGCCTACCCCAGAATAATCGACTGGAAAAAATTTGCAGCTATAGCCAAAAAAGTCGACGCGTATCTTATGGCAGATATCGCTCATCTTGCTGGACTTGTAGCGGGTGGAGTATATCCTTCCCCTGCCCCGCATGTGGATATCATTACAACAACCACACACAAGTCACTGCGAGGACCAAGAGGAGCTATGATTATGGTGACAGCAAAGGGACTCAAGAAAGATCCAGAACTTCCTAAGAAAATCAATTCCGCCATCATACCAGGCATCCAGGGAGGGCCACATCTAAACTCGATTGCCGCTCTTGCAGCCGCACTAAAGGAGGCCTCCTCGCCTAAGTTCAAAAAATACTCAGCAAGCATTATATCGAATGCCAAAGCTCTAGCAGACGCTCTGACAAGATCGGAATTCAAACTAATAACAGGTGGGACAGACTCACACTTACTTGTGGCTGATGTCACATCATATGGAATACTTGGCAACACTATGGCAGAAGGATGTGAGGCAGCTGGTATTATCCTAAACAGAAATAGCGTGCCATTTGACCCAAATCCCCCATTTTATCCATCTGGCATCAGATTTGGGACGCCAGCTATCACATCTCGCAATATGAGAAGTAATGAAATGAAAAAGATTGCATCCTGGCTCAAAAGCATTGCAACGGAGCTATCTATCACAAGTTCCAAGCTTGGACTGTCTATAGTCGACCAGAAAAAGCCTGATGCGCGAAGTAGAATAATTGCGAATACAAAAATCCTAAAAACTATCAGGAAGGAAGTCCTTGAGCTTTGTAAGAAATTCCCGATACCAGAAAGATACACCTGAAACAATACTTTTTACATATAGGATCTTCACAAATACGAAAAAAGGGTGTACCATAATCCAGCTTATTTTTATCTGTATGTTAGCTCTAATACTACTCATATTTTGTGATGTAATCATGGTTGGGGCTTTTGCGATCTTGTACTCACTGCTACCACCTGAAATACCGCTTTACTATGCACATGAATGGGGCGAGAAGCAACTCGGAAGTAAGTGGGAGATTTTCTCAATACCATTTATCATCAATCTATTTTTCGTTTTCCTCGATTACTATAAAAGAAAAGAGATGAAAAACGGCAATGTTGTTATGGCGAATATCATAAACACAGCAAACATCATTCAAATGATCACACTCACTTTGGTGTTTTTGCGGATTATTTATATAGTAGTTTGGTAAACAACAAAAAATGCTGCACTTTCTTATTGCTTTTGTCTTGAGCTTTTTGGCGACCATACCAACCATAAAACTTGCGCAAATATTCGGCTTGACTACAGATGTCAAAAAGCGCTTTCATCCAGCGCACACCCACACAGGCGTCATACCGCGCGCTGGGGGTCTACCGATATTAGTATCGTTTCTCATCACTACTGTCATCTTTATCCCCATCCAAAAGCTCATTATTCCAATACTTTTAGCTTCCATTCTCCTCGTTATAGTAGGTCTCCTAGATGACAAATACGATCTGAGCCCATATCTGCGCTTTTTTCTCAATTTTGTCATTGCTTGTATTGCTATTTCTGGTGGGCTGGGCATTCCTTACATTTCAAATCCTTTTGGCCAGCCCATTTCACTTATGTCACCACAAATCGTTTTTGAGTTTTTTGGGAAGCATACGATCTGGGTAGTTGCTGATCTTATAGCAATTTTATGGCTTGTTTCGATGATGAACATCACAAACTGGAGCAAGGGGGTAGACGGACAACTACCAGGTTTTGTTGGTATAGCGTGCATATTCCTGGCACTAATTACACGAAAATTTAGTGGATATGACATAGACGCAGCTCACACCCGCACGCTTGCCATGATTGTGGCAGGCGCATTTTTTGGGTTTTTACCTTGGAACTTCTACCCCCAAAAAATTATGCCCGGATATGGAGGTGGAACACTTGCTGGTTTTTTGCTTGGCATACTAACCATACTGTCTTTTGGCAAGGTCGGTACCCTACTCCTTGTGATGTCTGTGCCAATACTAGACGGTTTTTATGCTATGTTGCGGCGTATTCATCATGGTCAAAATCCATTCAAGGGTGATGCATACCACCTGCACCACCTACTACTTCGAAGGGGATGGGATAGGAGAGTAATAGCCATATTCTATATGCTTGTAGCCGTACTTTGTGGAGGGCTAAGTTTGATACTATCAAATAGTTTGCTGAAGTTCATTGCGATCATTATTATATATTCGACTCTATTTGCATGGATATACTGGCTCTCAAAAGAAGACAAAAAACAATGATTCGCGAGTTCGTATTGATAATAAGTTATAATGTTGATTATTGCTGATCTAAAAGATAAGCAAAGTAGTAAATCAGATTTACTGTTTTCAATTTTGATTTGTCAATTATGAAATTATTAGTGACCGGAGGTGCTGGCTTCATCGGATCAAACTTCATACTATACTGGCTCAAAGCCCACCCCGAAGACTCAATCATCAATATCGACAAACTCACATACGCAGGGAATGTAGAAAATCTGAAAAGCATATCTGACGATCCTAGATATACATTTGTGAAGGGCGACATCTGTGACAGGGCGGTCGTTGACAAACTGGTCAAACAAGTCGACCTTATAGTTCATTTTGCAGCCGAGAGCCATGTCGATAGATCGATCATCGACCCGCAGGCATTTGTCAAAACTAATATTCTTGGAACGTATACACTACTTGAGAGCGCTAAGACGCATGGCAACAAAAGATTCCACCATATCTCGACAGATGAGGTTTTTGGCGCTCTTACTATAGGCAGTAAGGATAAGTTTGACGAATCCACACCATATGATCCACACTCGCCATATTCCGCATGCAAAGCAGGCTCTGATCACCTCGTACGTGCATATTTTGACACTTATGGACTCCCCGTGACAATAACCAACTGCTCAAATAATTATGGTCCGTATCAATTCCCAGAAAAAATGATCCCTCTTGCTATTTCAAATATCATGGAAGGCAAGAAGGTTCCAATATACGGTGACGGATTATATGTGCGAGACTGGCTATATGTAGTAGATCACTGCAGCGCGATAGATCTTGTTATATCAAAAGGAAAGATAGGCGATACATATTGCGTTGGCGGCATGACAAGTGATGTACCAAATATCGAAGTAGTCAGAATGATATGTGAGATTATGAAGGTTGATTTTGATAAGTGCACAGAGTTTGTCAAAGATAGACCAGGACACGATAGAAGATATGCGGTCAACTGGAACAAAATCAGAGTTGAGCTAGGATGGAAACCAGCATACGACTTCAAGAACTATCTTGAGAAAACTGTTGCTTGGTATCAAACACATCATAGTTGGTGGGAAAGAATAAAATCTGGTGAATACAAAAACTATTACGAAAAGCAATACGGCAAGTAGATCATTTTACCCATACTTAAACGCTTTCACTTTTTTTGTTAATTTATGCAAACAATCGCTATTACTGGATCGACTGGACTCATCGGGACGAGGATACTTGAGATACTTGGATATAAGTATATATTTATCCCCATACTTCAGTCAGAAGTTGATATAACTAACAAAAGTAGCATTGAAAAGTTTCTCCATGATAAACACTTTGACTTCATCCTCCACCTAGCTGCCTATACAAGTGTCGACGGGGCAGAGCAAAATAGGAAGCTTTGCTATGACATAAATGTCACAGGTACACAAAACATGCTCGAAGTATGTAGGGCAAAAAAAGCCAAGCTTATCCATATCTCAACCGATTTTGTGTTCGACGGTCACATGATAGGTGGCAAAATACCATCCTTTGTCGAGGACTCCACCCCAAACCCTGTCTCCTACTATGGCCAAACCAAATTTGATGCAGAAAAAATAGTTGACGGACACTCTATGATCATAAGACTATCGTACCCATACCGCAAAGAGTTTGAGCCAAAAAAGGATTTTGTGCGCACCATTAGGCATCTACTCACAGAAGGTAAAGAAGTTAAGATGATAAATGACTCACTTATCACACCCACATTCATAGACGATATCGCAAACGCACTCGGATATCTCATAGACAACTACTCCCCAGAAATATATCATTTGGTCGGATCAGATAGCATGTCCCCATATGAAGCAGGACTAAAGATAGCTAGGCATTACAACCTCGACTCAAGCCTCATATTGCCCGTACCGTATAATGAATATTTCAAAGGCAAAGCCCAAAGACCCAAGTATGCAAAAATAGTAGCAACAAAGAATATTGGGATAAAAACTAAATCTTTAGATGCCGGACTAAAAGAAATCGATAATCAATGATATTTGCGTACTAACTGACATTTTTCAATACGTCAACTTTAATAATTTACAAACTTTATTCAGCCATAGGCTGACCGCCTTGAGCGGAAAACTTTGACAACTATTTATTATGACAATCACAATTATCGGACACGGATATGTCGGAATAGTCGCAGCATGTGTTTTTGCTGACTTTGGGAATACTGTATATGTGATAGGTCACACACCCTCAAAACTCGAAAAGCTAAAAAATGGTGACCCACTTATCTACGAGCCAGGCCTGGCAGAACTTCTTCAGAAAAATAACCACGCCAAAAGGCTCATATTCACAGACCAGTATGCTCAGGCGTTGAAACATTCGGAGATTGTATTTAGTTGTGTGGGTACACCACCACTACCTGACACTGGTGAGGCAGACCTCACGACAGTATTTGCAGTAGCTGAGAAGATAGGCGAATATTTATCACCCGACCACTTCACAGTTGTATCATGCAAGTCGACGGTACCTGTTGGGACAAACTACAAGGTAAAAGAAATAATTGAATCCATACTGGTTAAGAGAGGGCTACAAGGCTCCCTGCCTACAGGCCCAAACCCCCTTTTCGCTGTAGCATCTTGTCCAGAATTTTTACGAGAAGGGACAGGTATCCACGATACACTGAACCCAGATAGAACAGTAATTGGATCTGATGATGAAAGAGCAATAGAGCTACTACTTGAGCTTCACAAGCCACTACCTGGTACTAGAATAGTCACAAACATACCATCTGCGGAGCTCATAAAGTATGCATCAAATTCTATGCTTTCGACAAAGCTATCGTTTGCCAATATGATCTCTCTTTTTGCCGAAAAGCTAGGTGCTGACGCACCTGCCGTACTTGAAGCAGTCGGCATGGACAATAGAATAGGTCCCAAAAATCTGGCTGTAAGCATAGGCTACGGTGGAGCCTGTTTCCCCAAAGATGTCCAGGCACTTACTGCAACAGGTAGACAGATAGGTGTAGACGTATCTATCCTAGAATCAGTCGAAAATGTGAATAGACTTTCATGGGAAAATTATGTATCGAAAGTCCAAAAGAATGTGCCTAAAAATTCAAGTATTGCCGTTTGGGGTCTAGCTTTCAAAGCGAACACTGATGATGTAAGGTTTGCCCCAGCTGTGAAAATAGTCTCTGCTCTTGCAAAAAGTGGCTACAAAATAGTCGCCTATGACCCAGCAGCCATGCCAAACGTGAAAAGACAGATCGGAGATATCATAAAATATGCTGAAGATCCATATGAGGCTGTAAATGGCGCCCAAGCTCTTTGCATACTCACAGAATGGAATGAATTCCGCCAAGCTGATTTACCAAAAGTGAAGAGTCTGCTTAAAGATCCGATAGTAATCGATGGTCGCAATCTATATGATGTTAAGAAAATGAAAGGGATGGGGTTTAGCTACATTTCAACTGGCAGACCACAGAGCTAAAAATTGTAAATATCAATTACCAAGTATAGAAATATGAATATTGTCGTGACTGGAGGAGCAGGTTTCATTGGTTCACATCTTGTGAAGAGGTTATTAAAGGATGGGAATCAAGTGGTTGTTATCGACAACTTCGTAACAGGATCAAAAAGCAATTTGAGGGATGTCACAAGTGATAGAAATTTAACAATAATCGAAAAAGACGTTGTCAAGCTAACAAAAAATGATATTGACAATACAATACAAAAAGTTGAACAAATTTATCATCTGGCTTCACCCGCGTCCCCGAACCATCATTCACAGGTAAGTTACCATGCACTACCTATGGAGACAATGATGGTGAACACTGTGGGGACTCATGTGCTACTTGACATTGCTGTTGAATACGGTGCTAGATTTATTTTTGCATCCACTTCTGAAGCCTACGGTGATCCAGAAGTAAATCCGCAGCCGGAAACCTATAATGGCAATGTATCAACAACTGGCCCTAGATCGGTGTATGACGAGGCCAAGAGGTTCGGCGAGACGCTCACAGCCTACTATGCAAGGAGCAAAGGTGTGGATGCTCGTATAGTACGAATTTTTAATACCTATGGACCACATCTCTCAAAGGCCGACATGAGAATGATAGTAAACTTCATAAGACAGGCAATCGCAGGTGAAGCCATAACTGTCTTTGGTGGTGGCATACAAACAAGAAGTCTTTGCTATGTCGATGATACAGTGGATGGGATAATGAGACTTATGAATGTAGATGAAGCTCGCAGCGAAATTGTTAATATTGGCTCACCAGATGAGCATACTGTCCTTGAATATGCCAAAATAGTGAAAAAGCTCACAAGCTCAAATAGCACGATAAGTCTCGACGAAGACTTGCCAAAAGATGACCCAAAAAAGAGAAAGGCTGATATAAAAAAAGCAAAAACAATGCTCAATTGGGAGCCGAAGATCGGCCTTGAGACGGGTCTCAAAAAGACAATCGAATGGGTGAAGTCAGAAGGTGAATAGTTTGATATAATCTATCAGAGTCAATTCGGTGTATTTGTTTGGTGCTTATCTAAACCCTACAACCTACACCCTACAACCTTATTTATGAAGCGCGCTGTAATAGTGATTCCGACATATAACGAATCAAAGAATATTGAAGGTCTTCTCACTCAAGTAATGGGTGTTTCACAAAAGCTACAAAACTGGAACGTGAGCATACTTGTTGTGGATAGCAAATCTCCCGACAAAACAGCTGACGTAGTGCGAACTTTCCAAAAAAGAAATAAGAGTATTTACCTACTTGAGACTGAAAAAGAGGGCTTGGGCAAGGCATATTTGCGAGGCTTCGAATATGCTCTTCAGGATCTTCAGGCGGATGTCGTTTTTGAGATGGATGCTGACATGTCACACGATCCACAAGATATTCCAAAATTCCTATTTGAGATAGAAAAAGGTGCGGATATGGTCGTTGGCACAAGATACAGCAAGGGTGGGTCAATACCATCTGATTGGGGTCTTCACAGAAAGATTCTATCAATATCAGCAAACTGGATAATACGACTAGTATTCATGAAGCTGTCGCAAACTGAATGGACAAATGGGTATAGAGCTATACGAGCTTGGGTAGTGAAGCAAGTCGTGCCAGATATGCAAGAATACACAGGATACGTTTTCCAAGTATCATTTCTTGACAAGGCCCTAAAGAAAAAGGCAAAGATAGTTGAGATACCCTGCACATTTACTGACCGCGCCGAGGGCAAATCCAAGATAAACGCTACCCAATACATGTTTCAGACTCTTTGGTACGTATTCACAAACTCAAGCTTCGTGAAGTTTGTGATAGTCGGCGGACTAGGTGCTGTCGTTGACTTTGGTCTTGCGTATATACTCAAATATTATGCACAGCTTGATGTGAGACTAGCCAACGGAATAAGCGCAGAGACTGCAGTAATATTTAACTTCCTCGTCAATAACTTCTGGAGCTTCTCACACAACAAAGTGACTGGTGGTACGCTTGGATATGTATGGAACTTTGTCAAGTTCAATCTAGTATCACTTGGCAACATCGCAATACAGATAATTGGCATCAGCATCGGAGTGTATCTATTTGGTGAACAGTATTGGCTGGGATATAAGGCATTTACGATAGGCTTTGTAGTTATCCCCTACTCCTATATTCTCTACAACAAAGTCATCTGGAAGAAGTAGTTCGTAGATCTATTATTTATTTTGATCGTACCTTTCTGGATTTTAATTCTTCCGAATAATTGACTATTGGATATTGATTATTACTTGAAAATTGAGTCTTGATTCTTGATTATCATTTTATCTCCTTCACGTAATCACTACTCACCCACCCTTCATTGCCGTCAGTGAGCTTAATTTTCGTCCATCTATTTTCCTCTGATATATATGGATATGTCTCTCCTGGTTTGACCTGTGATATCTCTTTACCTGCAAGAGATGGATCAAGTCTCACACGAAGGAAGCCAGTTGGCGTGTCGAGTATCTCAACTTTTTCTGGTATTTTGGTTGGCGTGGGCTCTCTTGTGGTCTTTGGGACACTTGGCAAAGTGGCGCTTGACGACGCTTCAAATGCAGCGCCAAATGGATAGTTTTTCTCAAAATCAGGATCAATGCCCAGCGTAAATTCGGCTACAGTCGCATATCCATCTATCACCTGTACTTGTATTGATCTTCTTTTGAAGCGAGTCGCATATACAGACACATCGTGTATGCCAGACGAAATATTTGAGAAGCTATCAGGCGTCACCCCAAGATCTTGCCCATCCACACTTACTATCGCACCTTCCGGCACTGATTTTACCTGCACTTCGCCTTTGCCCTTCTCAAGATTATTTTGCGACTTTATGAGCGTGATCACTTCGCCACTTGACTCATTCTCACTTTCCTCAAGCTGCCTTCTCACAAATGTATCAAACCCTTCAAAAATCTCCACCTTTCCTTCCCATGGCACAGCAGTTTTCTCGACTTTTGCTGGATCAAGTGAATTTGGAATGATCTTCACGTTGTATTTACCAGGCGATAATTCGACCGTGAGCGGGGTTCTTCCTTCTGCATTACTGTTTACAAAGACAGTTCCGTCTGGCGTGGCATTTATAACCAAATTCCCACTTCGCTTGGCAACTTTGCTAATTACAAAAACATGTGCGGATATGCCAATCGTAGTAATAAGAATTAGTAGCAGCAAAAATCCTATTTTCTTTTTCATATTTCATGAATTGTGTGTACCAGAGCAAGATGAGTATTATACGCTGATAATCTACACTATTTCCATTATAAGTCGCCTATAGGTTATAATTCATTAGTAATGATAAATGATCTCTCAAAAATAATTGTTGAGGCTATAAAGACTTCTGGTTACGGAGAGGTAGTCATTGATGTGTCGCCCCCAAAGAGCGATTTGCACGGTGACTATTCGACATCAATCGCACTATCACTTGCCAAGACTTTAGGAAGATCGCCTCTTGTCATTGCAGAAAATATCAAAAAACACATTAAAAAGGGCGATCTTGTCAAAGCCATAAATGTGGTTCCACCTGGATTCATCAACTTCTTTATACAAGAAGATGCACTTATTAGTGCGATATCAGAGAATGCAACAAAGACTGATAATCAGACCAAAAGCAAAGTCATGGTCGAGTACACAGACCCTAACCCATTCAAAGAATTCCACATAGGACACCTTTATTCAAATACAGTGGGTGAATCACTTGCCAGACTACTTGAAGCACAAGGCGCAGAAGTAAGACGCGTATGCTATCAGGGAGATGTCGGCATACACGTCGCATGCAGCGTATGGGGGATGACAAAAGAAGTGCCAAGTTCCAAGTTCCAAGTGCTAAGTGAAAAAGCAGAAGACAAACTAATTGAGTTTGAGGATAAAGATTCTGTGACCAGAGTGGCGTGGCTTGGAGCTTGTTATGCATACGGCGCCACCGCATACAAAGAAGACGAACAAGCAAAAAAAGAAATCCAAACGCTTAATGCCCAAGTCTTTCTCGCTGCACAGGATATGCACAAAAGAATTAGCTCCGGCTTTGTACCAGTTATCGACTATCACAGGCTTTTTGAGACAGAGATAATACCTCAATCCACCCTCAACAAACTTTATGAGACTGGACGAAAATGGACACTTGAGTATTTTGAGGAAATTTACAAGAAACTAGGAACAAAATTCGAAGATTACTATTTCGAGAGCGAGGTGGGTGAGTATGGATATGCTCTGGCCAAAGCTCATATATCAGACGGGATATTTGAGGAAAGTAACGGCGCAATAGTCTTCCCTGGTGAGAAGTATGGACTACATACTCGGGTATTTGTAAATTCTCTCGGACTTCCGACTTACGAAGCAAAGGAATTGGGTCTTAATCCCAAGAAATTCAGAGACTTCGCATTTGACAAGTCAATCATAGTGACAGCAAATGAGATCGACGAATATTTCAAGGTACTACTCAAAGCCATGAGCCTTGTCGCACCTGAAGTCGCAAGTCGAACCAAGCACATATCGCATGGAGTTGTCAGACTACCAGAAGGCAAAATGTCATCCCGCACTGGAAAGATAATATCTGGTGAGTGGCTTATAAATGAAGCCAAGTCAAAGTTATCAAAAATCGTTGAGGAAAATTCTAGAATTGAGGAAAGTCTCAAAAATGAGACTCTGGACAAATTGGCAATTGCATCTATAAAATATGCACTCCTAAGATCAAATATCGGAAAAGATGTTGTATTTGATTTTGAGGAGTCGCTCTCATTTGAGGGAAACTCAGGTCCATATCTCCTTTATACAATAGTACGCTGCAAAAGTATCCTAGAAAAATCAAATACCAACCTACAACCTACACCCGGAATTTATCCTGAGCAAAGCCGAAGGACCCTACACCCTGATTCCACATCCCTATCACCAGACGATATCTCTCTTCTCCGTCTGCTAGCCAAATACAATGAGACAGTGGTCGCCGCATCAAACAAACTGGCACCACACATCATATGCACATATCTCCACACTCTCGCGAAGGAATTTAGCAGTTATTACGAGAAGGTAAATATTCTTAAATCAGAAGGTGAACTAAAAGAGTTCAGACTATTTCTTGTAAGCAAGGTCAGGGAAACTCTGTCAAACGGCATACACATGCTTGGATTTGAGGAAGTCGAGAAGATGTAGTGAGGTGGTTAGATATGGTATTATACTTTCATGTCATTTTTCATCTGTTCTAGCTGTGGCTTTGGCTCTGCCACTTTCATCGGTAAATGTCCAGACTGCGGAGAGTGGAATACTCTGAAGCAACAGCAGGGGTTCTCCAATGACCCAAAAAAACAAAAAAGCAAGCAACAAGATTTTATCGTCAAAAACTTCGAAGAGGTTATTGCAAAACATGAAAAAAGACGTCTTTTGACAGGCATTCACGAATTTGATAGAGTCCTTGGTGGCGGAATTCCATCAGACGGTGTCATTCTTCTCACAGGAGAGCCTGGCATTGGCAAGTCTACATTACTTCTTCAGGCACTTGCGAAGCAAGATGCACTATATATATCTGGTGAGGAATCTGCAGAACAAATCAAAGAGCGCATGGACAGGCTGAACATAAAAAATAACAATCTGAAGTTTTCTGACACTTTGCAAGTCGAGAGTATTGTCGAAGGTTATAAAAAGATAGAGAATCCTCCCAAAATCATAGTTATCGACTCAATACAGATGCTTTATTCAAGAGGCATCGAATCCATGACAGGTTCTGTCAGTCAACTTCGAGAAACAATTTTGCAACTTGTGCAATTTGCGAAGAAGAATCATGTCGCTCTCATTCTTGTCGGTCATATTACAAAAGACGGGGACGTGGCTGGTCCGAAGCTTGTCGAGCACATGGTAGATACAGTACTTGGGTTTGAGGGTGATAAGATATCTCACTTCAGGATACTCCGCGCCAGCAAAAATCGATTCGGCTCAACTGACGAGATTGGAATTTTTGAGATGAAAGGTGTGGGGCTGGTCGAAGTCACAAACCCACTGGCTTTTGTATCCATGACAGATTCAGATGTGTCAAAGTTAGAAGCAAATATAGGCAAGGCTATTGCTGGAGTGATCGAAGGCAAGAGACCTCTTTTTTTTGAAATCCAGTCACTCGCAGTACGCACATCAATACCTGTGCCAAGAAGAGTTTGCAAGGGCATAGACTACAACAAGCTACTCCTTCTGCTCGCAGTCATGAAAAAACACATGCGAATAGATGCAGACATGTTTGACGTGTACGTAAACGTGGCTGGTGGTGTGGACGTAAAATCACCATCTGTCGACCTTGCAGTACTTGCTTCTCTGGTCTCGTCAATCAAAGATATACCCATACCTCACCATGCAGTCTTTGTGGGCGAAGTCGGACTACTTGGCGAAATAAGACCAGCATTTGGCGAGGACAAGATCCTATCTGAAAGTGAGAGAATAGGTCTCAAGAAAAGCTTTACAAGTAAGCTTATGAAATGTCAAAATCTACTTGATGTAATGAAGATTTAGTTGTTTGTGATGATAATTGTCTTCATTGCTTTTCTTCCATTGACACCAGTCACAACTAGGACAATGTCATTTTTGCCCGGCTTCAGCTTCACGTCAGCAAAAAAATTTCCGCCATCGTCGACATTTGCATGGGTTCCATTTATTGTAATTTGGCTTTCCTCATCAATATTCCCCTCCACCCTCACTTTCTCGACTCTGGCAAAGCTCTTAGCACTTGGCTCAGTTATAGTTATTTTTGGTGGTAGGAGATAGGCATAAATTTGGAATCCAAAGTAAATCACTGCCACAAATACCGCAAGCATTCCACCTATCCGCCAGAAATCAAATTTCCTCATGTTTGATGAGGGCAAAGTATCGTACAGATGTGTTGTTTCGGGCAAGTTGATGAGATAGTCTCTTCGAACTAATGCTGCTATGTACTCGACATCAGTCAAGCCGAGATGCTTTGCATATTTTACAGCAATTCCCTCTGCATTAATTCTCGTCTGAAAAAATTGTAGATTATTTGATTCGAGAGCTAGGATTGCATTTTCAGAGATGTATGTGGATCTCGATACATCATTGATGCTTATATTTTTGTTCGTCCGAAGCCTCATGAGCACTGATCCAGCGCTTTTCTCTTTTCTTGTAGTCGCGCCTTCTGTTTGGATATTTGATGAGATCATGTTGGGTATTTATGTTGGGAACATTCCCTTCGTCATGCTCTACCTACATATTCACCAGTCTCTGGATTAATTGTGACTACTTCGCCCGCCTTCACAAAAAGTGGCACCATCACAGTCGCACCTGTTTCAACTGTTGCTGGCTTTCTGGCGTTTGTGACGGTATCACCCTTCACAGCGTCTTCTGTATCTGTAATCTTCAGTCTCACAGTGAGTGGTGCACGAACAGAAAGCGCTTTCTCGTCGTGCATGTAGACGTAGAGTTTGTCACCCTCCTTAAGATACTGGACGAATCCCTCTGCCATAGCAACGGGCACTGACGTCTGATCATATGTCTGCTCGTTCATGAAATACAGATTGTCTTCATCTTTGTACATATACTGCATTTCCGTACTATTGACCTCGACAGTCTCAACATCTTCGTTTGACTTGAATGCGTAGTCTATGGTCTTGCCAGTAGCCACATTTTTTAGTTTTGTATGCATGAGAGCTGATCCTTTTCCAGGTGAATAAAATTCAGTTTTTGTTATTTGCCAAATGGCCCCTTGATGATTGACAAATTCACCCTTTTTTAGACCGCCTGCGTATGTTTTCATAGAATAGTTATAAAGTTTATAAGGTTACTAAAGTTTATAAAGCATGAGCACCAATACTATCATCCAGAGAGGGGATTTTTGCCCTGCGTGAAGCCCAAAGGTAGGGATACCTCTGAATTAATACATTTAGTTACTTGCGCTGTCTATTTTACCAGATTTTTTCCTTTCTTCTAGCTCCCCATTTCTCTCTGTAGTTCTTCAAGTAGTTTTTTTGCTTTAGAAGATACGCGCGCTGGCACATGAACCTTGTAGATCACGTAAAAATCACCAAATCGTCCCGTATTAGGATACGGAACTCCTTTGCCAGACAATCTGACTGTTGTGCCCGTTGCTGTACCTGGCTTGACCTTGAGATCAATATGTCCCTCAACAAGTGCCACTCTAACAGTCCCACCAAGCACGGCTGTTGTGTAAGGTATTTCTTTTTCTAGGTACAGATCTTGTCCCTCGCGCTTCAAATATTGATGCGTCTTCACGCTAACTATCACATCAAAGTCAGCGAATCTTATTCTCATTCCGTTATCAACTCCTGCTGGGATCTTTATTTCTTTTTCTTTTCCTTCAATCACAGTTTTTTTCGTCACTCCCTGTATCGCCTCCTCAAAGGTGAGTGTTATCTCATATACGGCGCGTCTTGGGCGTCTGGATCTAGTACTGCCAAAGGGGCTTCCCCCACCAAAAAATGATTCAAATATATCCTCAACACCCGTCCCCTGCCCAAAATCAAAATCTACGTTAAACCCACCTGGTGAGCCAGATGAGTAATGCGAATACGCACCACCTGGCCAGCCTTGGCCCTGCGAAGCTGCTCCACTTCCGCGTGTCTCATATGCACTATGACCAACTTGGTCGTAGATGTTTTTTTTCTGTACATCTGATAGAACTTCGTACGCTTTGTTTATTTTTTTGATCATGTCTGGCGCATCGCTTGACTTGTTGCGATCTGGATGCCACTCCACCACCTTCCGCTTATACGCAGACTTTATCTCCGCCTCCGTTGCTCCTTTGGCAACACCTAAAATGGAATAGTAATCTTGTGACATATCAATTGTTTAGTGCGTGCAAAAATTATTCACCGCCCGCAAGAATATTCATATTAATGAGTTTTGACACTGTTTCTTTGTCCATACAGTACTCGTATTCTGGGCTACATCTCACAAATCCATCGGAGTCTCCCATACCATAACCAGTTCTTGTAACATATAACAATGAATTTTTTTTACTCTTTCCAAGAATGACTTGGATTTGGTGTATATCATTATTACAGGCGATAAAAAATTCCGCGCCTCTTGCACTGGTATATATTGGTAAACCATTTACTTCTCTTCCTCCTACATATTCACATTCCTTCAGGAAATTATTTTCTAAAGTTGAGAAAACGTAATCCCCGTCTAATGAATAAGTCGCCAGATATGATTTGTGCCCAGTTTCTGACTCTATAGTAATAAAATAAATTGAATAACGTCCGCCTACACTACATTCTAAAATACTTTCCAAAATAAATGGTGATATTTTATTTTTTAAGTATGTAATTCTATTATCACTTGGTAATATGTTGATGCAACTTGAATTATCCAGAAAACTTGGCGATTTCAAGGGCAACTGTACATCAACTATTGATATTTTGCTGTTTACTCGCTTCAAAAGGTTCAGATTGTCAGCTCTATACTTTGACAGTTGACTTCTTAAACTAGATTTGGTTTCTTCATTCGCCTCTAATTTTGTGATGAGTATTTTTTTCTCATTTTCGTAACGTAATAGAAAAACAACAAAAACAATAAGAGCAGCTACCGTGAGTAATGTATATACAGAGCAAATTATAGTTTTGTGTATTTTCATCACATTCCTAATGCAAAATATAATAATTAATTGTGAAAATAATTATTGTCTAAATTCCTATCTACAAGCTCGTATGCCATCTTCATCTCTTCTGGAGTATTTATATATATTATTTTGAACTTACCAGATGTTTTTTTTCTTAAATAGTCATGATTAATCTCAAGTATATGAATAAGTCCCCAGTACAGCCACTTACCACCAATATCCTGAACTAAAAAGTTTCTGACAGGAGGAATTTTGTATACTCTTATCTCGGGTTTGTCATGAAACTCAAATATTCTATCTTTGAAATCATCTAGTTTGTATGGAGTTTTCAAATGAACCTCAATATCAAGTTCTACAGGAAAACCTTGAGATTCGTCAATACGTAATGTGTCATTCAGCTCAATAAAACTCCCCATAAAGATTCTACTAACTTCGAATTTGGAACTTGGCACTTGCTCAACTGTAAGTTGACGATTGCGGTGAGCAGAGTCTTACTTACAGTTAGTCCCGACATTCGTCGGGGGAATTTTTGTTACCCAACCACTTCTCCCTCCTCTACTTTCTTATCTCCTGTGGGCGGTGTCTGTGTTTCCGCCTCTGGGTTAGCGCCTTCCTGTGGAGGCGAACCTGGTGTACTGCCAACTCCCTGTACCTGTCCAACCTTCATAAGAACTTCTTGAAGCTCTTTGGATTTTGTGTCAAGATCCTCTTTGCTTCCGGTCTCAAGTATGTCTTTGAGAGCTTTGATCTTACTCTCTACCTCTGTCTTCACATCAGCTGGTACTTTGTCCCCAGCGTCTTTCAGAGCCTTTTCAGATTGGTAGATCAGAGTGTCAGCATGATTCTTGGCATCGATTTTTTCTCTCGCGTCCTTGTCAGCTTGGGCATTTTTTTCTGCCTCAGCTTTCATCTTTTCTACTTCATCACTGGAGAGACCTGTTGATCCTGTGATCTTGATATTTGCTGTTTTGCCTGTCGTCTTTTCCTTTGCTGTGACAGTTAGTATTCCATTTGCATCAATGTCAAATACGACCTCCACCTGTGGTACTCCTCGTGTAGCTGGTGGTATTCCGTCGAGTGTAAAGTGGCCAAGTGATTTGTTATCCTTTGCCATTGGGCGCTCGCCCTGGAGAACATGCACCTCGACCGATGTCTGACTATCTGCTGCAGTTGAGAAGACTTCAGACTTACTTGTCGGGATAGTTGTATTGCGCGTGATAAGAGGTGTGGTTACTCCACCAAGCGTCTCTACGCCAAGCGTAAGAGGCGTCACGTCAAGCAGTACTACGTCTTTCGTGTCCCCCATGAGCACACCGCCCTGTATTGCAGCGCCCACTGCCACAACCTCATCAGGATTCACACCTTGATTTGGTTCTTTGCCAAAATATGATTTTACTTGTTCTACTACTTTGGGCATTCTAGTCATACCTCCAACCATTACAATCTCATTTATTTTATCTTTTGTTACTCCTGCATCTTTCAGGGTACTAGTTACAGACTCAAAAGTTTTTTGGATAAGACCGTCGACAAGCGATTCTAGCTTCGCACGGGACAGTGTCATCGCAACGTGAAGTGGTCCACTGGGGCCGGCTGATATAAATGGTAGCTGGATCTGGGCTTCCATACTTGACGAGAGCTCTATCTTTGCCTTTTCAGCAGCTTCCTTCAGTCTTTGCATTGCTTGTGCGTCTTTGGTGAGATCGATTTGATTCTCCTTTTGGAACTCTGCTGCAATGAAATCAATTATGACTTTATCAAAATCATCTCCCCCAAGGTGCGTGTCTCCACCTGTCGCCTTGACCTGGAAAACGCCATCCCCCAGCTCAAGCACAGTGACATCAAATGTTCCACCGCCAAGGTCATACACTATGATGGTTTCATTTTTTTTCTTATCAAGTCCATATGCTAGTGCCGCCGCTGTTGGTTCATTTATGACACGTACCACCTCAAGGCCCGCTATCTCGCCAGCTTGTTTGGTGGCCTGTCTTTGTGCATCATCAAAATACGCTGGGCATGTGATGACTGCTTTTGTGACCGGAGATCCAAGGTAAGCCTCTGCATCAGCTTTAATTTTTTGGAGTACCATCGCTGAAATCTCTTGTGGAGTGTAGTTTTTACCATCCACCTCAATGACAGCCATATCGTCACGTCCTGCTTTCACGTTGTATGGAAGCCATTTGATGTCGCGTTGCACAGACTCATCATGCAGCTTCCTACCAACTAGTCTCTTTATTGAGAATATAACCTTCTTTGGATTCATGACCATAGAACGTTTCGCCACGTCTCCCACCACTTTCTTTGAGACGTCCACTACAGATGGTATGGTGTTCCTACCTTCTTTGGAGTGAATCACTTTTGGTTGTCCACCTTCCATCACAGCCACACATGAGTTTGTGGTACCTAGATCGATACCGATTATTTTTGACATACTAAATTTGTACAAATATTAATATTATTGAGTTTGCTCAGTATTTTCTTCGACCGGCATTTCGGGTGTCGATGTAACACTAGTCAAGTCGTCGAGATACATCTTCGAACACTCTTCACTTGTGTAAGTTTTTGCACATTCAGACATGTATTTTGCTTTGGATATCTGAGCGCTAGGGTTTAAGGCTGCCAGCACAAAGACTAACACTATTCCAACAATTATGAGAACAAGTGGTAACGCAACAATTATTCTCACCCATAGTGGCCACTTCACCCAGAAAAGGGCAAGTATTGCACCAATTGGGTAAGCAAATATGAGCAAAATGACTGTAATAATTGTTTTCGTGTCATTTGACATACCTTGAGGGTTTGCACTCACAACTTGCTGTTGCGCTACTTGAGCGGCTGGGGCGACAGTTTCTGATACCGTAGCCTTACTTTGATCAACACTTTGACTATTGTCCATAAATCAAAATTAAATATTAATTTTCTAAAACAAAATCAAAATATCCTTTGAATCTTGCGCCAAGATTGTTGTCTACTTAGCTTCAAATAATTACCTATATGCTTTGTAAAACAACCTTCTTTGGAAAAAGAATCATAAACGGATAACCACCATTATTAATTCTTATATTAGTGCACCCAATATTTTTGAGATAATCTGACATTGATTTCTTAATTTTTTCACAATCTACACTTTTTTCACTACCTTTATACTCTACCTCAACAAACTTCCCAAGATTCTTTATGTTATCGATTGATACTTCAAAATCTCCATCCATGTATATTTTGCGCACTTTGTCCACCACTATTATCTTCTCAAATCCTTGAGATTCAAATATTTTTTCAAGCTGATCGCCGAATGTCACGCCAGAGTTGTATTCGTCGCAATATTTTGCAAATCCATCTTTTGATCTGTGAAAATTTTTGTATGTTACTGATGACTTGTCTTTTTCATATCTTACTCTCAACCATTCGTTCACTGGGATACTCTTTATATAGCTTTTATTCGGATCTTTTGGTGAATAATAGACATCTTTCTGCCATTCACTCCCGATAAATTTAGCTTTGTTTTTAAGATGTTTAATGAGTTTGCCTATACCATCAAGCTGCACTTGGATTTCTACCTCAATGTTTTCATTATCAATTTGTCTTTTTGTCATTCCTTTTTGCCAACTTTTACCTGTGCGACTCTTACTATTCTCTCGCCGAGCATATATCCTCTTTTGGCTATCTCGACGATCTCATCGTTCTCGTCGTGAGGTATGGTGTCGACTACTTCAGCAAAATGCGGATCAAATTTCTTGCCGACAAGTTCCATTTCTTTGAGACCCATTTCTTCAAGCGTCTTTACAAATTGTTCCTTCACCATCTTCATGCCAGGATCTTTGTAAAAGACCTCTGCTTGATATAGCATATCAAGCATGGGTAGTAGTTGCTCGACTATTCCCGCTGTCGCAACAGCAAATATTACTTTGCGCTCTTCCTCTACCTGCCTTTGCAGATTCTTATAATCTGCGAGCGCTCTTACGTATCTATCCTTATAATCCACGTTCACTTCGATTTCTTTTACTTCTGGCTCTGTTCCTTTTAGTGGTTTTCCGGTTGGGTCTGTAAGATCTGAAATATCAGCCATATTTGTTTAATTTTTATTTGCAATTTCCTCAAGCAAATGCGAAAAATATCTAACCTGCGGAATAAATACATCGAACTTCATGCGCTTAGGACCAACCAGACCTATTACCCCCTGCACGTCCCCTATCTTGAAATCGCCCAAGACTGACGCTACCGTCTCAAGTGCTGGATCGGCAAAGTCCTCCTCACCAAGCATATAAAATACATCTTGATTACTTGTCAAGAACCGTTGCATCACTTGCTGCCAAAAAGCAACTTTATCAAGTATGTCACAAAGTTCTCTAGTCGTCGGAATATCAAGTACTGTCAAATTGTCAAAGAGATGAACTACTCCTGCATAGTAAAGCTCACCAGTATTTGTGGCTGATATCGCCACAAGTCCTGTCTTGTCAGACAATATCTTTGTACCTGTCGCTAGTAGTCTGTGCATTTCAGTTCTACTGTCCCAGAGACCGTTTTTGAATGCCACCTCATCAATAGTCGACATTTGCTTCTCTTGCATGATGTGGGTGATGTAGTATCTGTATCCTTTGGCTGATGGCACACGACCTGATGAAAAATGTGACTTTTTGAGATAACCTTTTCCGGCAAGCGCTACCATTTCATTTCTTATTGTGGCTGGTGACACGCCGAGTCTGTACTTTTTCTCAAGTATCTCTGACCCGACAGCGTCTCCCGTGTCTGTATATTCTTGGACAATATGCTTCAGTATTTCTATCTGCCTTGGAGTAAGTTCTTCCATATGTTAGCAGTATATAAGATGCTCTGCTAACTTGTCAAGAGGATGTGTAAGCCAAGAATTGTTCAGGCTCAACGACTGCACAAACAGTCATTGAGGTATACTTATCAAAGTACAATATAAAATCTAAAATATATGATTAATACGATCTTAGACACCAAATTGCCTGGCTACGTGCGTGACTTTATGCGTATTATTCAGAATGAAAACGAGGAGGTATATGTCGTCGGCGGAGCTGTGAGAGACCTCCTTCGTAATATTGACGTTTGCGACTGGGATTTTGCCACAAGTGCGACCCCAGAAAAGATACAGCAATTTTTCCCGGATAGTTACTACAACAATACCTACGGTACGGTCACAGTGAAGTGGAATGTAGGCGGTACAGAGTTGCTTTTTGAGATTACTCCATTTCGGAGAGAAGGGCAGTATGAGGATGGCAGACATCCAAGTGAGGTAGTTTGGGCCAAGAGCATAGAGGAAGACCTTGCCAGACGCGATTTCACAGTGAATGCAATGGCATATGATGGGCAGAAGATCGTAGATCCATATGGTGGCCAAAACGATCTGACTGCACAGGTAATAAAAGCTGTTGGAGATCCCTCCGCCAGATTTGCTGAAGATGCTCTTCGCCTCATGCGGGGAGTCAGATTTGCTGCCCAACTGGGCTTTGTGATAGACGAGACCACACGGGAATCTATCAAAGCGAGCGCACAACTTCTGTCTAATGTTTCATGGGAGCGGATTAGCGAAGAGTTCCTAAAGATTATGTCTTCAGACCACCCAGCAGAGGGTGTGCTCTTTATGAAAAATACAGGTCTTCTTCACTTTGTGTTGCCAGAGGTCGAGAAGTGCTTTGCAATACCTCAAAAAAGCCCCAAGAGGCATCATATATACGATGTTGGGACACATCTTGTTATGTCGCTCAAGAACTGCAATTCGAAAAATCCAATAACAAGATTTGCCACACTCATTCACGATATAGGAAAGGAAAGGACATTCAGAAAGGATCTACGCACTGGACTTATCACATTTTATAATCACGAAGTTGTAGGAGAACAAATGACGATTGTGATTGCAGATAGATTCAGACTAAGCAATATTGAGAAGGATCTTCTTGTCAAACTTGTTGCATATCATCAATTTGTGGTGACAGAAGATTTGACAGATAATGCTATAAGGAGATTTATAAGAAATGTTGGCAAGGAAAATCTCGAAGAAATGTTTGCCCTGCGCCGCGCAGATCGCTTGGGTGGCGCGGCGTCAGAAACCTCATGGCGTACGGAACTTTTCAAAAAGCGGGTAGCAGAGCTTCTCGTGGAGCCATTTACCGTGAAGGATCTCAAGGTGGATGGCAACGACGTCATGAAAATCCTAAATATCAAGCC
>CAZATL010000016.1:0-22536 GCA_964488055.1 uncultured Gammaproteobacteria bacterium | reverse complement strand
CTGTTCCACAGTTTATTGGCACAGATGGCTCTGACCTCTGTGCACTGCTTGTGCCGACGTATATCGCTGCACTTCCGACTGATCCACAGCTTGGTAATGGCAGCACAATCTCAAGCTGTTCCACATCATATAACACTTACTACCAAGTCCAGCTCTTGGATGGTGGGCGAATAAGTGTGAGTGCACCTGGCACAGAGCTTGGTGAAGATATCATCACAGTCGAGAGATGATGCAAAGTAGTCATTTTCTTCAGTATCCGATACCTCACCCGCAAACTTTTTTAAAATTAAATCTTGAATGTCCATCTGCTTTGGAGTCTCGAGATGGTAAGAAGTCAAAAAAATAAAGACAAAATTATCTGCTCGTACTCATTTTTTATTAATTTTTTCAAATATCAATCACCACTATTCCAAAGAAATCGAAGGGAGGATGTCAGCGATATATTTATCCATTATTGCGTCACCATTATTTTCTTGTGACCTCACAATGACAAACAACATATCTCCGACAGTATAAAGGTAAGCGGAATGGTCATATTCAAATATATCGGTCGCGATGCTTGTTTTTTCTACACAGTGCGCGTCTACCTTGAGATACGGCGAGCCGTTTGTCGTGGTATATTCTGAAATATTTTTTAGTTCACACTTTGAGGCTGGCTTGTTGTCCACATATCCATCCATCGCCTCGATCCTTCTCAAGTAAGTCTCTCTCCTTGAGCCATTACTTTTGGTGATGAGTGTATCCCAATAGTACCGGGGCTCACTTGTAGTTTGTAGGAATTCCTCTGACCCACTACTTATGTGTTCAAGGTCGGGGGGTAATGATATTTTGAGTTTCCACATTCTACCCTCACCCTCCACTTCTCCTCCAGGCCCCCATACATAGCTGTCGACTATACTCCATCCTGGTGGGGTAGAGTACTGTACAGGAATCATCGCTGCTGCCGTTGGTTTTTCTACAAATATTGTTGGAGTAGGCGTCTTTTTAGTCTCATAGATAGAAACATTTTCTTTAGGTGCGGTAGCAACTATAGTGAGCATCTGCCCGTACTGGACGCCAATTACAAAACCCAAAAAAGGAAATAACACAAAAAGTATTCCTGCTAATACTTTCGAAAATGTTGTAACCCTTGTAAGGGATTTTGGAAGTTTTTTCATCATATGATCATTATGCACAATTCAAATTTCTGTGTAAATAGATCCACTGTCTACTTCATGTTTAGGACCATTCTTTTTATTTCTTTACGCATGATTAGTTTGCTTGTTACAGCTTGATTGTCTACAAATTGTACAGAGAGAATATTCTCAAGAAGTTTCTTTACATCGCTGTCTTGGGCGTAGATATAGTTTATGCCTTCCGAGATGCTAGGTGAGGTGAGAAACCAGTGGAGAGTGTCTATATCTCGAAGTGCTCTTACAGCCTCGTCAATATTTTTGCTAATAAATTCTCTGCTATCCCACAGCTCTAGTTGTCCGATGGTCAGGTCGTATGGCAGACCAGTTGTGATCGTAATCGTGTCTTCCTTCACAGCCTTGTATGGATGATTCATGGCAAATTCTCCTTGTTCACGGAAATACATCTCGATCCAGTTGTTCGGAAGGTCTATGTATTTTTTCAATTTATCAAAAGCAACAATATCTCTTTTGTCTGTTACTGTAGCTTTGAAAAGAAGCGTGTTTGAGACAATTGCTGCGTAGAGAAGGTTGGCAGATAGTGGTGATATTTTCTCGACTAGATGCGCCTTCTCGTACTCTTCAAAAATCTGTGTGGCGCATGCTCCGACTCTTTCTATACTTGCTTTGTCTCCATATTTTTCTTGCCAGTATTTCTCAAATCCGAAATGATGATCAAAAAGCCTTATGATTCTTTTGTGATCGACGAATTTTGCGATATGTGCAGGTTCTGATATATCAACGATCACAAACTCCGAAGTCCCCATGTCCACATGTTCAATCGTCTTATCATAAACAAGTGGCCAAGTGAGCATAGACTTTGTGATGCTTTTGTTCAGGGGTCCTGGCAAAACTACTCGACTGTCTTTGCCCTGAAGCGTAAGAAGTTCCTTGTATGCTATGGCACATGCCAAGACATCAATCTCTGTATACAGGTCACCAGCTGCGATTATGATTCCCGACATACAGATAGTATAGCTTACATCCGATGAAGGTCTAATCCTCACAGACGCTCCATATATAGAGTTCCATCAGTATGGATTACCGGTATTTGGTATAGCGAGTACTGCGGGAGGGGTGCCAGGAAATGATATGTCTGATCTGCTTAGTGAGGGTATCCCCACATAAGAGACAATGACAATAAATACTATTGTTACCAAAACACCAACCATAAAGCTACCCATGCGAGAAATATGTTTTTTTGTTACATGACCTAGTTTTTCTGACATATTCGTGAAAAAATTATTTGAATGGAGTCACAAAAAGGAGGTGAGACCGTATTCGGAAAGCGAATACAGTCTCAACTCGTCGTCCCCAATTATCAAAATTAAAATATAGATGAACTATCTGCTTCTACGAAGCATCCGTCCTAGATAGATTATCACTACAGCCCCTATCACAGCGACGCCAAGGCTATAGATGTTGAAACCTGTCACGCCCGATTGACCAACTAGGCTCATTATAAATCCTCCAACCACTCCACCGACTATTCCCAAGATAATATCTGCTACAGCCCCTTGACTGGCGTCAGTCTTCATAATGACAGATGCAAGCCATCCCGCAATCGCTCCGAGTATTATCCAAAGTATTATGTCCATATGTAATGAAAAAAAATTATTAATTATTAAACAAAATTATTGTTCGAGGGAACGCAAGTGACTTGAGAACTATTGTGTATAGCTTCTCGATTTCTCCGCCTAGGCGGATCCACTCGAAGAATAAATACGCAACTTCCGTCACTTCGCTGGCTGCACATTTACATCAACCTTGTCAGGCATGACTATCTGTGGAGCTGGCACATTTATCTGTGCCGGCTTCATTTGGTTTAGTGCTGGTATGCCGAAATACAAGAGAAATGCTGCAAAAACAATTATTAGAACTGCACCTATCAAAAACCCAACACCACTTGATTCCTGCGATGAGCTTGGGGTATTTATTACTGTTGTCATACTATGAAAATATATTTATAACTTAACTCAACTCTCTAACTTCTTCGCTTTGTCCTTGCTTTCAGCAATCTTTTTTTCCACACCTTCTTTCATGGCATAGGAATCTTTTTTCACCTCATCCACAAAATCACTTGCCTTGTCGTGGACAGTATCAAGCGCCTCCTTTACCTTTTCGCGATTCTTCTCGTCCTTCATGGCTATCGCACCTGCCACAGCCACAACACCAGCTCCAATAACAGCACCAGTCACAGCAATAACTGCTGGGATCACACTACCTTCATCCTTTTTGTTTTGATGATTGTTTATCATAAAAAAATTGAAATTATAAGACCGACGATAATAATGAGAACAATAATATTTGGGAGTCCTGCAATGGCTAGAATTCCAAGTACAGATAGTACCCAAAGCAGAAGCAGCACAGATGCGATTGTCTGGAGAGGGCGGGGCAGTATGCCAATAGCCCAAAGAACAACAGCAAGTATGAGCACCTCCCAAAGAGTAATAGCATGACTATTTATTGTGAACAGAGAGATATTCGGAATAGAGATGTTTGTAATTGGCGCATAGCCAAGTACCCAGAGAATGATTAGAATTGTAATGATTGCGACTAGCATAATTATTGATTTGCCACGTCAGATGGCGTAATTGGATAAATTAGATCCATGAGATAAATAAATCCCCATGCGATACATAGATATACGATGCCAGCAATGATCGTCGACCACTCAATCATAGAACTACCAGATATCGACGCACCAACAACTCCAGAGAATGGTCCAGCCAGTGGGTAAGTGATTGTGTATATAAGATTTGTAAAGCCCACTTGTGAGTCAGCTCCAAGCATCTTCAGCACAAGTCTAAATATTAGTAATACTTCGACAAAGCCCAGGATGTACCATATAACCTGGTTCACCCTGATGATGGTCTTCTTTTTGTCAAAGACTTGTTGTGGAGCATCGCCTTTCGCCAGTGGCTCTGCCACACGTGTCGTCTTTTGGACTATTTGGGCAGGCGAACTGCTTTGAGTTGTTGTTACCTCTTCTTGGGAGGAAATTATTTGTGTCATATAGGGATACTATACGGACACAGCTCAATTTGTTCTGTAACTGGCGCCTCTTGAAGAGCGTGTGTGAAGCTCCAAACTGTTTGTGATCTAGATCACAGTGTAGATTTTATTGAGGTAAGTTCTTGCTCCAGATCTGTAATGCTTCTAAATATCATCGAATGATCAACATACTCGATGAGTCCTTTTTTTTCTAGTTTCACTAGTTCAATACTTGCGGTTTCCCTTGCAACGCCGACGAGTGTTGCGATGTCTTGCTGTGTGAATCTGTGGTCTATCACGACACTGCCATTTTTTTCGACACCGAAATGTTTAGCGATATATATAAGTATCGATATGACCCTTCGATATGCATCGCTAAACACAAGATGCTCCACTCGAGTAAGAGTTTCTGCGTAGTCTTCCACAAGCTCACTCATAAGCTCGAAAATGATTGTGGGTTTGTCTTTTATGAATGAAACAACTTGGTCTCTAGGCGCTCGTCCCACTTCGACAGGTGTAAGTGCTTCGAAAAAGTAGACGTTTGGTGTGCCATTTATCGCCCATACCATAGGAAAGTACGAAATAGGCTTCAAGATATGCAGTGTAAGTTCTAAACCAGTTTTTGAGATGGTGTATTGTCTGACATAACCGCTCGTAAGGCAAAAAATACCTTGGGGATCATCATCTGCTCTTATAAGCATCTCGCCTTTTTTATAGCTCCTAACAGCGAACTGCTTATAAAAAGTCTCAAATTCTTGAGTCTTGAGATTTTTGATGGTATTCATTTTTTTAATTCTGCCAATGTATCTATTATACAGGCGTATATATGAATTATCGCCTGGAAAGCATACTCATATGGACACATATTCTAGTCCCATACCCACACGATATACGCAAAACAGTTGAGTAGAAGCGTATAATGCAAAAAATGGAAATGAAAACAAAAAACATATTTTCGAGGTTGGCATCATCAAGTGCAGATAAAATAGAAAAAAGCAAAGTGAGTTATTTACTCAAGAGATTGTTCGATCAGGCAGAAGACGCGAAAAAAGAGAATAGAGAACAACTCACAAAAACTGCCACAATCGCTGCAAAGATTATGCAGCCTGATGTCGCAGAAATAAAACAAACTCCAGAGGAAGAAGGAATAGATGAGGTTGCCAAAAGTCGAGTAATGAAAGCAGAAAAAAACAGACAAGCTATAGAAGATATGGTCAGCAACTCAAACAGAACAATCCTAAAGGTAATGACCGTATTCCCATGGGATTTCTATCCGACAAGTATTGTCGTTGAAGAGAAAAGACTGACAATCACCCGTCGACAACTTTTTGCTTCACAGGTACATAGCATAGATATAAAAAATATTTCAAACGTCTTCATAAACACAGGCATTTTATTCGCACAACTAAAGATAATCTCGGCTACATTTGCCGAAAATGAAATAAATATTAATATGCTTTGGAAAGATGAGGCCATCCTTCTTCGACGAATTATCGAAGGCTTGAGACTGTTTATCGGCAAGGATATTGATACGACAGGCTATGATGTTGACGAACTTATCAGTAAGCTAAAGGAGTTGAGTACAACAAAGATGGAGTTGTGAAAAATTAGGTAAATGAGAGAAAAGACTACACGATTACATATTTAAAATATTACTTTTACTTGCGTCATCTCGACTCCATAAGTCAGCCCTAGGCTGACGCATGGGTGGAGAGATCTCTTGTGATTACATTATTACAAAAGGATAATTAAAAAATAGATCTCTCCGCCCAATCACTCCGTTCATGGAGTCGAGATGACGCACAGTTGCATAGGTGGTATTGGGCATGATTTAAGTGTTTTATATATAACGAATCACACGTTTGCAATACTTTACTCTCTGTGTGAGAGTATACTGCGTCCATGCTCACACTAATTTTTGTTTTAGTAATCGGCTCAATCATGGTCTATATAGCGCAAAATAATCTTACTCCAGTTACGTTACGGCTGGGTAGTTACGTTTTTCCTAATATTCCACTTTTTTATATTATCATTGGATCACTTTTGACTGGACTTGTTCTGGCTTATGCCACCCATCTTTTTAACTCCATTTTTACGTCGCTCACAATGCGTGGCAAGGATAACAAAATAAAGGAAAAGAAAGGTGAGATAGTAGACCTCACAAAGACAGTCCATCAGCTGGAGCTCGAGAACGAGAGACTAAAAAATAATACAACGACCATCGAACCACCAGATAAAAACGCATTATGAAATCATTTCTCGCACGTGTTTGGAAAATGCTGAACCTACCCAAAGGCATCCAGCTTTACTTCATGCGGTTTTTCCAAAATCAATTCCTGGTAGGTGTCACAGGAATCATCTTCAATGAAAAGGACGAAATACTGCTTTTCAAACATACATACAGACAGCATCCATGGAGCCTACCAGGTGGATATATGAAGTCTGGTGAGCATCCAGCAGAGGCACTTGAGAGAGAGATAAAGGAGGAGTCAGCGCTTGTTGTGAGTGTGGATGAGGTGCTAAAAACTAGGACTGATAGAACTAGCTCAAGACTTGATATGTGTTATACGGGGGCATTCATCGGTGGCGACTTTGTGCCAAGTGATGAAGTGTCTGAATACGGATTTTTCTCACAGGACACGATGCCACTACTTCGCAGCAATCAAGTATTTCTCATAGAACAAGCATTGCAAGAAAAAAGACTAAAAAAAATCTCACAAGACACAGCAAAAATTTAAATGTAACCGAGACCTATTAATAACTGCACATTAATGAATAGGTCAATACCACTCCTCGGGAAGTCTATGCTAGACTAATAATTAATCGAGTTTAATATTTCATAATCCAATATTATGGGGAAAATTAATCTTTTCAAAAAAGAAACGGGGATGGTTCTAGTCATTAGCTATTTTGTGTTGCTGCTTGTGAACTATATACTGATCTCACTTGCCAATATATTCTTTCCAGAACATGTCGTCCTTGGCACCATTTCACTTACACCTGTTTGGGCTGGAATTATCAGCATGAGTGCTCTCTCGCTCATTGTGACGTTTGCGGTGCCATTTGTGAGAGTTTATGAAGATGCAAGAAGTAAGATCCTTACCACGAGAGATTGGATGTTGCTTTACTTTATCCTAAACTTTGTCGGAGTGTGGCTAGTATCACGAGCTGCTACACAGCTTGGGATGGGGATCTCATCTTGGGTAGTGGCACTTGTTCTTGCGATCATACTTGACACCGCGCAAGGGGTCGTCATGATGCAAATTGAGAAAATGAAGTAGAGGGAAACTGCTTACTTGATGATTCTCACGCAGAGATAAGATGTGAAAGTGAGGATGATGAAGCTTGTGATAAACCAGCTTACAAGCAACATGAGTGGAATATTAAAAAGCAGGTAAGCGGGTAATGTAAAGAATACAAACTGTAGCCCAACCACAAGATCCGCAAACATAAGCACCCGTTCTCGGGGGCGCTTTGGAAGCATATCTCTCACATATGTGTACACGAGAGCAAGCGAAATCCCACTCACAAAAGTTATGACGGCGGACGTGATCTGAAAGTCAAGTGGGGGAGGGCCAGGGTTTGGCATCATAATCTTGCTCCACACACCATAATACTCCGGCATCATGTAGTAGTTCAGATTGACAAAAGCCTCAATGAAGTGAACGATTGTAGCAAAGACTGTGTAGAGAAAACCAACCAGGAAAATCCTTGTCCAGTGAATCCTTGATATCCACTTTACGGTGTGAATAATCATATCTACGCATAAGTCTAGTACTATTTTTTATCGAGATCAATAGCCAGACAACACAGGACGACATACCTGCTCCAAAATCTATTGGCGAAATTACCACTCTTGTGTGGTAATATTTTGTCCAATGTAATATTTACACATTTACAAAATTAATTAATACCACACATAACAAACTATGGCCAGAACTAGTACTTATCTCAACTTCGTTAATAAAACCGAGGAAGCATTCAACTTCTACAAATCAATATTTGGTGGAGAATTCGTGGGGGGAATAGCGAGGTTTCGCGATATTCCAGCACAGCCTGGTCAGCCAAAGCTGGCCGAAAAGGACCTGGACCTTGTCATGCACATTGAGCTTGAGATCACAGGAGGACATCACCTTATGGGAACAGATGCTCCAGAGTCTATGGGCTTCAGGGTAAACATAGGGAATAATGTGCACATAAATCTCGAGCCTGACACAAAGGAGGAGGCAGTGAGACTATTCAACTTACTTTCGGATGGTGGAACCATCACTATGCCACTTCAGGACATGTTTTGGGGAGCATATTACGGATCTTGCAAAGACAAGTACGGAGTACAATGGATGGTAAATATTAGTAATCACAAGTAATTTATGCAAAAAATAACCCCCTTTTTGTGGTTTGATGACCAGGCCGAGGAGGCAGTGAACTTCTACATATCTATCTTCAAAAACTCAAGAATAATATCTACATCGAGATATGATGAAGAAAGCAACAAGATAGCAGGAAGAAAGGCGGGATCTGTGATGACAATCTCTTTTGAGATAGAAGGCCAGGAATTTACTGCGCTAAATGGAGGACCTATCTACAAGTTCACAGAGTCTGTCTCGTTTGTCATAAACTGCGACACACAGGAGGAGATAGATCATTACTGGAATAGGCTTGTCGAAGGCGGGGGTACGGAGGTGCAGTGTGGGTGGCTCAAGGATAAGTATGGCCTGTCATGGCAAGTGACTCCACGTAAGCTTGGAGAGCTAATGAGTAGTAGTGATCCAGCAAGATCAGAAAGAGTGATGGGTGCCTTGCTCAAGATGAAAAAGATTATTATTTATGATTTACAAAAAGCTTATGAAAACAATTAAAGTTGAAACAATAATCAAATCAGATATTGAGAATGTGTGGAAATGGTTCACACTCCCAGAACACATAGTAAAGTGGAACCAAGCTAGCGAAGATTGGCATTGTCCAAGAGCCATAAATGATCTCTGGGTTGATGGGAAATTTTCCTTCACGATGGCCTCAAGAGACGGAGCGAGGAGTTTTGATTTTGGTGGAACATACAATAGGATTGATGAAAAAAAGAAAATTGATTACACGATAGAGGACGGACGAAAGGTAAGCGTCATATTTGAGGTAGTTGGTGAAAGGGATACGAAAGTAACAGAAGAATTTGAGATAGAAGACGTGCACTCCGAGGACTTGCAAAAAGCTGGATGGCAGTCAATCCTCGACAGTCTCAAGAAGCATGTAGAAGCCAATGCCTGAAGTAACATTTCATTTGTGCAATTAATAAAGTTTGGAAGTGTCATCTAAAGAGTGGATACATCCAGCTTGTCCAGTTGCCTTCTTCGCACCACCTTATGGCTTTTCGAAGCTCATACTGACTAAGAGTTTTGTCTAGTGGTTCACGGCTTGGGATATCGCCTGTATAGAGTTGCTTGAGTATTGGTAGCGATCTTTTGTCTGCCATTTGGCCAAGCGCCCACACAGCATCATTTCTCTCTCTATAGGAATATTTTTCTGATACTGCCACTTTTGCAAGCGACTCTACACATTTGCCTTGGTACTTGCTCTGCGCAAAATCGCAAGTTATCTTAACTTGATAAAAGAGGATAATGTATATTGCCACGATTATCAGAACAGGAAGAGTAATAACTATTGAGCTAATAACAATGAGCCATTTTTTATATTTTTGCAATATTTTCATAAACCAAAATACAGTGTATCAAATATTACCATTTGCCCCATCGCATTAATTTGTTTTATACTGATGATCAATTATTGAATTTACGGAGTGTATCAACTTATGAAATATATTTTTTTCTCATTTACTGGTCTGGCATATCCTGTGGCATATCAGCTAGTGCAAGAGGGTCACGAGGTGATAGTAGGCGTGATAGAGGATATCAAGGATTATGTGATGGAAGAGGAAGTATCAAAAGCACATGAAGATGCATACACGAGGCGCACGCGTCTAGAACTATTTGACGGAATGCTTGACAAGCGACCTGCCGATAAGGTTGTCGAGATGATGAAAAAAATCGAGACCCCACATGATTATTTTGTTTTCTTTGAGGAGAACAATCTATATAGATGGGCAAATAAAGTGAAAGACATGGGCTTTGAGGGAATATTTCCGACAAAAGAAAATTATTTGTTTGAGGTGGACAGACAAAAAGCAAAGGAATTCGTAAAAGAACATTACAAAAAGCTAAATACACCAGAAGTTGTGACTTTTGAGAAGAAGGAGGAAGCATATAAGTTCCTTGAGACGACAGATGAGTTTTGGGTCTTGAAGGGTAATGCAGATGCAGCCAAAGCCCTCATTCCAGACACGGCTGACGTAAGAATATCAAATAGACTTATTGCCGAATATCTAGAAAAGTATCCTGATAAATACGAAAAAATGGGGTTTATTCTCGAGAAATTCTTACCCTCTATCATAGAGCTTACGCCAGAGCGAATGTATTATGACGGCGTGCCAGTCTTGACAACAGTAAATATCGAGAACAAGCCATTTGGCGCAGGCAACCTATCCATACAGACCGGCTGCACACAAGATCTTGTCTTTCCGATTGCACATGACTCGCGCATATGTGAGTATGCATTTCCACCCATAGTTGACGAGATGGCAAAGGCTCACAAAGGACTATTCATATGGGACGCGTCACTTCTTATTGATAAGCGCACTGGCAAGATGTACTTCGGGGAGTTTTGCTCGAATCGCCCTGGCTACAACTGTCTTTTCACGGAATTGAGTCAAGAGTCATCTGTCAATACTTTCTTTGAGAATTTGGTAAATAAGAAAAGCCCACTCCCACTTGGGACTGTTGGTACATCAGTCCGAATATTTAATCTCAATCGAGATGATGAGACGGAGCAGGTGTCTGCAGATCTTGAGATAAACTATAGGGAGAAGCTCCAGAAAGATATCTGGTTGTGGGATGTGAAGAAAGACAAAAAGGGGGACTTACTCACAGTGGGTAGTGATTGGAACTTGGCTGTTGTGACAGGGTCAGGTAAGTCGATTAATGAAGCAATAAACAAAACGTATCGGACTCTTGAGAACCTATCTTTCTCTGGAGCATACTATAGATCGAAGGATGACTATCTGTCGCTTGATTATCCGACATCTATTCTCAATCGTCTGAATTATGGTCTCGATCGTGGTCTATATCAGCTCGCGTTCAATGTGAAGGTGGGGGATATTAGATAAACCCCCAATGGTCAAAATTCAAATATCAAAAAACAAAGTTTATTCATATCTTAGTGCGTCAATGGGGGAGAGTCTGGCAGCGCGCCTTGCTGGATAAAGGCCAAAGACAATCCCAACGAGCGTAGACGCAAGTACTGCAAGTGATATCCACACAAAACTCAAGATAAATGGAATGCCAGCAGCGATTGAGATAAGCAGCGCAAGTCCTATGCCGATGAGTATTCCTATCATCCCGCCTATGAGACTCATGACAACAGACTCAATGAGAAATTGGGTAAGTATATCTTTGTCTTTGGCACCAATAGACTTTAGGAGTCCGATTTCCTTGGTCCTCTCTGTCACGGAGACGAGCATGATATTCATGACCCCCACACCGCCGACAATAAGAGATATGCTCGAGATACCAGCGATAAGAAGGGTGAGCATATTTGTTACTGTATTTATAACATCAAGCGAATCCTTGAGACTTGTGAGATTGAAATCATTCACCTCCCCCTCACCCAAGCCTCGTCTTTCTCTCATAAATGC
This sequence comes from uncultured Gammaproteobacteria bacterium, assembly GCA_964488055.1. Classification (GTDB taxonomy): domain Bacteria; phylum Patescibacteriota; class Microgenomatia; order UBA1406; family GWC2-37-13; genus JAGOLU01. The sequence continues at coordinate 10,629 of CAZATL010000016.1, read as the reverse complement.
CTCCACGTCGTCCATTGTTTGGTTGAGATAATTCATATCTTTCACACTCACATCAATTTCCCAAAGCTCATCGTCACCCTTTATCTGGTTATTCAGAATCTCAAGTGGTATGACGACTGACGAATTGAGAAAGCTTCCAGCTAGTTTGCTTTGGCTTTTTGATACTCCGATGACACGGAATCTTATACCTTCAATCTTCACTGACTCGCCGACAGGACTTATGTTCTCACCAAACAAATCTTTTGCAACATCTGTGCCAAGTATTGCCACACGACTGCCACTCTCACCCTCGGTCAGAATCTCTCCATACACAATCTCTGGCTTGAGCATGTCTTGTCCGGCTTCTGTAAGTCCATATACTAGTACCGACTTTTCTTTGTCTGAAGACGAGACGAGTCTTGAAGTGAAAGAGATGGGTGCGACTGACTCGATATTATCTATCCCAGAGTTGAGTATTGCATCGGAATCCTTTAGGGTAAGAGGCTCTCCACTCGCTCCAGCGACCGACCCAAAGAGGTCTGCTCCAGGCGCTATCTGGAAGTAGTTTGCGCCAAACGTGGATAGTTCATTGCTAATGAAAGCTACAGCACCTTGTCCCACAGAGGCAATAAGTATGACCGAACTTATGCCGATTATGATGCCAAGCATAGTGAGCCCTGTCCGCATCTTATTTGCACGCAGAGCAGTGAGTGATGATCTGACTATTTCCTGGAATTCCATATTTAGTCTCTGATTCTTTCATCTGATAATATTTTTCCATCAACTATTTTTATGATTCTGTCTGCGATTTTGGCAATGTCTGGCTCATGTGTGATCACAATCACTGTCCTTCCTTGTTTGTGGTGAAGACTCTCAAAGAGATGCATGATCTCATATGAAGTTTTCGTGTCTAGGTTGCCTGTAGGCTCATCAGCAAGGATGAGTCTAGGATTCATGATAATTGCCCTTGCGATAGCGACTCTCTGGATCTGACCACCTGACAATTGGTTTGACAAGTTTTGGATTTTATCATCAAGCCCCACCAACTTCAGTGCAGTTTCAATACGCAATTTTCTTTCTGGAGGTGGTACTTTCCCATAGAGCATTGGTCTCTCGACATTCTTGTAGACTGTTGTTCTTGGTAGTAGATTGAAAGATTGGAATACAAAACCTATTTCTTCGTTTCGAATTTCTGCAAGTTCATCACTACTATATCTCCCGATGTCTTTCCCCTTGAAAAAATAGTGGCCAGTTGTTGGCAAGTCCAGAGCACCTAGTATGTGCATGGTTGTTGATTTGCCTGATCCTGATGGTCCGATTATTGCGATAAACTCTCCTTCATTTATTTTGATGGTCACTCCATTTAGTGATTGATAGAAATTATTACCACCAAGTGGATATTTTTTTGTCACATTTTCAAGCTGTATGAGTGGAGTTGTTGTTGACATGATTACTTTAGAAGCCCAATGGATTGGCTCTTTTTGTCTGATCGTTTGTCAGTGCAGTAATTATTTCTTGTCCTTCAGATAGTCCTCGGACTACCTGCGTCATCTTCTCACCCTTCACACCAATACTTACTGGTAGAAATATTGGTTTATTATCTTTGCCTATGACTTGCACAGCTTTGCCACCTTTGTATGGTTTCACAGCTGTATTTGGTACGGCTAGTACAGACTTTACTTTTTTTGTTGTGATGACAACATCTGCTGACATGCCAGATTTTACGATGTTGTCTGGATCAAGCATTTCTACAAATACGTCATATTTCACGACACCTTTCACTTCGTATCCGATATCATCAACCCTTTTTATCATGCCTTTGTATTTTTTGTTGTTAAGTGGTGGGATAGTGATATCAGCATCATTTTCTGGCGACACTTTACCGATATCTGCCTCACCAAGTGAGAGAAGTACAGAGGTTGTACCGAAGTTTGCAATTGTCAGCACGGGCTTTGTGAGCGCGCCACTTGTCGTGATCAGAGTGGTGGGTGATCTGACTGAATCACTTGGTAATATTGAAAGGTTGGCCACCACACCATTTGCAGTGGATTTGACAGTGGTGGTTTGAGTGGCTTGATATTGGGCCCATGTGGAGCTGGTTAGAGCCTGGGCTTGAGCTATGACTTGTTCTTGATTCTTGTATTTTGCTTCTGATGCGAGCCACTCTTTCTCTGATATGTGGAATTCTGGCAAACTCCTGTTGTCGTATTTTGGCTTGCCATCTGAATCTTCAAAAGTGTCATTTGTCGCAAGGTTTCTAAATGCATCCCATCTTCCAAACATGTCAGCCTGAAGCGAATACTTCGTCGATAGCGCGGAGTCGAGGGTTGCCTTCGCAGACAGATAACTGGCATATGCCGCTTGCTTCTCCTGCTCTGTGGCAGTGCTTACAACCCGGAAGAGCTCTTGTCCGATTATAACGCTATCTCCATTATTTACAAAAATTTCTTCGATGATTCCATTTGTCGGGGAGTAAATATCTGTTTGACCAGAGACTTTGACCGTTCCAGATTCGTCGACAAACTCTACAATATCAGCTCTTCTTACTTTTTCTGTATTGTAGGCATCCTTTTTATTTGATTGTAGGAACAACATGCAGCAAACCAGCAGAGCAAACGATACACCTATGATTAGGAATTTCTTTCGAAAAGACAAACGCGCGAAAAAACTAAGAGCTTTCATAAACTAGTCGTTATCAAGTATAGCAAAAAGCTTTGATATTAGGAGCTCGCCCAGCAAAAGTGATTAGATAAATACCTAGATAAGGATTTTTTTGTAGTAAATGGCAGTCATCTCATCATTCACTTTTCTCTCATCATATTTCACATACTCCAGTGATCCATAGAGCTTTATTGCTGACACTGTTTTTTTGTTCACTCCCAAGACTATCTCTTTGATATCACACTCTTCACAATATTTTTCGAGCATTCCCATCAGCTTTTTCGCAACACCTCTCTTTCGATATTCAGGGTGTACGCGTAGTGCATTTACTTTTGCCATACCATTCCCAAGAAAACGAAGACCCACCATCCCAACTATTTTATTATCAGTTTTCGCTACCCAAAAGCTACCTCCACTAGCGTAGTATTCATGAATGTTCAGAAATTTGTCACCTTTCTTTCTTGTGTAATTCAGCAAATCTATGTCGCTGGATGCCACATCAAGATCCAATATTTGTTGTTGATCAGCGTCTTCAGCTGTTCTATATGAAATCGACATATATTTGGTTGATATCCTACCTTGACTGAAGGTACTCTAGTAGCCCTTCGTGAAGCCTTTTTGCTCCATCCCACATTACTATATTGTAGCCTGCTGGTATCTCATTTGGATCTTCGTCACGGAAGTCAATTGCCCTGACACGAGGTGAGACAGCGAGGCACATCTGAAAGTCTGGACCACCCTTCTTCTGACTGTATTTGTCACCCCATATCTCTATCTCTTGTTCGTCTTTCATATCGCTCCGCTTGAGGCCTAGATCTGATAATAGTTTCCCATTCTGTAGGACGTAGCTCACTGCTCTGGTCTTGTCCACGCCCTGTATCACATTGTCTAGGGCCATTGTCCCAGCAAGCTTGATATCGATTGGCAGATTTGCTTTTTGGTAAAGTCTCGTGCCCTCCTCAAGCACCAGATACCTCAAGTCGTAAGTGCCATGGTTCTCTGGTATCACGATACCCAGCTTTTTTTCTACCTCCTCCTTTTGTGTCACAGTAAGATTTATCGAGTTTGCAAACTCAAAAGTGATCTGTGGTCCCCGATCAACATACATGACAGAGAGTGGATCACCTTGGGTTTTTTCCACGAAAGATTTTGTCGGTTGAGTAGGGTAGGTTCGTAGATGGAACTTTTCAATCAAATGATTTGTGATTTCTCTCCACCTGTCTCAAATCCCCACACCTCGGCACCACTGCAATGAGCCACAAGCACACGGTGCCTATTTTCTGGCTTGAGCAGATCAACGATCCTTTCCCTGATACTTTGTAAACCACCGCCAGACACCAAGAACAAAATCCGTCCTTCTTCTATGAATCTATCCAGCTCATTTATCATATCTTTCGTGGCGGGTGTATAGACGTCTGCGATCGTCTCGTCAACATCAGCAAGAGCAAGTTTGATTGAAGGGTTGAATCTGATTGTATGCATGAAGACGATTATAGCAAAGGAGCTAGTTCACTTATAGACATCACGCTCCCGACTTGCGCCAAAATGCTATTGCACTATCAATACGTCTTTTGTGCGTCATCTCGACTCCATGAATCAGCTCTGAGCTGATGAATGGGTGGAGAGATCTGCGCGACGTTGAGATCGCGACAATACACAAAAATCCACTTCACAGATCTCTCCACCCATTCACTAGTCGTTCATGGAGTCGAGATGACGCAGAGAGTGAGGTAAAGGGTTGAAAAAGGAGCGAAATTAAGTGTTTTATCTATAGCGAATTTGCCAAGATTATGTATCTAGAGTATGCTCTATATATGAACTGGTTTTTACTCGCCTCACTTGCAGGTCTCGCGTCAAATGGCTCAATATCACAAATCGATATGCCCTGAAAAATAAAGGAGACCATACAGCTTACGCCTGGTGGTTTGAGTTTGTGAGGGTTGCATTTTTTCTGATTCTGGTCTTGAGACAGCCACTTCCAGCTTTGTCGTTCCAAAGTCTTGGGGCGCTTGCGCTACTTGGTATGACAGAGCTCTTCTCAGTGTATGTGTTTATGAAGATGCACGCACTCACGGAACTCTCGATATCATCAATTATCTCCAGACTTCGCATCATCTGGTCGCCTCTTCTGGCATGGTTGCTTGTAGGGGAGAGGCTCACGATGCCGCAGTATTTGGGTATAGTAATAATCTTTTTGGGTATGGCTGTAGTCACCTCGCCCAAGCAGATAAGGACAGACAGGGGGATACACATAGCTTTACTTTTCTCCTTCTCTTCAGCGCTGCTTAGCACTGTCCTCAAGTGGACAGGGGGCATCGCTAGCACAGAAGTGCTAATCGTTTCGCAAAGCATCCTTCCTCTTTTTATTCTACCGATGCTTATGAAAAATGCGACAAAGCGTATAGTGAAGATCGGGAAGAGTAATCTAGCCCAAACGCTTTTGGGGGGATCGTTCAATATTGCATCATCTTATCTTCTTGTCGAGGCATTACGAGCAAGTGACGCAAGCAAGGTGGTGGGACTCTACCAATCAATGACATTATTCTCTGTATTATTTGGCATCTTCATTCTGAAGGAGAGAGATAAGCTACTTGCCAAGATCATCGGATCTCTCATCGTCATTGCAGGCATAGTGCTGATGGTGAAGTAAGGTTTTCATTTCAACAAACAATCGCATGGCTTTTTCTCAAGTAGCACTCTTTGTTGTGCCAAGGAGTCGATGAGCATCTTTTGCTTATTGCTTCCACTTGCTTGTTTTTGGTCAAGCGGCGTGTGGTGCTGGTACCCGCGACGAGTAAACTCATTCACAAGTAGCTCATGTCTGTCATAAAGTGCTCTGGTTTTACCTACCCAGCGCAATGTCTCGGGATGCCTCGAGTAACCGCCTTTCGCACCGTGTTTGGTCAAGATATTCCATAGACCATGTAGCTCCCTGTGCTCTGCCAAGAGATGCTTTCGGCACAAATATTTTGGATGTATGTCCCAGACTCGCATATGCGGATATTCTATCACGCACGAATTGTGCTATGTGAGAGCAGCAGGTTGCTGTCATTCTGTGAGCTTACTATGCCAAGAAACCGTGGTACAGAAGATATATGCCAATAAGCCATACTGCTATCTCACCCAGGATGAACCTGTGATCTTTTTGTTTCTTTTCGATGATTTGTCTCACTCCATTTGAGAAAAATACTCGCCCGAGACCTTTGAGGAAGATCAGCCAACTCATGATCGTCACTACAAGTCTCCAGTCCCATACCCACACAGAGTGGCTTACGATAAGCAGTATTCCTACTATAAGAATGCAATAGCCAGCAAACATTGCAAATCCAGCATTTGATACAAACTCTTTCTCAATAGACATCGACTTTTTGTACTGCGTGATGATGGCGGTCGTGCTCAATAAACAAAAGAGCCCCATTACTTTTGCTAAAAAAATTGATATTTCCATAGATTAGAATATTGATATGGATGAAGCAGAATTGTCAATTTTTGCTTCAAACTTTTATCCCTCGCTTTTTTATCTCTTCCAAAATCTTTCCGCCTAGGGGTCTGCATGAACAATTTTTAGCATGGCCTAGGTGCCATAGAACTCTTTGGTCTAGAGTTGGGTTTTTCGGCATTTTGTTTGCAAGATGCCATTTTGCATTTATGGTCATATACCAAGAGTGTAACAAAATGCACAGTGACAAAAACGTATTCGTGATACTACCATGGTTTTATTACTACCCGGAGTTCAGATGCGGAGCATGCCACGAAAGCCTCTTGCAGCGTAGTATGATTCTGCACCATTGTGATAGATAAACACTTGGTCATAGCGGCGATCGCAAAACAGAGCTCCGCCCAGGTCTCTGATCTTGGAGGGTGTTTTTATCCAGCTTGATGTCTTCATATCGAAATTTCCGATTTTCTGTAAGTCGCGATATTGCTCTTCCGTCAAGAGCTCTATACCCATGTCAGACGCCATGTCGACTGCACTGTTTTTTGGCTTGTGCTCTTTCCTAGCATCAAGTGCTTCGCGGTCGTAGCAGAGACTTCTCCTGCCACTTGGACTTTCTGCAGAGCAATCGCAGAAAATGTATTCGCCAGTCTTTTTGTCGTAGTCAACCACATCTGGCTCACCACCTGTCTGCTCCATCTCGTTGAGAGATTGCAGAACGCCAGCGTTAGTCTCCAGTCTTGCCTGCACTTTTGCCCACTGCAGATCTTTGTGGCGACTCATGTGCTTCTCAAAGCGGGATTGCAATGTTTTCAGCAGATCGTCGCGCATCTCTGATGATAATTCTTTTTTACTGTTGTTGGAGTTTTTCATATTTTTATATTATTACTTTTGAATTGGTGTGCGAATTATATTGCATCCGAACATTTTCTACCATATCTCTTTTGCCGATAAATGCCAGCACATCGACACATGGATCAAAGAGTTTGATCAGATCGAGATCAACGCGATCGAGTATCTCCATACCTTTCGTCGAAAGACTACTGGACAGGTCTCCTTTTAGCTTGTCATACTTCTTGCTATCAAGCACGAAGTCGATGTCACCCACCTCACAATGCTCGTCTGGTTTACGAATATAGAGATAAGTGTAAGTGGCACCTGGTATGTCATCTTTTGCTTGCACTGTGATGGGCTCATGAAGGCGATAATACTTCTGATTCCAGTTGTCAGATTCATCTGCCAGCCCTTCTCGAAGTCGAGTAAGCGACTCATACTCATCCTCGAAGTGGCAGAATATTCCGATATTGCCAGCAACTGGGAGATAGCTGCCGAAATTATTTTTGCAAAGCTCGAAGCATTTTGCATGCACATATTCTATGGCTTCATGCAGCTCCTCAATACTTTTGATTGGACTAAATCTATAATCTTTCATGGTAAAAATAGTATACCAATAAGCTAGAACATCTAGTTGTGTTAAGGTATGGGCGAGATTGAAGTGAATTACTACATATCAGACCAGAAGCTGATTAGGTGTTTGGATGGAGAAACGAAGCGATAGCCAAAAACTGTTATAATTTCACATTTATGGATGTTGTCATCATATTAATACTTATTATCTTCAATGGCTTCTTCGCAATGGCAGAGGCAGCTGTCATATCCTCAAGAAAAAGCAAACTAAAAAATATGGCTCTCACAGGTGGTAATAGTGCAAAATCTGCACTAGGACTGGCAGAAAAGCCGAATATGTTTCTATCCAGTGTCCAGATAGGAATCACTCTTGTGACTGTACTTGCTGGAGCTTTTGGCGAAGATAGATTTATGGGGAAGATATCACCTCTCATTAAGCAGATCCCAGTTGTTGGTATATATCATGAGCAGATTGCATTTCTCATAATCATATCAGTCATAACTTATCTGACGATTGTTATTGGAGAGCTCGTTCCCAAAAGAATCGCACTCAATAATCCCGAGAAGATTGCCATCTTCGTTGCCCCTTTTATGCAAGCGCTCTCAAATGTCACCCATCCTATTGTTCGCCTATTAAGTATATCTACAGAATTTGTCTTTAGGCGCTTGGGTCTTAGGCAGACCAACTCTTCGCTTATCACAGAAGACGAGGTACGCGTCCTTATTCGTGAAGGAGCTGATATGGGTATTTTTAATAAGACCGAGACACAACTTGTCGAACGGGCACTCATGCTTGACGATTTGTATGTTGGGATGTTTATGACCCCAAGACACAAGATGGCAATAATAGACATCGAAAAATTTGTCGAAAAACCGCAGGAGTATCTTTCGAACTATCCACACTCGCGACTAATTCTAACGGAAGGAAACAAGGAAAAGATATTTGGAGTTATTCATGTCAAAGACCTCCTTGGCCTAGCATTCGAAAACAAAAAATTTGAGATAGACAAGATTAGCAAACTTGTCGTTAAACCTCATTTTGTCTATGAGTCGATGAAAGCACTCAAAGTACTAGAAGCATTTCGACATTCACCTGTGCATATTGCCCTGGTCATGGATGAGTTTGGCAGTATTCAAGGTCTAGTGACCTTCAATGATATTCTCGAAGCCTTGGTCGGAGAAATCAAGTCACAGGCACCTCAAGAGCCACTGATTGTGGCTAGCGAGAATGGATCATTTCTAGTAGATGGCACCGTATCAATTTATGAATTCCGGAAAAAACTCCGCATAAAAGGTCTAAAAAGTAAAGACTTGAATAACTACCAAACAGTGGGTGGCTTTGTCATAGCTCAGCTTGAGAGAATCCCGAAAATAGGGGACTTCTTTGAGAAACACGGATATCGATTTGAGGTAGCAAATATGCAAAGCAACAGAGTTGATAAGATATTGGTGAAGAAGATAGCTACATAATCTGTACCTTGCCAAGCGATAGTCACTCCCGTGAAAACGGGAATCCAGACTGGACCCTTCCCTTCGACTAACGCTCAGGGTAAACTCAAATCAGGCTCGGGATGACGCTTCGGCTTAGCTCTCTCGTGGCAGATACCTCGACCCGAATAGTCTAGGAGCATCATTTCGTCTCTATCGTCCAGCTATAATGCATTCACGAAAAACTATTATAAACCTGTTGCATAATAAGGAATGTACTTACTATTGTCATCTCGACTCCATGAAATGGGTGGAGAGATCCCTTGTTTGAGCTTAGTTATAAGATCCTGAAACAAGTTCAGGATGACAGGAAACGAAAAAATGTTATTGTACAACAGGTCTTATGAAGAAAATGGGATTTATCATTATCGTTGCTATTATTTTATTAATATTGTTTATGTCTGGCCCATTTGTCTTTAGAAAAGAAACAAAAACAGTAAAATCAAAAATAAAATACATGCCAATTGGCGACTCATACACAATAGGTGAAGGGATTGGTGAGCATGAGAGATGGCCAAACCAATTGGTAAAAAATCTTCGCAACCAAGACGTTGAGATTGAGATTCTTGATAATCCTGCAGTATCGGGGTTTACTGTAAGTGATGCGATAATGTACGAGTTACCAGTTGTAAAAAATCTAAAACCAGATATTGTGACTGTACTCATAGGAGCCAATGACAACTTTCAGATGATGGACATAAAAATATTTGAGAAAGAGTATGAGATGCTAATTGATGAAATACAAGGCAACATGGCAGATCCCCGCAATATTTTGATTATCACAATTCCAGATCATACAGTTTCACCAGCATTTAATATGTATGGAGGTGCCAAAGACGCTTCACAATCAATAGCTCTATTCAACGATTCTATAAAAAGGATTGCAAAAGAAAGAAATCTTCTCGTTGCAGATATTTTTCCTGTTAGTCAAAAAATGAAGGAGCAAGTTTATTTTTCTACCGACGGACTGCACCCATCTGCTTCGGGGTACGCGAAATGGGAAGAGATAATAAGGCAAAGGATTCTTGATCTGCTAAATAAATAGGTGACATAAAGCTCTTGCAAGCGACTTTCTAATGTCTCGTTATTTTGAAAATATAATTATCCCTAGGAGTATCGAGAAATTGAACATAACCATCATGGCAGTATTTAGTAGGAGCATCCTGTCTTGGTGTTTCACAGCATGTAAAAGCCAAAGAAAGGACATTATTCCCATAAGAAACCAAGAAGTTGCTGAAACGCCATCAGTTTTTCTCATAAACCAAACCTCATAGAACTGGGGAAGTACAAATAGGGGAGATATTATTGCCAAAGGATAAAGAATCTTATCAATCAAATACCCATTTACCTTTTTGGTTTTGTAGTGCATCCTTCATCATACAATTAGTGATCAAAGTTGGCAATGTATCTGTATAGATCACTAGACCAAGATTGATTCATTCCGCAGAACATCAGAAAAGTTAATGAAGTCTTTGGAGCAATCCTAGCCTGCTGGACAAGAACCACTCTTTACCAAAGCGTGTCCATTTTTTATTTCTCAAATCAGGATATCTACATCACCTTATCCCTCGACTTCGACTTGGAAACCGCCATATGCCATCCTCTTCATGTCAACAGGCATCTGCATATCTTTTTGATCTTTCATTTGCTCGGTCATC
>CAZATL010000015.1:15886-24315 GCA_964488055.1 uncultured Gammaproteobacteria bacterium | reverse complement strand
GACCCGGGTTCAAATCCCGGCATCTCCACCGCGTCAAACGCGGTTCCGCTCAGGAACTGCGTTTGCAAGGTGAGTCGCGTCAGACGCGACCATTTATCCCAATATGGAAACGTTTGACGTTTCATTGTCTTCACAATCTACAACCCATTATTTTGTTTATGTGCTATTTTCAATGAAAGATAGAGGCTTATACATTGGTTATACACATGATCTAAATAAGCGATATGTCCAGCACATGAGATGCGAAGTCTATTCAACAAAATATAGGCAACCATTGATGATGATCTTCTACGAAACATTCATAAGTAAGAAAGACGCAAAAGCCAGAGAAGAGTTTCTAAAAAGTGGATTTGGTAGAGAACAGCTAAAAAAGTGTTTGAGTAACACTTTATCAAATTTGAAGAAATAAACTAGCTCCTCAGATAAGCTCATCTGCTTATCGGGGAAATCCCGGCATCTCCACACTTCGCTCTCTACTATCTTAGAGAGCTTCGCGTGGCAGGCAACATTTTTATCTGATCACTGACAACTGACCACTGTCCACTAGCTTTTCATATATTCCTTTGCTTCCATTTGCTGTTTCCTGGCGACTTCGCGCTTCATCTCAAGCACCTTCTTCTCTATCTCCTTGCGTCCCCTCACGAGCACTACCTGTAGTTTGATGAGCTTGCCTTTGGTGTAGATTGCCTTCGGTACTATTGTGAAGTTGCCACCTCTTTGCTTCTTGCTCTCGAGTCTCAAGATTTCTCTTTTGTGTAGGAGCAGTTTGCGGGAGCGAGTGGGTTGGTAGCCGTGTGGAAATGCATACTGGTAGCTTGGTATGTCAGCGTTCACCAGATACATACCGTCATTCAGACTTTGGACAAAGGCATTGTCGAGCTTGCAGTTGCCAGCCTTGATCTGCTTGACCTCTGCTCCAAGAAGGGAGATGCCCGCTTCAAGGGACTCTATCTCTTCGAAATCTCGATGGAATTGTCTATTTGTGATACGCATGAGTCTTATTATATCAATCCAATGGTTGATATAATAACCTACTGGAGACAGAGGGGAAGCCATTAAAGTACTAAATATTTTGATTTCCTGATGAAAATCAGGAACCATAGACACTGACTTGCGTCAGTGATTCAAGGCGTATAGTAGTATTGGTTATCAATCAATGTAGAAATATCATCGATGCACAATTATGAAAAATAAACCACTACTAGTAGTTTTTCTGACTGTTCTCATAGACCTTATTGGCTTTGGGATCTTAATACCTGTCATCCCAGAGCTCTTCAACGAAGGTGGGGCGTATTTTCTGATGCCTGGTAACAGTTGGTTCTCACAGAATAGATTTCTCATACTTGGCATACTGACGGCCTCTTACCCTCTAGCCCAATTTGTCGCGTCTCCGATACTTGGACAAATATCTGACAAATATGGTCGAAAGAGAGTGCTTGCAATATGTCTGCTTGGGACGGCCATCGGACATGCGCTTTTTGCCATAGGAATACACGAGCACAGCCTACTCATCTTATTCGTAGCGCGGATATTCGATGGTCTGACAGGTGGTAATATATCTGTGGCACAGGCTGTCATCGCGGACGTGTCGACTCCTAAGACTAGACAAAAGAACTTCGGGCTAATTGGCGCAGCATTTGGACTTGGATTTATCATGGGGCCATTCCTTGGCGGGATACTGGCGAGTAGTCAGGTAGTGTCTTGGTTTGACGCCACGACTCCGTTTGACTTTGCAGCTATTCTCTCGCTTCTAAACGTATTTTTTGTCATGCAGATGCTCCCGGAGACTCATACACATATCAATAAGACTCTTGTTCTGACCCCAAGCAAATCGTTCCAAAATATCATTCGAGCATTTGCACTGAAGTCTACTCTTCCACTTTTCATAACAGTATTTCTCTTTCAGGGTGGATTCTCTTTCTATTCCACATTCTCATCGACTTATTTGCTTCAGCGCTTTGACATGTCGGAGCGAGATATTGGACTATTTTTTGCATATATCGGCGTCTGGATTGTGATCACACAGGGATTCATTTTGCGGAAAGTCGCAGGGAGATTCGCCGAACACAAGCTAGTTCGCGTATCGCTCTTTATGATCGCAGGGGCACTATTCCTATATCCAGCGATGAACCACCTCGCATATCTCTTCATTCTTGTGCCGTTTTATGCGATCCCAATTGGCATCACAAACGCCACAATCACAAGCCTAGTAAGCAGGTCTGTTGGGCCATCTCTTCAGGGTGAGATACTTGGGATCAATTCATCATTCATGGCACTGGCTCAAGCCATTCCACCCATCATCGCCGGTTTCATAGTAACAGGAAGCGCAACGTCAGCAAGTATCACAGTCGCATCTCTGATAGTTGCGATAGGTGGGATATATTTCTGGCTAGAATACAAGCCACATGTGGCGCATGTCGGGCATTCTCGTCCTAAAGACCCAGGGCTTTTTGAAGAGACTCCACCCCACCTGGAATAAGCCTAAGCTCGTTGAGATGGTTTTTCAAATGAGTATCTCTGCTTTGGGCGCTATCGATGGCGGCGAGAAAATCTTGAAAGGTTAGTAGCTTTACAATAGCTCTTTCTCCTGCATCTTGCTTTGGCTCGTTTACTTTTTTGCATCCCCTTGCAATGAAGTGATAAATGACCCAATCCATTTTCACATAGGGGGCGTTCTCCAAATATAAGTCGTAGCTACCCGATGCATAGCCCGTCTCTTCGAGGAGCTCCCTTTTTGCTGCTTCGACAATATCCTCTCCAGCGTCCACTCTTCCGCCTGGCAAGGTAATGAACTTCCCAGTATGTGGCTGTGTCTCTTCTTGGACAATTATCTTTTTGTCTTCCGTAACTGCTAGTATCACTGCAGTATCCGGTCTCTTTAGCTTCTCAAATATTGCCTTTGATCCATCAAACATCTCCTGCTCCCACTGATACACGTCAAATATCTGACCCTTGAAAACTCTTTTCGCATTTTTTGGTATTGTCGATTCTCGATACATAATGAAAATTTCTAAGCTCTAATTTCTAATTAACCTAAATAATTCCCAAAATACCAAAATGAACAAAGTCTGTCCCTGTTAGTAATTAGAGCAATTAGGTCAATTAGAAATTGATTCAAGCGACAAATTCAACTCTCTTCGCTTGAATCACTCCGCTTTCTCCATCACCACCTCAAATATGAGTGTGGAGCCTGGCGGTATGGAGCCTGTCTCACGATCTCCGTATCCAAGCTCTGGAGGGATAGTGATCTTGCGCTTACCGCCCACCTTCATGCCTTTCACACCATAATCAAACCCCGGTATCATCTGACCAGCTCCGACCGTGAAATCAAGAGGCGTGTTGTCTCTCGAGTATGACGAGTCAAACTCCGTCCCATCAACTAGTGTTCCTCTGTACTGCACACTCACCTTCGATCCATCCTTCACTTCAGCCCCTGTCCCGAGCTCAACATCCTCTGTCTTCACCTTCGAGAAGTCTGGTCCCTTTGGTGAATCTGTAATCGTCTCTGTTTGCTTTGTGACATCAGGCAGCTCCAGGACAGGTGTCTCGCGTTTGGGTGATAACAAGATATAAACAGCAAAGACAACCACAACCACCGTTAGTATGAAAATAACCCTATTCATATATCATATGTTAAACTCATAACAAATTGACTTGAAATGTAGTCAGGCTATACATCATACTGTATTTGTCTATGGTCATCAAACTCCACCACGCACTTATCGCATTTCTCGTCTTCATACTAATCACTTCTATTCTTCGTAATTCCTATAGCCTATACAAAAATATGCCATTTTTTGACCAACTCACAAAAGAGTACAACAGAGAAAAAGCCGAAAACCGCAAACTCAAACTAGAATATGCGAAGTCCCAAGACCCACACGAAGTAGAGAAGGTGCTACGTGACAAACTAGGCTATACAAAAGAGGGTGAAAAAATATTGATCTATACAGATGCGACGTTAACACCAACCCCAGAGTAACTCACACACCCTAATCTTTGGTCCACATATCGGGCCAAATTGATGATATAATATGAGCTCATTTGCGGGGTAGTGTACGGTAGCACAGGAGGCTCATAATCTCCTAGACTTGGTTCAATTCCAAGCTCCGCAACAAGAGGTATAATAGATTTGAGCTTATTGCAATTTGCATTTGGCCAATCAAAATGAATAGAAAATCCCCCTTCTTGCTCTCTGTCATCATTCCTGTCTTCAATGAAGCAGGAAATATCGAAGCTCTTTCTGACAGACTCACAAAAGTCATCAAAAATTACGACTACGAAATAATATTTGTGAACGATGGCTCGCAGGACAAAACGGAAGATGACGTGAAGAATCTTTGCACGTCAGATGAGCGCATCAAGCTTATCTCGTTCACTCGCAATTTCGGCCACCAAAATGCACTGTCTGCAGGCTACATGCACGCGAGTGGTGACTGTATAGTGACAATTGACGCAGATCTCCAAGATCCTCCAGAGCTCATACATGACATGATAAAGAAATGGGAGTCTGGAGACGACATAGTCTATGCCAAACGAAAGACAAGAAACAAAGATTCGCTAGTAAAAAAAGTTACCGCATGGGGATTTTACTGGTTCATAAATCAGCTGTCAGAGACTCCTATTCCAACAGATGTGGGCGATTTCAGACTACTTGATCGAAATGTCGTAACATATCTCAACAGTCTGCCCGAACACGCAAGATTCCTAAGGGGACTTGTCGCCTGGAGTGGATATAGGACCTCTTACGTACTTTTTGACAGAGCAGCAAGACACGCTGGTGAGACCCACTATCCCCTCCGCAAAATGCTCAACTTCGCGTTGACCGGAATCACAGCATTTTCGACCAAACCACTTCGCTTTGTTGTGTACTTTGGTTTCTTGACTGCAGCTGTCGGATTTGCCGGCATGATATATGCACTTGCAAGACGTATACTCTTGCCACACGAATACTGGGTCACGGGTTGGACGGCACTTTTTGTAGCTGTGATGTTTTTCTCTGGCGTGCAGATACTGATACTTGGGGTAGTTGGGGAATATATTGGCAAAATCTTCGGCCAGGTACAGGGAAGACCTCTATATCTTGTGAAAGAAAAAATAAATATTTGAAAGTCTCCTCTATACTCCAGAAGTCGAATTGTGTATTTTTCGAAGTGTAATTATGGAATCAAAAAAGATGACAGTCGGTACAATATTTCTGGCAATTGGCCTGGCTATTATTGTATTCTCGTATTTCTACTTTGTCACAAGAGACAGACCACAACTCTCCCCAGTTCCCTACGAAAGACCACCTAAAGCAGTCAACAGGTAACAGTAGTCAGGTGTCAGAAAAAAGTTTCTTTCTGGTTTGATTAGTTGTCAAATGCATCTTTGATGTGTCTTCTCTGACGACTGTCTACTAACCACTGTCCTCTACGTTGTTCTGTCCACCGCCTACTGTCCCCTAGATTGTTCTGTCCGCTGACCACCGACTACTGTCGCCTGACCACTTATTAGTCTCCTGGTCCTGGGATGTTCAGCCTGAAGATCTCACCCTTCCCGCCCAAGAAGGCAACATCTATGATGAAGAGTATGACGTAACTTGCCATGAAGACTCCAAGTCCAATGAATGCCCATTTCAGAATATTTGATCCCTGCTGGATTTTGCTGGCATTACCAAATGAGGTCATGTAGGTAAAAGCTCCATATATGATCATTGCAAAAAGAACCAAAAGTACAAATACTGATGAAAGATATAGGATGTTGCTATACACAGTCTCAAGGCACTTGAGTGTAGGTACACCGTCGACCACACAGCCTGACGACTCCCAATCCTGCACCTGGGCATATATAGGAGAGCAAAGAGCAGAGAGCAAAAAGCAAAGTGATATGGACTTCGCGAAAAGCATCCGAAGATTGATAAGATTCATCTTTTTACTCATATCCTATGAATATACGATATTTCACATTTTATTGCAAATTGGGAGGACTTACGGTAACTTATTTTTTTGCTTCTCACATTGCTCTATCAACTTTGCTCTTTGCTCTAAAAAACTTATCTTATAAGCTTTAGGAAGTTGAGGTTCATTGGACATGAGATACCAAGGCATATCTTGCCTCCGAATACGACCTGTTCTAGGAATATGGCAAGTGATAGAGAAGCTATCATGACGACAAGCCCGACTACTGCAGCCACAATCTTCGCTCTCGCTGCTTCTATCTTCTTCTCTTCTCCGCCTGATATCACCCACTCAAATCCCCCCATAAGAAGCTGAAATATTGCAAGCAGTCCTGCCACGAAAAATACTAGCTTAATGATATTGCCAAGCAACACGGAGAAGGTGGGCACTTGGAAGCCTACATCTATCGTGGTCTCTGTGAGTGGATTGCAGGACAAGTCAGTATTTGTGCATCTTTTTATACATGTCGCAGTATCTAGTTCGCTTATCACGCAGTTTAGAATACACACGCCGTAGTTCTTACTGCACAGACCACCTGTCTCATTTACCCAGCGTCCTTGCTTGTAATCGTTGCCTATCGGCTGGCAGGTACATGCAGCCTGGGCAGTCTGCGGAAAAGATAGCGAAAAAAAGACAACAACCCCAAGAGCAATGAGAGATGAAAGAAGTGATTTACTTAGCACACGTACATTGTATCACCTTTGGGGGATAATAAAAACCCCCAGGAAGAGCTGGCTCTCCTGGGGGTATATTTTCTTCTGTTTGAATTTTTCCTTTTCTCTGACACCTGACCCCTGTCTCAGCCCAAGGCTGATCCGCCTCGGGCGGATACTGACTACTTCCTTATCTAATTAGCTGCAAGAATCCTATGTTCATTGGACATGAGATGCCAAGACAGATCTTGCCGCCGAATACTACTTGCTCAAGGAATATGACAAGTGACAGGACTGCTATCATCACAACTAGTCCTATGACTGATGCTGTGATCTTTCCTCTTGCTGCTTCTATCTTCTTCTCTTCTCCACCTGACTGTACCCATTCGAATCCTCCAAGCAGTAAGAATACGAGTGCGAATAATCCTGCTACGAAGAATATGAGTCTTATGACGTTACCTATGAGTTGAGAGAATGTTGGTATTTGCCAGCCGACGTCAAGGACAGCTTTGTTTACATCACAAGAGTTTGGTAACGTTGCCCCAGCTCCGACAGCCTTAGCATATAACTCTAGACAGGTTTGACCCCCATCCTCAATCTGGACAAGGTCTCCTGTGGTCGTTGGATCTGCCGCAACAATGCCAGCTTTATTGACTGTATATTGACACACGCAACTAGCACTTACTGGCTTTGCTAGAGATCCAAATACTGATACTAAAAGAAATGCAGATATAACAAATGTCGCAACGCCTGTGAATTTGTTCGCTTTCATAGATATGAAATTTAATTAGAATTTATATTATTTTTTTCCTTTTTTTTCTTCCTCCACAAATTCGGAACCGTACTAACCTGTCCTCTGACACCTGACCCCTGTCTCAGCCCAAGGCTGATCCGCCTCGGGCGGATACTGACTACTTCCTTATCTAATTAGCTGCAAGAATCCTATGTTCATTGGACATGAGATGCCAAGACAGATCTTGCCGCCGAATACTACTTGCTCAAGGAATATGACAAGTGACAGGACTGCTATCATCACAACTAGTCCTATGACTGATGCTGTGATCTTTCCTCTTGCTGCTTCTATCTTCTTCTCTTCTCCACCTGACTGTACCCATTCGAATCCTCCAAGCAGTAAGAATACGAGTGCGAATAATCCTGCTACGAAGAATATGAGTCTTATGACGTTACCTATGAGTTGAGAGAATGTTGGTATTTGCCAGCCGACGTTCAACACGCCTTTGTTTACATCACAAGCCCCTGGGTCAGCAACAGCTGCGAGAGGTGAAGTTGGCGTCGTACCTTCAGGAACTCCCGTCTTTCCTGGACCATATATATCTGCACATGTCTGACCACCATCATTTATCTCCTCTAGGTAGCCTACTACAACAGCCGAACCTGCAGCTGGTGTCGGATAGCCTGGCTGATAATTACAAATACATCCTGCAAGTACATCACTTTTTAGTACTCCAGAAAACAAGAAAATGTAAGACAAAACTACAGATGCTACAAGAAGCGTGATTTTGTTTTTCATTATTGAAAATTTAAATTGGAAATGTGTAAATATCTGCAACTATATACTCTACATAATAACGGACTTCATGTCCCCAATGCAACAGGAAGTTGTTAGGAACCTGATCCGCCCAGCTGGCGGATAATCACCAAGTCAGCTCTTCTGTCATGTTGAGTGTGAACGAAACATCCAGTTGTGTTTACTGGTTTTAATCTCTCTCTGGATTCTTCAGTCGCTACGCTTCTTCAGAATGACTGGAAAGTGCTGTTATGCTGTCCTCTGACACCTGACCCCTGTCTCAGCCCAAGGCTGATCCGCCTCGGGCGG
>CAZATL010000015.1:0-15786 GCA_964488055.1 uncultured Gammaproteobacteria bacterium | reverse complement strand
CTGCTACGAAGAATATGAGTCTTATGACGTTACCTATGAGTTGAGAGAATGTTGGCACCTGAAAGCCAGGGTTTATACTTGCTTCTGTGAGAGGGTTGCACTTCGAACAGTTATTTATGCACACCGAGTCTGTTACTCCACAACTTCTTACACACTCATCACCCTTATAACAAGGCTCACCATCACTTACCCACTTTCCCAACTTATAGTCGACGTTCGAAACTGGACTACACGTGCACCCAGCCTCTACCTTGCTCGGCGTGATAAAAGTAAAAAGGGAAAAAAGAAGAAAAGTAGAAATCATTATGCCAAGTAATTTTTTCATATTAATGATGTGGAATAAAATGTATAAATTTTCAATATGGGTCTGATTACTGTCCACTGTGAACTGTTCACTGTTCACTTTTTTATTCCCCTTTCACTCTATACTGCAGGCTCTCTGCGATATGCTCTACGCTAATCGTATCAGATCCAGATAGGTCTGCAAGTGTTTGTGCTACTTTCGCAACTTTGTAGAAGGACCTTGCCGAAATCTGAAGTCTTGTCGCTGCACTCTTGAGCATTTCTCGCCCATCATCTGTGAACTTGCATAGGCGCTTAAGCTCGCTACTTGTCATCTCAGCATTTGTGAGCTTGCCGTAGGGCGCGAGGCGCGACTTCTGACGCGCGCGAGCGCTCACTACTCTACTTCTTATCTCGCCCGACTTCTCACCATCCCCTCCCTCTCCAGCTAATTTGTCGTATTCGACTGGAGGAATATCGATATGTATATCTATTCTGTCAAGCATGGGACCCGACAGTCTCTTTTTGTATTTGAGTATGGCGCTTTGTGTGCAGATACATCTCTTGGTCGGATGACCTGTATAGCCACATGGGCATGGGTTACTTGCAGCAAGTAGCAGAAATCTTGCGGGGAAGGTGAGGCTCCCAGCAGCGCGAGAGATCGTCACCACTCCATCCTCAAGCGGCTGACGCAGCGCCTCAAGTGAGCTTCTGTCAAACTCGGGGAACTCGTCAAGGAATAACACCCCCCGATGTGCAAGGCTTATTTCGCCGGGCATTGGTGTTGAGCCACCACCAATTAGCCCGATCCTACTTGTCGTGTGATGTGGCGAACGAAATGGGCGAGTTGATACTACAGAGTTTTTGTCAAGTAGCCCTGTGATGGAGTAGATCTTTGTGACTTCAAGCACCTCCTCGCGCTCAAGTGGCGGAAGGATAGATGGGAAAGCACGTGACAGCATGGTCTTACCCGCGCCTGGCACACCCTTCATATGTATGTTATGTCCGCCAGCTGCTGCTATCTCAAGCGCCCGTTTGGCTTGCGCCTGACCTCTCACGTCACAGAAATCATATGTGTACCTCGTCGCCTCTACCGTCAGGTCCTCGAAGATCTGTGCTGACATGAGTTTGTCACCTCGCGCATGATGCACAAGGTCCAGGATATGACCCACCCCAAAGACAGTAATCCCATCCACGTATGATGCTTCTTTTGCATTGTCAGATGGCACAAACACAGAAGCAAATCCTTTCTCTTTTGCCATTATGACAAGTGGCAAGATACCAGGCACTGGTCGTATATCTCCCTGAAGCGACACTTCGCCTACGAAAAATGTTTCCTTCAGAAATTTTGTACTTATATGATCCTGTGCAGCAAGGATACCAACTGCTATCGGAAGATCGAAAAGGCTACCTGCTTTGGGCACGTCAGCTGGAGCAAGATTCACCGTGAGTCTAGACTCTGGCATGGTATAGCCGACATTTGAGAGCGCAGTCCTGACTCTATCCTTACTCTCATTCACTTCTTTGCCTGGCAACCCAACTATTGTGAAGGTGGGGAATCCGCGACTTGCCACATCGACCTCTACTGTGATGAGTATCCCGTCAAGGCCAATAGTCGTACCAGTGAATACTTTTGCAAGCATATACTTTTACATTTGCTGATCGTATAGATGTGGATCTTGCTTGCGCTTCATATAGTAGACAACAAGTATCCCCACGCCAACTACAAGTACAAGTAGTATGACTACATACACAAGCAGCATCAAGTTGAGACTACTGCCTTGCATTGACTGCTCGCCCCCATCCATATTGGGTCCATTTTGCGACGTTTGGTCACCGACTTGTGACGTACCACCACCCACTCCTGGAGTCGGTGTAGCTTGTGAGTTTGTGACCATCTCGATCTTTCTCACTTCTGGATAAAGATCAGGCTTTGTCGCCACATACTCAGCAGCTTTGGTCGATAGATTTGGACCGACGAGTGAGATCTGTTCTGACTCGAGGTAACTCTTATTCTTTGCCAAAAACTCTGCTTGGTTTGCCACTTGCACCACGCCTGACCCAACCGGCTTATACATAAGACTAAAGTCACTCGGTGGTAGTCTGTCAGACGGTATAACGAAGTAACCTGTGTCATCAGCAACCGTCTTGAAGACCACTGTGAACCTCACTGTATCCATGACCGAGACCTCAGCACCAGGTAGTGTGACGCCTGACGTGCCATATGCATAGCCCTCTACATGTCCTAGTCTTTGTGGCGATGGCGGGGCCATCTGCTGCGCATATGCTGGTCTTATTATTTTGCTTGATACCCAATTTATCGCTTTTAGCAAAGCATCAGCTACCTCATTTGGTAAATATGCCAATACCCTGGTGTATATTGGCTGGTAGGCACCCGGTTGATAATACTCCTCACCTGGTCCGTAGTCTTTGGTGGGATCCATAGAGATTGAGAAGGCTCCATCTAGACCCGCAATAACAGACTTTATCTTGCGGCCTTCTCTTGTGAATGTTGCCACCTCACTATACGGCATGGATGCACGGCCCGTGACTATCACAAAGCCGGCTTGGGTGACATTCTTGTCGTGATATACGATATACGAAGTTTTGTCTATCCCTGTTACTGCCACATTCTTATGAATAGCCACATTTGCTTGCACAATATTTGGGGCGAGATCAGCTGCATTTGATTCGTATACATTACTGTAAAAGGTCTCTGTCTTGCCATCTCGGGAAATTAGCACCGAACTATCTGTAAAGTTCGCGTCCACTATAGTTGACCCACTTATATTTCCTGGATAGCCAGCAGTCGGATTTGTTGAAAACTCCAGACTATCTAATGCATCATTACTGCCCGTATTAGCAAGCAGTTTGTATGTACCTGGTGGGAGTCTGAAAGTGAAGTCTCCATATGGGGTCGTCTTCCAAGGATTTTGGAACGCCACATCCGTGTCTATGTATTTCGAATACACTGGATATGCTCCGTCCATTACAGGTAATCCATCAAGTCCGACTTTTGGTGCAAAAATCCATACATTCACACCTTCTATTGGATTCAAGGATGTTGAGTTGAAGACCTTACCATATGGATCATACGCTACAGGGCCACAGATACTTTGGGTATTTGGCATCCCAAGGTCGGATGCATGAGGTGTGCTACCACCACCACCCCCTGTTGTTCCACCAAACCCAGTGAAATATACTACCTGGAACATCTTCTCATGATAAGGGTTGATTTTAGTAATATCTTCCCATTCATACCCACTTGCTGGGATATTGAACGGCTGCGTCGTAACCCTCTCAAGTGCTCCGCCATTATTCGTGAACAGTCCATGGAAGTTGTAATCAAGACCTCTAAGTACGTCATCAAGTCTGTCATATCCATCTGTTGCTCTTATTGCAGTTTCTGTGCACGCAGCGTCAGCATCAGTTGCATTCACATATCCTGCTCGACATTTCTGAATGATGGCATTCATAAACGCTTGATTATCCGCAACCCATTCGGCGTCGCTTGCCACGTTGTAATTACCACCTCCGACGTCAACAAGTGGCATGGGTAGACAATATCTCGCACCGTCAATCAGTATGCATTGTTCGAAATATATGGGACTATTGCCAGGAATATTTATACCTGTTCCTGATATCTTAACTCTGTGAAGTTTGTCCCCACCACTTGCACACGATGCATCATTCCTACACATTGTTACGACGGGACATATTGGAAGGACTCCAAGCTGAGGCACAGGTGGCGGCGTTGGCGTGCTTGTTGCAGCTCCAGCCGGGACTGTTGGCGTGGGGGTACTGGTCGAAGCGCCAGCTGGGATGGTTGGTGTAAGCGTTGGAGTGTCAGCTAATACTGGAATCATGCAAATAAGCAAAACAAAAGAAAATAAAACTAAGACTGATACCAGACTGTTTTTTATTGATTTCATATGATCATTCCATTACTAATAATGTGTCTACAAAAAAATAACTTCATTCAGGCATCGCACCTACTTTGATGCGAGGCGTCTTATTATGGATGATTTCCCTTGCACTTGTCAATGCTATAACATACTATTACTTATATAGACAAAATATCCTAGTTTTTGTGTAATTTTTTGTTTTGTTTGATTTTTTATGCGTTCGAAAGCCATAATCATTATTTCTTTGTTACTAGCAATATTTCTCCTTCCACTAGGTAGGGATGTTGTGGCACTTGACTTCTATGACTACGTGAGACTCGGGATTACCCCAATACCTTGTAAGAATGGGGCAATGAACGAGCGGGGTCTACCTGAATCAGCAGGTGGCGTGTGTACGATCCCACTTCCGGGGACGGGGGAACCTACTTTTGACTCATTTTACAAAAAGGATGAACCAGACAAATGGGGTGATTCTTACAACAAATATAAATCAAATATACTAAATGATATCAGCAACCTACCCGAAGGCTGTGCAACGACATTCTCGAGGATAGTCGTGACTCCACCTGTCACAAATCAGGCAGAGATCGACGAGCTAAATAAATTTGTATTCGATGAGGATCCGAGACTTCTTCACTACTGGGCAGAAGATCAAGATGTCACGGCTGTTGGCAAATCGTACGAGAGAGCCAGACAGTTTGTGAACTGGACACTCACGAGGTCTGCTATCGATCAAGCACTATCTCTGAAGCAAGTATGGGGATTAAGTCGAAATGTAGCTATAAGCTTTCTAATTGTCGTCACTGCAGTGTTTGGACTTGCCATCATAGTAGCCAGAAGGCTTCGGTCTGGGTACAAGTTTTCCGCACAGAGCTCGTTTATGAAGATAGGGCTATCTGCCTTATTCATCGTGCTTTCTGCATCTATTGTTTTTGTACTGGTTGCAATGTCAGAAGTCATTATGAAGTTCTTCATAGAGTCACTTGGTGGGAATGATGTATTCAATACCTACTTCGGAGCAGCGAGCCAGGAGTCAAACTACATTAGATTCATTGGTTGTAGAGATCTGAATATAAGAGTCAAGGAGTCTGCAGACACAACCATCTTCCTCCTGAAACTGACAAATGTCACGTACTACATGATGGGTGTGATGATGGTGCTACGTAAGATATTGCTTTGGTTCCTGCTACTTGTGTCACCATTTTTGCCACTTCTACTCTCCTTCCCACTTATCAGAAACACAGGTCGCATATGGATAGGGGTATTTTTCCAATGGCTTTTCTACGGACCACTTTTCGCATTATTTTTCGGGGCTACAGCGAAATTCTTTGAGACAGGAATACCATTTGCTTTTGATTTCTCTCGCATCGAGAAGACAATAGGATACATCTTCCCAACTGCCATCATCATAGCCTACGGAGGACCTGCCCAAAGATCAAACGGTCTCAATAACGGCAACTATATAGATACATTTATGGAGTATGTCATTGCACTCATTCTCTGGTGGGCAGTGACCTGGTTCCCGTGGTGGTTGCTACGAATATATAGAGATGATTGTTGTGATGGGATATATGCTATGCGCAATGCCCTCTTTGGTTACATCGACAAAATGTCGCCCAAACCGAAAACATCGCCAAATGGGCCGACACCTCCATCACCGAACGTCCCGCAATCACCAAAGTACGATGCAATAAGTCCAAAGACGACGACTCGAGATCAGGTCCAGAGACTCCGACTGGACAACCCGAATGTCGTGAGACAGACCAAGACTGAGTCTATTGTGACTGCCATGAGTCTTCGAGCCACAACACTCAAAGATATCGCCAGACTCGAGACCAATAAGGAGTCCCAAAAAGCCGTGAAGCAGAATCTTGCACTGCTTGAGAATCCACTATCTGCCAGCACAACAACAGATAGACAGACATACCTGAACATCAGAACAGAACTCTTTACGAGAGCCTCCACCCAAAACGATGTCTATGCACAGCGGATTTTAAGTTCTACAAACAGAGCCTCACAGACATACATAAATAAACGAAATGAGCTCACAAAATCTGTCGAGACCATAGTCTCACACATGAATGAACAGAATATTGTAAATCTCACAAAGTCATCAGCTGATACATCGAAGGTATCTGAACAAAGTGTCATACAAACCACGAATAATGTCATAAACAACATTACAAACAACCACAGCGCTCTGCAGGCAATATCTGCAGGCTCAAAGGTTGAGGCGTCCTCTGTGAAGCAAATCCTGCAGACATATGCCCAAAATATTGATAAGCCATTCACTACAGTAGTCGAGAAGATCTCCGAGCACACACAGGTATCAAAAGATCGTGTGCGAGAAGTCCTAAAGCAGACACAGACTCTCGTTCGGAGGGCACAGGATATGGGTAGAATCGCGAGCACTGTCGTGCCAGACAAAGTACACGCCAGAGAGCTGCTGACCCAAGTCGACAAGCTCATGACTACAGTCTCCGAGCGGGCAAGTGCAATAGGTGGACAGATGGTTGTGCGTATAGCCCAACTCATCCTAAATATCGTTCAGGGCAATCCTGGTATGGTGAGTGAGATAGAAAAAAATACTCAAGTATCTTCAGATGTGATCAAGAAGACGCTTGAGTCGGTCTCAAAACAGCAAGTGCTAAATGCCACAACTCTCCAGGAAATAGTGAAGGAAACAGGAATAACAAAAGAAAAAGTACAGGACATTGTGGTTGAAGCAACGAGAATAGTCCAGTCGCAGTCCCCCATGACCATAAGTAATCTTGTGAGGGACGACATGCAGAGAGTGGAAAACAGTGTAAAGCAGTCTTTTGAGTCATCAGAATCAAACACGACGGGCAGCCAGATAGCTGTGTTGTCGTCAAGAGAAGTGCTAAACAAATCACAAGTCGACAGCAATGTCCTCGAAAGCCTCGAGAAGAGCACCACATCATCCAAGGAAACTATTCGCCAGGTACTCGAATCTGTCTCCAAGCACAGCTCGCTATCTTCTTCGATCGTAACCGATCTTGTGAAAGAGACAAGCCTCACTAAAGAAAAGATACAGGCAATCATTCTTGAGACAACAAAACTAGTACAAAAACAAAAAGAGGTAAGTCTTGGGTCATTTGGCGACACACCACTCGACTCTATTGTGCGGACAACACTCGCAAGCGGCATTCAGATGGAGGCAACTCAACCTGTCGTGTCAGTACTCTCAAACGAACTACAGAAAGTATTCACCGACGAAAAAATATCAAATATCACCAAAGAAATCCTAAAGCACACAATCGAAGACGAGCAGCTAGTGACAACTATCCAGCAAGAGACAGGTCTCTCTCGGAAGCAAGTGCAGCAAACACTTGAGACTCTATCACAGTCGCCTAGCATCACAGACGAGACAGTTCTACAGACTTTGGTCGAAAAGTCGGGTGTCGAGAAAGTGAAAGCACTCCAGGTAGTGCGCGAAGCAATACGCCAGGCAAACGCAGCAAAGTCCGTGACCGCACCAGAAGAAGGAGCTCCGCCAGAGAAGGATATAGAGATCACTCGCATGCTTGAGGATCAGCTTGAGATGGCACTAAATCCAGAGAGTCAGATCGATCAAGCCATACCACTTGATCCGAGTGAGCTTGATGAATACGAGGACATCAGAAAGCTCTGGATAGAACAGTACAAGTCTGGTGAGGTACCAGTCTCAGATATCGTCCACTCCAGACTAGACTGGGTCACACAAGACCTCGAAGTGATCACGAATATTCTTCAAAAGCTCATATCAAAAGATGAGAAGATCCGCCAGCAGGCGCTTGACGAGATAGGCTTCATCTTGCCGGTATTCCTCATGAATAATCTTTCGGCACAACAACTCATGACCTATCTGAAGGCCAAGGCAGCGGCAGCAAGAGAGGTAAGAGTGGAGCTTGAGAAACTTGCAACAGAGCCAGAGAGAGAGCTCGAAGACGTGAAACGTCAGCAAGGACCTGTTGAGGAGAATATGAAGCATCTCGAGCTAGATGAGACAACCGGCGAATCAAAAACAGTAGAAATCGATAGTGGTGCGGAGTCACAAAACTAATACTTGTCAAACATTTATATTTTCAATTTTTTATTAAACCAATGACGAAATTTCGAAGAATACTTGAAACAAACGAATCTGTCCTCTGGGAGGGTAGACCAGAGCTTCTGCCATACATACTCGACAAATCTATTCCATACTTTTTTGCTGGTGCACTTTGGATGATTCTCATTCAGTATTTTATGATGACCGAAGGTCAATTACTTGGCCTAGGAGATAGCTCACTTTTCCTTCTTCTCCCCCATCTACTTATTGGCATGATCATGATAGTCGGACCTATCATTTACTCTATCATTTCGTGTCAATCAACAAGCTATCTAGCGACAGACAGACGAATACTCATAAGAAGTGGGCTCTTCGGCGAGGATTTTGAGTCAATTGAATATGATGAAATCGCACAGACAAAGGTTGATGTGGGGCTACGAGACATGCTACTCACAAATAGTTCTGGTAATATCCACTTGCATGGCAAATATAGACATGCACACCAATCTGCTGGGCAATTCGTGTATACGCTCTGGCATGTGAAAAATCCTTACGAAGTATTCAAGATGGTCGAGAAAATAAGTCGAGACTTCAAGACAGAGATGAAATATCCGAACAAATATAGGCCAAGGAAGAACAAAGGGTATAAGACCAAGTACAAAGAAGGAGCGGCGGTAGAGACCTAAATCAATTATCAATTTACAATTTACAAACAGAAGTTACGCAATAAAAATAATATTACCTGTCATGCTGAATTTATTTCAGCATCTTTATATAGATAGATCCTGAAACAAGTTCAGGATGACATATTAGGTTATTATGATGGGTTTAAGCCACAATTGCTGCGCAACTTCTGTTACAGATTAATTATCAGTTGAGGATTGAGTATTTTCTCTTACCTGATGCTTGATATTGACACTTAACTTGCGATTTTCCCATAGATCGCAGCTATACGACTCGGTGAGGCTTTGGCGCGGAGCGCTCCTACCGCCTTGCCTGTGAGAGCTTTTGGATTTGTGTTGTACGCTTCTCTATTTGCGTCGATGAATCCTCGCACCATCTTCTCAAGTTCTTCGTCAGATACCTCACTTGGCAAGTACTTGCGTAGTATTGCTGATTGATCATCATTTTCTGTCGCAAGATCTTGGCGATGACCAAGGATAAACTGCGCTCTTGCTTCGTCAAGCTCCTTTATCTGCTTTCTTATGGCTGTGACGACTTCTTCGTCATTCACTTCGCGTTTTAGCTCTATCTCTTTGTACTTGAGCTGTGATACAATAAACCTCAAGGTATCTTTTGTTTTTTGGTCTCCTGCCTTGAGAGCTGTTGTTAGGTCTTTTTGAATATTTTGTATGAGTGACATATTTCATGATTCTACCACAACCAAAGACACAAAACAGAACATCTATATGAGCCCCGCGAGTAGCAAGGATGAAATAGACGCTATTGCTCTTGCTGCGAAATTCAAGAAAGAAATTCTTGACAAGAAGCCTCACCAAAATGTAATGCGCGATGAGATACGCATGAACACACTCAAAGTAAAGCCTTACGCTGGAGATCTATTTCAGCTCAATATGGCCAATCCCCACTTCATCTCATCACTCTGGGGACTACTGAAGCTTGAGGAATATGTCACGCAATCTGAAAAAATTCTCCCAGATAACGAGATTGATCTATTCTTTAGGATCATGCATCAATACAGACAGGAGCTCCAGGTGGATATAAACAAAGTCGACCTGCGACTGCCACACATAAAGGCCAAAGGAATAAAATCCGCCTTTACGATGGAGATCTTCAGAGAACTCCCAAAGAAGAAAAAAAGAAGAATACACTAAAAGCAAAAATCCTATTGTCTAAATCCAAAATCAAATGTATGAATACTTTTCCGGTCGTCTTTGATATCGAGACCAAATACACCTTCAGACAATTCGCCGACCCACAGAAGCTCGAAGTGTCTGTGGTCGTGCTCTATGACTATGCAGATAATAACTATTACACATTCACAGAAAAAAATATCCAGGATCTCTTTCCACGTCTTGAGAAGGCATCCTATGCAATAGGTTACAACAGCGTGGGATTTGATCTCCCAGTACTCCAAGCGTACTATCATGGCAATGTCGCAAACATCTCGTCTTTTGACATGCTAGAAGACATAAGACAGACTACAGGGCGAAGATTCTCACTGAATGATGTCGCCCAATCCACGCTGGGCGTGAAAAAATCTGGTCACGGGCTACAAGCTACAGAGTGGTATAAGACAGGCGAGATAGACAAGATAATAAAGTACTGCACGGATGATGTGAAAATCACCAAACAGGTATTTGAGCATGGGTGTACTTACGGATGCGTGTACATAGGCACTGGCTCACAACGCGCGAAGATAGCAACGAAGTGGGAAAAGTATAGGAATGGAAAGAAGCAGGACGAGACTGTACATACGTTGCCGTTCTGAATAAAGAGTGGACAGTTTTCAGTGAACTGTGAACAGTTAGGATGATGAGTTCGATGATATTGCTTTGTAAAAAAGCATTGAGGCAGCAGCGAGGAATAGGGCTATGCAAATCAATGCTGTCGCGATCACCCCTCCGTATACTCCGTCAAAACCAGTAGGTGAAGTGTGCTTGTACCAGATCCCAAAATACGCCCAAGCGAAAACAAGAAGATAAGCTGCGTTCCTGTCTTTCATTCCCCTCAAGATCCCAATAGCTGCGCCCACTAGTAGTACCGCGATTGTCCAAATATCTTGAGCTATCCCAAAGCCATCCCACCCTACGCTCACTAGCCAAACTGTGATATTTGCAATTGTTGCTACTGTGATCCATCCGAAATAAACACTAAATGGTGTATGAACAAATATCATCTCCTTAGTATCAAGCTTGTGTTTCGCTAGGACGTTCGCAATTTTTATAAGTGACACTAATAGTACAAGCATTAGGATAACGGTAAGACCTATGTATCTGTAGTGCCACGCAAATATCCACGCAAAATTAGTCACTGATGTAATTATGAAAAGGATGTTTATCCTATTTATTACATCTTTAATTATTTTATTATTTACTTTATTTATTAATCCCGTCTGGTACACAGTATAGATCGCAAGAAGTGTGTATATCAGGCCCCAAATAGCAAATGTTATGCCAGCTGGTGCGAATAGATTGGGATATGAGTCTGATACGGCTCCCGTCTGAATGCCGTTTATTGGCAGGATATTTGCCAGTGCATTCACCACAACCATTGCAACAAATGTAACTGCAACAAATATTTTTAGAAATATGTTATTGATCTTCATAACTTCATTGTACATATTTTGAAAGCAATCCGCATACTGCTAATAAGCTACTTCAATACTCCACTACTATACACGTTGTCAGCAATTATGGTCGAACTTTGCAAAAGTGCATTTTTGTTGGCAAGACTAATGATCTCGACATATCCTTCGCCTAGCACACGCTGATACTCTGGCGCCACAAGGCGCGTGACGTAGTTGCCACCACTTGTGACGCGAACTGCAAGCGCGGTATTATTTACAATGAGGAGTCCGTTTTTCGCTCCGTACTTTGCTGTTGCTGGCTCGATTTTATATGGATTTTTTACAAAGCAAGTGTCCGATGTGAGCGTTTGAAGGAAGACTCCTGATCTTTCGCCTCACTCCGTACACTATAGCCTCACCGATGCTCGCTATCACCTCTCCCCCACTGTTTATGACTCCCTGCGGGGAAAAAGTAGCCGCACCGGACCTGATATCTTCAAGTAATTTTAGGTGATTTGGCTCAAACATGTGGCAAGTAGGAGCAGGTAGTTCTGGCCTGTTGACATGGTAGGCAGGCAAATCACTTGGGATAACTTGGTTTGGGAAAAGCTCTGTATAGGACATATAAAAAACTAATAAATAATAAAACTGTAACTAAGCTAGTCACCCCGTCGAACGACGGGGTCCAGTGAAAAATTTTCTACCTCTGGATACCAGCGTTCGCTGGTATGACCTGGAATATAATTTCACGGCGCTGATGCGCCCTGGAAATTAAACCTCAAATGAGATTAATTATTGCCTTGCAAAATATTCCTCACCCACCACCATCGTCATCCTGAGCTTGCCGAAGGATCCCTTGTTATTTTGCCTTGCAAAATCTTGTTTTCTAAATGTAGTTTTTCGGAGAAGACACGGTTCTGCAAACCAAATGAATCATGGTCTACAGCAACAGGAGGAGATTTGGATAAAACTAATTCTTCGAATGATCATACGTATCTGGATTATTGTACTATATTTATCTTCTTTGCGGGATGGGTAGCTGGCTGGGTGTTGACTTGCCCTGACACAGAGGTTCTGGTAATCCGAACTACTGATATAATCCCAAGATTAAAACTATGAATGAGAAATTACCGCGATGTCGTTTTCTTGGAGAGTTTGGTGGTTGTGGAAACCCTGCGGAAGCAGGCAAGTATGCTGTGGAAACACTCGCTATAGAAGGCCAGAGCAGGACATGTGGACCTGCAATACAAGGACTTGCCCAATCTGTGTGTCCAGGGTATGAGCCGTATGTGAAGGCACCTGACGTACTGCCTCTTTCCGGGACCGAGAGATATGGGTAGTGGAATGGGGGAACGACTACATGACTAGGCCGGGGGATTTTTCTGCTTGCTTTATGACTTTTTTCAGAACGTCAAGATTCAGATCCTCTATTTTTTTGAACCTGATACAGCTCCGACCCACACTTACCTTGCCAAGTTCGTCTTTGCATTTTTCGGCAAGATACTCTCCTTTGTCTACTGCGCAGATGTATATGCTTACATAATTTTTCTGACTTGCTAGTGATATGGTAGGCCAATCGAGTATCTCTTTCTTATGATTTTTATATTTGAAGCTGCCATACCCGAGCATGTTATAGGCAAAGTGAGACTTGAGAGTGGGCGCACTTTCTTTGATAAACTTGTCCAGAAACTCCACTATCTTTCGTCTCTCTGGCGGGAGACTAGCAATATATTCTTCCACTGATTTTGCTTTCACTGGTTTGAACATGTTCATATTTTTCGGGTGACAACTGATATTTACCACCAATACAAAAGACGGATTTATATAATAACAGAGGTTACGCGCAATTTTGCCATTTAGCATGTCATTGCGATCCCGAGTAATCACGAGGGAGAAGCAATCTCAAAAATATAGATTGCCACAGTCGTTATCACTCCTTCGCAATGACGCTTCCCATCTGTCAAACATTAGGTAATCTATTGTAAAATGTTCTTATGTTTTTCGGTTTTACTGAATCAGAAAGCTTCGATGATCCAACAATCCTAAACGATTATCCTCATCACAAAATTATAGTTGAGAAGCGACCAGGGGGGAAGGGTTTTTGGCATATTTTTATACTAGAGATTCACGAAAATCAGATAGAAGATGCCGTAAAGACTATCTCAAACAGTCTGAAGGCTGATTGGAATGCGATGTTTTACAATGAGAATACGTTGTATGCGGTATTTAGAGAAAAAATCTTTAAGCTACAAATGAGGAGTTATTGGGCCCCTGAAGATTACGAAGAGGTAAAAAGGTACGCAAAAGATGCAAATGTCTGCGATCTTGATATGAATGAAGTTTTCGCACACTACCGTGAGCTTCTGACAAAATAGCGTTGTTTATTAAATCTAAGCAAAAAAAAGAAATGAGTTTTCTTTTCTTTTAGTTATTAATTGGCTTGTTGCTAAAGGCCACATGTCTATTCTAGCATAATGAGTGCCAGTCTAGACCCTTAGAAATAGCACTATACAGCTTAAACGACGGAGATAGGATAAATCGCTTACTTCACATCAACAATCTGCACAAGACTCGCACAAGCGGAGACACCCATTCCCAAGACCTTAGGGCGGATAATGTCTAGCTCAACTTGTCTCTCACTTGTTGAGGACTTGATTAGTGATTGGTCTTCAGGGCTTGATGAAGTCAAATCGATATTGAGAATCAGATCGCCATTTTCACTCATTCTATTCAACCCATTGCCATTTTGTATCCATTCCTTAAAGTTGTCGATAAGTGCGGCGCTTCCATCAGTTACTATGATCGCATCGCATGTAACTTCGACATCACCCCAATCAAGCTTGCTATATGTATGGTAATACCCTTTAAGGTTAGCGAAGCCCACAACTGCATCGCCATTCTCGTCCTCAAACAGACACCCATCAATAGTACATTCATCATCAATCAGATCGGTTTTCTTGTCATACGAATCTTTCGTATCATTTATTCTACCTTCTTCGGTCTGCGCCTTTTCACTTGGAATCTGCATTCTCTCATTAATCGATGTTTTTGTCACATCTGATGAAGAGTACATCTGCCACAATGACATTCCTCCACTGACCAGCAATGCAGTAATCAAGGCAGTCAGCAACACGGACACAATTAACAGTGAGGCCTGACTCTTCGACGGTGCTGGGATTTCTTGCGGTTTATGTTCTATTTGATTTGACATATTATCAGTGTAATTTATCTGGATTCATTAAGTCAAGTTGAGTGGATCATCAGAGGATCATCAGAAGCTATGGAACAATAAAAAAGTAATAAACTCGCAACATACAACTTGGCACCCCAAGCTGAAAAAATTAGAAATTTTTTTCTCTATTGTAAAGAACAAGAGTATAATTGCCGATATAAACAATAATTTGTCCTACTTGATATATTAATCACATGGAAGATCAATCCATAGTTCCAGTAACCCAACAATCCTACCATTCTACTCAAACAGGTAACAAAACAATGCCAATCATTATTTTTACTGTGCTTGCACTATCTTTAGGTTTATGTGCATGGCTTGGCTATATGGTTTATTTTCAGACACAAAATAATAACTCTGACTCTTTAGCACCTTCAAAACTTAATCAGGTACTTGTGCCTTCAATATCCCCTACTAATGAACCAGTCGCCACTCCAAAAAACATGCCTATACCAACATCAACCACATTGATTAATATGGAAAGTTCATACAATCAAGCGCTAGATGAATTGAGGAAAAGTTTAGATTTATGGGATAGCAAATTTGCAGTCACAGGGTTTAGTGCAACATTCGCTGATACGGCAGATCAAGCAAAAAGATTGCAAGGAGGAGAAAATACGGGCTATCCTGCTTCGTTTATGATAAAAGTATATTCCACATCAAAAGACACTTTCCGTGATTACGAATATGATCTAAAAAGCGGAGTTCTTAGTGCTTATGGTTCAGAAACAGATCTTAGCAAATCAAGACCCAATGGCGTACCATACTCTACAGATCAACGTTTTCCACTTGTTGGAATACAATCGGCGATTGATAAGTGTCTTAGCCATGCTAAGACTCAATCAGGGACATATTATCTACATTCTTGTAGCTATGGCAACGATCAACCACAATTGACATCCTCTCCAGGGACTTGGCTTTGTGATTTTATTGAGGACACGGATGCAAAAGAAAAAGAGTATCTTTATCAGGCTAGCAATTATCTGTGTGGTTTTGATGGACTCCCAAATAAATCAGTGACATGGATAGGCGGTGGACCACTTCCAATATCGCGTTGAAGATATTACCG